>DATFNQ010000028.1:0-25042 GCA_035266305.1 Methylovirgula sp.
GCCCAAAGGAAGGCTACTTTCCCGTGCCGCCGGCCGACACCCTCCAGGACGCGCGCACCAATATGGTCATTTTATTGGAGCGCATCGGCGTCGCGGTCGAGGCGCACCATCACGAAGTCGCGACCGGCGGCCAAGGTGAGATCGACATGCGCTTTGCGGCGCTCACGCGCATGGCCGACAGCGTCATGATCTACAAATACGTGGTGAAGAATGTCGCGCGCCAGCGCGGCATGACCGCCACCTTCATGCCAAAGCCGCTGTTCGGCGACAATGGTTCGGGCATGCACGTGCATTCGAGCATCTGGCGCGGCGAGACGCCAATCTTCGCCGGCCACGGCTATGCCGGTTCAAGCGAGGTGATGCGGTATTATATTGGCGGGCTCTTGCAGCACGCGCCGGCGCTGCTCGCGATCTGTGCGCCGACCGTAAACTCATATCGACGGCTGGTGCCGGGATTCGAGGCGCCGGTCAACCTCGGCTACTCGCAACGCAATCGTTCAGCCGCATGCCGTATCCCCATGTACTCGCCCGACCCCAAGGCGAAGCGCGTGGAGTTCCGTTGCCCGGACCCTGCCGCCAATCCCTACCTCGCTTTTGCGGCGATGCTGATGGCCGGTCTTGATGGCATCCAGAACCGGATCGATCCGGGCGAGCCGATCGACAAGAATCTCTACGACCTTCCGCCACAGGAGCGTGCCAAGGTCCCATCGACGCCCGCTACGCTTGAGGAAGCCCTCGACGCCCTAGAAGCCGACCATAAATTCCTTCTCAAGGGAGACGTGTTCACAAGTGACGTCGTAGAAGCCCACCTCAGCTTCAAGCGCTCGCGCGAACTCGATGAAATCCGCTTGCGGCCGCACCCGTATGAATTTTTTCTCTACTACGACGTCTGATACGCCGTTCGTTTGATGACTTCATCCGTGTGAGGCCAAACGCCCGTTCTAGCCTCCTCCTCGCAAACTTCAGCGCTCCCGAAAGGGAGCGCTTTTTTGCCGACCGAGGCTTTTTCGGGCGATGAACCCGGGCGCACAGATGCGCGGCAAAGAAGCGGCGGCTTGGCGGAGAAGGCTCGACCCCGAAGCATGATTCTGAATGTTGCGGATCTTTCAGATCAATCACGCGTTAACGAAGACTCGAAGGCATGAAATCCATTTTTCCGCTACGATCGGGCCGGATCAGCGGCGCGGCGGCTTTAGGCTCGATAAATGCTTGTGACCTGAACCCAGGTGAGGTTTGATAGACCCGAGCGGTCGCGCACCGCGGCGATGGAGCGAAGGCTACGATCATGGCATTCGACTTCGTTTTTGGATCGGCCGTTCTGATCGGTTATTTTTCCTATCTCATCTATGCGTTGATCCGCGGCCTTTTGCGTCATGACTTGACATTCCGACGAGCCCACACCCGCCCCTGAAACGCGTTTGGGCGAAAGGGTGGTCTTTTGGACGCGCCTCCAGGCCACTCCGAACACTGGCCTCGCACGTTTCTCGCAGAGTTGTGAGCCCGTCATTGCGAGCGGAGCGACGTGCGCGAACCCTCTCCCCTTGCGGGAGAGGGTGGTCGGCGGAGCCGACCGGGTGAGGGGTGGTGCGACCCCTCACCCGGCTTGCTATAGCCCTGCGCTTCGCGCAGGGCATATAAGCGACGGGCGCGCGGAGCGCGCCCTATGGCAAGCCACCCTCTCCCGCAAGGAGAGAGGGTTAGTGCACTCGCATTCTGGATTGCTTCGTCGCTTCGCTCCTCGCAAGGACGCAGCAGGATAGCATCGTGTCGCGGCGATCCGTCTCAAACACGTGGTGGAGTTCGCGACGGCCAACGAAAACGCCGGCCTCGAGGGCCGGCGTTTTTTCTCATGCCATTCTGGAGTGAAGTCAGAACTTCAAGATGATGTCGCCGCCGACCGTGACTTGGTCAGTTTTCGTCCCGAACCCCGCCCCAGGACCGGTCTCTACGAGATCGAAGGGGGTCGTTCCGTTCAAGGACGTGTCGTAGCGCACCTCAGGCCTGATGATGACCCCCTTGAGGTAAGGGATGCTCGAGGGAATCGTCGGTGTGATGTTGAGGCCGCCGGTCACTTCGAAATAGGTCGTCGGCGCCTGCGTGATCACGGGCGAAAAGCCGCCCGGAAGAACATAGCCATGTTCGGAGTCTGCGAAACCGAAGACGTTTGGATAGGCGCCGACGAATGCGCCCGTATCGTCGCGAAACACCTCCGCGCGGCCATTGATCTTCAGCCAATCGATCGGCGTCTGGTAAGAGGCATAGCCCGCGGCACCATAGGTTTCGTCCGGAAGGGCATTGTCCCGGGTATAATTGCCGTCGAGGGTTAGGGTCAGCTTGTCGGTAGCTGTCCATGTCACGACGATGTCGTTATCGAAGCGCAGTGCGCTATTGCCGCATGCAGTAAAGCCGCACCCCGGATAAAGCATAGGCGTCTGACCGGCTCCGTTTGGTTCGAGGCCGCCCCCGAAGAACGGATCTTGCGGCCCGATGTGAGTCGTCGCCAGAACGGTGACGGCGCCATTGGGACCCAATTTGTTCAGCCCAACGCCGCCTTCGAAGTTTGGCGTAGCGTTGTTGTCGCCGTACGGGAAGCCCAAGCTTGTGTTCTCGCCGCTGACAATCGATGCATAAAGATCAATCGTGGGATTGACATGCGCGATCGCCAGCACGCCGGTGTCTTGGAAGGGCTCGGCGTAATTGAAGATATAGGAATGCGAATAGAACAAGTTGAGGTCGGATTCCATCACTTCGGCGCCTTCCAGGGTCGGCCATTGACCAACTTTCCAATCGATGCCGCCGTCGAATATCCACGGCGTATGCGCCTGAACGTAAGCCTCAAGGACGGTGACCTGATAGAGACTGTTGATGCAATACTCGCACTCGCCGAGGTAATGAGTGTAGCGAGCGTCCGAGCCATACATGAGCTGGAACGCGAAACCGACATCATAGACCGGCTTCGACGAATCGATCGGCCGCTGCACGGTCAGCAAGCCTTGATTGAACAAAGGCTCGTTCGCCTTGTCATCAAACAGCCGGCCCCAGTTGAGCCCGCTCGGCGGGCTGTCAGGATTGCCCATGATACCGGCGTCGATCTCGCCATTGACCGTCACCGTCGACCACCAGGTGGGCGGCGGGGGCGGTGGTCCTTTGGTGGTTGGCAGATCTGCGGCTGCGGCGTACCCGCCTGTCATGATCATTCCCGCGCAGAGCGCTGCTGCAGTGAAAAACCCGCGCGAAAACGTCATGTTTTTGCCCCCAATGGAAAACGCGCCATTTGTGACAAAAGGAACACATCATGGCGAAGCATTCAATCCAAGTTCGCTGTTTCGACTTGCTTTTCAGGGAAGCGGTGCTTTCCTGCAACGATTGGTCGTATCTCGCGCCAAGTTGCCCGAGCAAGCGGCAGATTCTGGCCATTTGTTGGCCCGAAAAGGGCAGCAGCCTGCCAGCCGGGCGCGGCCTCGGGCGCCATTCGGGACCGGCGGCGCAATCGCGCTCCACAGCGGCGCTCCCCGAGACTGTGCCCACTCAAACTTGAACCCCAGGTGTCGGCGGCTGAGCGAGGTACCGCGACGCGCTTTTCCTTCGGCGCTTATCCTGTTGAGCCTCCTGCTGAAAACCGATCCCGGTTTGCGGCAAACCCGGGGCGACGGCCTGATCGGCGCGGCTCTGCGGCTCGTCAGTCGCGGTTCTGACCGATCGGAATCTCTTGTGCGACTCGACGCGATGCCTCGGGCGAGGGCGCCGGCGCTTTCCACGCGCGTTCTGCACCCGCATCCCGGCGCCGGAGACCAGATCTCAATGATTTGACGATCGGGCCGCCGGAGCGCCGCCGATCAGGCCAATTTTCAACTATTCTATGGGCCAGAAAGCAACGGAACCGGAATTATGCCCCGTCTCATGTTTTGGGCGCGCGCCGTTGGCGTGCCGGCCTGCCTCGGTCTTTGCGGATATGTGATCTACGTTTCACGCTTTGCCCCCCACACGATCTTCTTTTATCTGTTCCTTCTCTTCTTGCTTCTCGTCGACATCGTATCGCTTGTTCCCGAACGAGCGCGCGAGGCGTTTGTCGTTGTAGGAGCGCTCGTATTCGGCCTGTGCATCATCGAGGGTGCTGCTTTTGCATTCGACTCCGATACTCCCGTTTCGATCAAGACGAAGGGCGTGATCGTGCGTAACCTGGTCTTCGGCTGGGGCCCCGGAGATCCGGGTGTCTATCACGAGAGACTGATCTATCCGTACTCCGGCGCGACGATCTACGAAGTCACCTACACATTTGACGACCATCGTCTCAGGAAGACGGTTCCATCGGATCATGGTCCGACGATCGCATTCTTCGGCGATTCCTTCACGCTCGGCGTCGGCGTCAACGATCCGGACACGATGCCTCAAGCCTTCGCCGACCTGACCGATCACAAGATTCGCGTCCTCAATCTAGGTTTTTGGGCCTATTCGCCGCAACAGTTCCTGCGCGCCATGGAAACGGGCGTATTCGATAAGATCGTCGGGTCCGATTTGCGCTTGTTCGTCTTCTTCACGGCCCCGTGGCAAACCGATCGGGTCGCTTGCAAAGCTGATTATGTCTTCGGCGCGCCACGCTATGTTCTCGAGAATGGCAACCCGATCTTCGCCGGTGTCTGCTTCGATCACGGCAGACCAAAGATAGAAGGGCTTCTCTCGCGCGTGGCCATCTTCCGCGCGTTATTCAAACGCTATTTCAGGATCGGCACCAGAGGTGACATCCAACTCTATATAGCGGAGACGCTCAAAGCCGCTGCCTTGACAAGAGAGCGCTACCACGTTCCGACAATTGTTCTTTTCCTGTCCGCCGGGCACGATAATTTGTGGATGTCCGGTTTCACCGATCAGGACATCATGAACGAGCTTCGAGCCGGCGGCTTGCCGGTGATCGACGTGTCGCTCGGCAAGCATACCTGGAACAATCCAAAACTGAGTATCCCCGGCGATTGGCATCCGACGCCCTTCGCGCATCGCGCCAGAGCAATGCTGCTCAAGCAATTCCTCGTTGCGCACATGCCGGAGATTCTCGCGTTGCCGCGCCAATGATCGACAGCGGCAGGACGCCCCGAAGGATTCCAGCGAGACCGAGCGTTTCGCCAGGGCGGCCTATATGCGATTTCTATAACGCCGATGCCGGGGCCGGCTCGATCCTATATGCGATTCCGGCTCAAAACGTCCTGCGAATCGTCGGCTTCATGGATGCTGTCGCCATGCAGGACAACAGGCTTGGCCGCGCCAGTCAACGCGCTGAAGATCATTGTCGTGATCGGAATACAGCACGCGACGAAACGCCGACGCCCAATGAACTGCTTTTCGAAATCGGCTTAGCCCTCGGCGGCTTCTTGAGCATTGCTCTTCTGGCAGAATTGGCAGTGATGGCGATGCAGGCCGGCTGATCGTCGGCGCAATTCTTTCGCTGCCCTCGCACTTCGTCGCACCCTCGCATTCCGGCGAACACCCTCAATCCGCATGCGATTGAAAAGACGAGAGCTTTGCGCCGGGCATATATGGAATTTTTATTGTGGCGGGGCCGAAGACATCTCGATCCTATATGCCATTTCCGGCAAATGCTCGCGCATGAAATCGCCTGGGCAGAGGTCAGTTGCGCGACTGGCGCAATCGGCCGGGAGCCAAGGTTGACTTAGATCATTTGCGTGAAGCGGCAGCTAACCGAAGCTCTCCAATAAATTGGCAGCTGAGTCTCCGTTGCTGGCCGAGGGAGGTCTTTCGCATGTTCGACGTTCTGTACCTTGCGATCGGGATCGGGGCCTTCCTGATCATCACGCTTTACGTCTTCGCTTGCGACAGATTGTGAGGCAAACATGATCATCGATTACGGACTCGGCGCTCTCGCCGTCCTCTTCATCCTCGTCTATCTCGTTTACGCGCTCGTCCGCCCCGAGCGGTTCTGAGGAGCAGTCCACATGACTCTTAATGGCTGGATCCAGGTTGCGATTTATTCGCTGCTCGTCATAGCGGTGGTAAAGCCGCTGGGCGCCTATATGGCGCGCGTCTTCACGGGCGAGCGGACCTTTCTCTCGCCTGTCCTCCAACCGGTGGAGCGCGGTATCTATCGGATTTGCGGAGTCGATGAAGGGCAGGAGCAGCATTGGGTGACATACACCATCGCCATGCTGTTTTTCAGCGTGGCGGGCTTCGTCACGCTCTATGCCCTGCAGCGGCTGCAGGCGGTTCTGCCCTTCAATCCGCAGGGGCAAGCGCCCGTCGAACAAAGCCTTGCCTTCGACACATCGGTGAGCTTCCTCACCAATACCAACTGGCAGTCTTATGGCGGCGAGACGACGATGAGCTATCTCACACAGATGGCGGGGCTCACCGTGCACAATTTCCTCTCGGCCGCCACCGGCATAGCGCTCGCCATCGCGCTCGTTCGCGGTTTCGCACGGCGCTCGGCGCAGACGGTCGGCAATTTCTGGGTCGATCTCACGCGCTGCACGCTCTACATTCTGCTGCCGATGTCGATCGTCGTCGCGCTGGCGCTGATCGCCTTCGGAATGCCGCAGAATCTGAGCGCCTACACCGAGGCGACGACAGTCGAGGGCGCGAAGCAGCTGATCGCGCAAGGGCCGGTCGCGTCGCAGATCGCAATCAAGCAGCTCGGCACCAACGGCGGCGGATTCTTCAACGTTAATTCCGCGCATCCCTTCGAGAACCCGAATGTGATCACCAATCTCATCGAGATGTGGTCGATCCTCGCGATCAGTGCGGCGCTGACCTACACCTTCGGCCGGATGGTCGGCAGTCAGCGCCAGGGCTGGGCGATCTTCGCCGTGATGGGCGTCATATACCTGGCCGGCATCACAACGTGTTACTGGGCTGAGTCACACGGAAACCCCGCATTCACCGCGCTCCATATCGACCAAGCGCCTTCTGCCTTGCAGGCGGGCGGCAATATGGAGGGCAAGGAGGTCCGTTTCGGCATTACGAATTCGACGATCTGGGCGACCGCCACGACGGACGCGTCCAACGGGTCGGTCAATGCGATGCATGACAGCTTTACGCCGCTCGGCGGCATGGTGCCGATGGTCAACATCATGCTGGGCGAAGTTATTTTTGGCGGTGTCGGCTCCGGCCTCTACGGCATCTTGCTCTTCGCCATCCTGGCGGTGTTCATCGCCGGGCTCATGGTGGGGCGGACGCCGGAATATCTCGGCAAGAAGATCGACGCGAAGGAAGTCAAGATGACGATTATCGCCATTCTGGCGCTGCCGTTATCGATCCTCGGCTGGACTGCGCTCGCCACGGTTCTGCCGGCTGGTCTCGCAGGGACTGCGAACAATGGCCCGCACGGCTTCAGCGAGATCCTCTACGCGTTTGCCTCAGGCACTGGCAATAATGGCAGCGCATTTGCCGGACTTTCCGCCAATACGCCGTACTACAACACGACGCTTGCGTTCGCGATGCTGATGGGGCGGTTCGTCTTCATCGTGCCGATGATGGCGGTTGCGGGCTCGCTCGTCGCAAAGAAGATCGTGCCTGCCTCGGCCGGCACATTCCCGACCGACCGCAGCCTGTTCGTCGGCTTGCTCGTTGGGGTGATCCTCATAGTCGGCGGCTTGACCTATTTCCCGGCGGTATCGCTCGGGCCCGTGGTCGAGCACTTCGCGATGAAAGCCGGCACACTCTATTGATCCTCAGAGGCATTCCCATGGAACTCTCCCATACACGCAGACGGACTTCTATCGCCGCAATGGCGGACCCGAAGATTCTTGTCACCGCCATCGGCGACTCGTTCAAGAAGCTCGACCCTCGCGTCCTGGTTCGAAACCCCGTGATGTTCACGGTCGAGATCGTTGCGGCGCTCGTCACGATTCTTTTCTTGCGTGACATTGCTCTGGGGCGCGGCCACTACGGCTTTGCCTTCCAAATCATCCTTTGGCTCTGGTTCACCGTACTTTTCGCCAATTTCGCCGAGGCGGTGGCTGAGGGCCGCGGCAAGGCGCAGGCAGCGAGCTTGCGCCGGAGCAAGACGGAAGCGAATGCGAAGTTGCTTTACGCGGCCGGCGAGGAAAAGTCTTCGGCCAACGGCGCTACGAAATGGCGCTCAGTGCCCGCTACGTTGCTGAAGCCCGGCGATGTCGTGCTGGTCGAGGCCGGCGACTTGATCCCGAGCGATGGCGATGTCATCGAGGGCGTGGCCTCCGTCAATGAATCTGCGATCACCGGCGAGTCGGCGCCCGTCATTCGCGAGAGCGGCGGCGACCGTTCGGCAGTGACCGGCAGTACGACCGTGATCTCCGACTGGATCAAGGTGAAAATCACCGCCGCACAAGGTTCGACCTTTCTCGACCGCATGATCGCGCTCGTCGAAGGGGCAACGCGGCAGAAGACGCCGAACGAAATCGCGCTCAACATTCTGCTCGCTGGCATGACGATCATTTTCGTCATCGCGGTCGCGACCATTCCGAGCTTTGCCTCCTACGCGGGAGGAAAGGTGACGGTCCTCGTGCTTGTAGCGTTGTTCGTAACCTTGATCCCGACGACCATCGGCGCGCTTCTCTCGGCCATCGGCATTGCTGGCATGGACCGGCTGGTGCGTTTCAATGTGCTCGCCATGTCCGGCCGTGCGGTGGAGGCGGCGGGCGACGTCGACACGTTGCTGCTCGACAAGACCGGCACGATCACGCTGGGCAACCGCCAGGCGGCGGCCTTCATCCCGCTCACGGGCGTGAGCGAGGCCGAGCTCGCCGACGCGGCTCAACTCGCCTCGCTCTCGGACGAAACGCCGGAAGGCCGCTCGATCGTTGTTCTCGCCAAGGAGAAGCACGGGATCAGAGCGCGTGACATGAAAACGCTCCAGGCAAAATTCGTCCCCTTCTCGGCGCAAACCCGGATCAGCGGCGTCGATACCAGCGACAGTGCCGTCCGCAAGGGCGCCGTTGACGCGGTTCTGGCCTATGTCCGTGCGCTGGTGCCGGCTGCTCCCGTGCTTGACTCCGCCGTTCGTGAATTGACGGCGAAATCCGACGAGATCGCGAAATCGGGCGCCACGCCGCTCGCCGTCGCCAAGAACGGCCGCTTGCTCGGCCTCATCAACCTCAAGGACATTGTGAAGGGCGGCATCAAAGAACGCTTCCATGAACTGCGGAGGATGGGAATTCGTACGGTGATGATCACCGGCGATAACCCGCTCACTGCCGCTGCGATTGCCGCGGAAGCAGGCGTCGACGACTTCCTGGCTCAGGCGACCCCGGAAGCCAAGCTGAAACTCATCCGCGTTGAGCAGGCGCAAGGCAAGCTCGTCGCCATGTGCGGCGACGGCACCAATGATGCGCCGGCGCTCGCCCAGGCCGATGTCGGCGTCGCCATGAATACCGGCACGATGGCCGCCCGCGAGGCGGGCAACATGGTCGATCTCGACAGCGATCCGACGAAGCTCATCGAGATCGTCGAGATCGGAAAGCAGTTGCTCATTACCCGCGGCGCGCTGACCACATTTTCGATCGCCAACGATGTGGCCAAATATTTCGCCATCATTCCGGCGATGTTCATCGCGTTTTATCCGCAGCTTCAGGCGCTGAACATCATGCACCTGAGGACTCCGCAGAGCGCCATCCTCTCGGCGATCATCTTCAACGCGCTGATCATCATCGCGCTCGTCCCGCTGGCGCTCAAAGGTGTCACTTATCGCCCGCTCGGCGCGGCGAATATCTTGCGCCGTAATCTTCTGGTCTATGGCGTCGGCGGCATCATCGCGCCGTTCATCGGCATCAAGCTGATCGACATGGTGGTTTCCGCCGTCGGCCTTGCGTGAGGACAAACCAATGGTGAAGCAAATCCGCCCGGCCATCCTGATGATCGTCGTGATGACCGTCATCACCGGCTTGATCTACCCGCTGGGGATGACCGGCATCGCCCAGGTTCTTTTTCGACATCAGGCAAATGGCAGCCTGATCGAAAAGAATGGAAAGATCATCGGGTCCGAGCTCATCGGGCAGAATTTCACGAGCGACAAATATTTCCACCCGCGGCCGTCGGCGACGACTGAGCCGGATCCGAAAGATCCGACCAAAACCATCCCCGTGCCCTATGCGGCGGACAATTCGACTGGTTCGAACTTAGGGCCGACCTCGAAAGCGCTCGTGGACCGGGTCAAGGGCGACACGGCCAAATTGCAGGCGGAAAACCCGTCCGTCCCGGTACCCGTCGATCTCGTCACCACATCGGCGAGTGGGCTCGATCCCGACATTACCCCGGCGGCGGCTTTCTTTCAGGTGCCGCGCGTCGCCAAGGCGCGGCAGCTTCCTGAAGATCGCCTGCGCGCGCTCGTCGAGGCGCATGTCGAGAAGCGCTTCATGGGCATCATCGGCGAGCCGCATGTCAACGTGCTGGAACTCAATCTCGCTCTCGACAGCTTGGGTCCTGGATGATGCGAGGCGAATAGAAAACCGCGCATGGCGGGGATTGTCATTGCGAGGAGCGAAGCGACGAAGCAATCCAGAATGAACGTGCGCGAACCCTCTCCCACAAGGGGAGAAGGAACGCTGGCTTCGCTCGCAATGACGCGGGCCGGCTGAAAGTGTAAGATGCCCGGTGTCGAGAGGCACTCCGCCGGCATGCGAGTCCGACGCGGACTCGCAAAGCCGGCGTCGCATATCCATGTCTTGACTCCGCCGTGAAAGGGAAGCCGTCCGGCCTTTGGCGAGAATGATGGAGAAACGCGAGTCAGGCGACAGACGCCCTTCGCCGGATGTCCTGCTGCAGGAAGCTCAAAACGGTGCGCGTGGGAGATTGAAGATCTTTCTCGGCGCCGCGCCGGGCGTCGGCAAGACCTACGAAATGCTGCTCACCGCGCAGGCGAAGCTGCGCGAAGGGTGGGATGTTGTGGTTGGCGTGGTGGAAACCCATGGCCGCCAGGAGACCGAAGCGCTCCTCGCCGGCCTGGAGGTCATGCCGCGGCGGATGATCGCTTATAGGGGGCAATTCCTCGCCGAGATGGATCTCGATGCCATATTGGCGCGCCAACCGCGCCTAGTGCTCGTCGATGAGCTTGCGCATACGAATGCGCCGGGAAGCCGCCATCCCAAGCGCTACCTTGATGTCGAAGAGGTTCTTGCCGCCGGCATCGACGTCTACACGACGCTGAACATCCAGCATGTCGAAAGCCTGAACGACGTCGTCGCCCGCATCACCCGCATCAGGGTGCGCGAAACCGTTCCTGATTCGATCATCGACCGCGCCGACGACATTGAAGTCGTCGACCTCACGCCGGAAGATCTGATTGACCGCCTCAACGAAGGCAAGGTCTATCTCGGCGATCAGGCGGTGCGGGCGAGAGAGAATTATTTTTCGCCGGGCAATCTCACCGCCTTGCGTGAGCTCGCGTTGCGTAGGACGGCGCAGCGGGTCGACGCGCAAATGGTCGATTATATGCGTTCGCATGCGATCGGCGGGCCTTGGCCGGCCGGCGAGCGCCTGCTCGTGGGGGTTAACGGCGCGTCGGGCGGCGCCGCGCTGGTGCGGCTGGCGCGGCGCACGGCCGATCGGCTCAGGGCGCCGTGGACGGCGATCCACGTCGAGACTCCACAGGAGCTGCGCGCCGATGAGGCCGAACGCGGCCAGGTCGCTGAGGCCTTGCGGCTTGCCGCCCGGCTTGGCGGGACACCTCTCACGCTTCCCGGTGAAGACATCGCCGCCACGATCATCGATTATGCCCAATCGCATAATTTCACCCATATTCTCGTCGCCCACGCGAGCCGTGCGCATTGGCTCGATCTCCTGCGTGGATCGGTGACGCAAAGGCTCATTCAGGATGCCGGCGGCATCAACATTCATGTCGTCGCAGCCGAGGGCGCCCGACCGACACCTAAGGCTACGCGCCCCCAGCCGAGCGCGGCGCGAGCGAATTGGATTGCCTATGCCGGAAGCCTCGGTTTTGTCGCGGCCGCGTGCCTTGCCGCGCTCTTTCTGCGCCACACGTTCGCCGTCTCTAATCTCGCGCTTGTTTTTCTTGTCGGCGTGCTGGCGAGCGCAGTCAATTATGGTCTGTGGCCATCGCTGTTTGCCTCCCTCGTCAGCGTCCTCGCGTTTAATTTCTTCTTTCTGCCGCCGCTTTACACGTTCACGGTCGCGGACCCCGAGAATGTGGTCGCTCTGTTCTTTTTCGGGGTTGTCGCGGTCATCGCCAGCAATCTCACGGCGCGGCTGCGAGCGCAGGCGATCGCGGCGCAACAGCGGGCGCGGATCACCGAGGAACTCTATCTCTTCAGCGGCAAACTCGCCGGTGCCGCCGGGCTCGACGATGTCTTGTGGGCGACGGTCTATCAGATCGCGCTTCTGCTGAAGGTGAGAGTCGTGCTGCTGTTGCCGGAAGAGGGGAGACTCGCGTTGAAGGCAGGATTTCCGCCGGAGGACCAGCTTGATGAGGCCGATCTTGCCGCCGCGCAATGGTGTTTCGAGAAGAACCAGGCGGCCGGCCGCGGCGCCGATACTTTGCCGGGGGCGAAGCGTCTGTTCACGCCGATGCGGACCGGCCGCGGGCCGATCGGCGTCATCGGCATCGATTCCGATCGGGATGGCGTCTTGCTGAGGCCGGAGGAAAGCCGTCTCCTCGACTCGCTCTCGGACCAGGCGGCGCTGGCGATCGAGCGCGTCTATCTCGCCAGAGACATAGCCAAGGCGCGGCTTGCGGCCGAGACGGATCGCCTGCGGCAGGCGCTGCTCACGTCGATCTCGCATGATCTACGCACGCCGCTCGCCTCGATCATCGGTTCGGCGAGCAGTCTCGTCTCTCACAGCGCGGAACTCGATCCGCAGGTGCGCATGACGCTGCTGCGCACCATCCAGGAAGAGGCCGAACGGCTCAACCGCTTCATCGGCAATCTTCTCGACATGACGCGGCTCGAATCGGGCTCGCTCATTCCGCAATCAAGCCTCGTCGACCTGTCCGATCTCGTCGGGGCGACTTTGCAAAAGGCGCAAAAGATTTTGAAGGACCATAAGGTCGAGATCGCCCTTGAGCCGGGCTTGCCGATGCTCGCATTGGACATGGTCCTGATGGAACAGGTGCTCTTCAACCTCCTTGACAACGCCGCCAAATATGCCCCGGTGGGTTCACCAATCACGATCACGGCACGCCGCGAGGGCAATAGCGTAGTGCTCGAAGTCGCCGACGAAGGCGAGGGAATTCCCGAGGCGGATTGTGAGCGGATCTTCGACAAGTTCTTCCGTGTCCATCGCACCGACCGGCAGCGCGTCGGAACGGGGCTCGGGCTTGCGATCTGCCGCGGTTTCGTCGAAGCCATGGGCGGGACGATCTGCGCCGCCAACCGCACCGACCGGCCTGGTGCGATATTCATCGTGAAGCTGCCGATTCCGCTGACGCACCGGGTCGAGGCGCTGACATGACCACCAGCCAACTCCGAATTCTCGTCGTCGACGACGAGCCGGCGATCCTGCGCTTCCTGCGGCCGAGCCTCGCCACGCAGGGCTATATCGTTTCGGAGGCAAAGGACGGATGCAGCGCGATCGAAGCGGTCCGCCGCAAGTCGGCCGATGTCGTCGTGCTCGACCTCGGACTGCCGGACATGGACGGACTCGACATTATCCGGCAATTGCGCGAGGGTGGCGAGACCCTGCCGATCATCGTTCTGTCGAGCCGCGAGGCCGAGGGCGTGAAAGTGAAGGCGCTCGATCTCGGCGCCGACGACTATGTCACCAAGCCCTTCGGGATCGACGAGCTGCTCGCCCGCATCCGCGCCGCGCAGCGACACCGCCTCCAGCAGCAGGGCGAAAAGGCGATCTTCCGCAGCGGCGATCTTACGGTCGACCTGGTGCGGCGGATCGTGACCGTGCGCGGCCAGGAGGTGAAGTTCTCGCCGCGTGAATATGACGTCCTGCGGCTGCTCGTGGCGCATGCCGGCAAGGTATTGACTCACCGCTTCGTCCTGCGCGAAGTCTGGGGAGGCGACGTCGATGTCCAATATTTGCGCATCTACATCCGGGCGCTCCGACAAAAAATCGAGGTCGATCCGGAGCGCCCGTGCCATATTCTCACCGAAACCGGCGTCGGCTATCGCCTGCGCGTCCAGGATTAGAGTTCGCCGATGTCGCCGAGATCGGATCGAGCCCACGATGATTCGCTTGCCGCAATTCTCCTTCCAGGCAGACCATGGACATCGCTGAACTTCTCACTCAGGATCGCGTGATCCCATCGCTTCGCGTGAGCGACAAGGCCCAGCTCCTTCAAGAGCTCGCCCGCCGCACGGCCGCGCTCTTGAACATTCCTCAAAAGACGATCCTCGACGCCCTTGAGGCGCGCGAAAAACTCGGCTCGACTGGGCTCGGCCAGGGTTTCGCGCTACCGCATGCGCGGATCGAAGGGCTCGATCGGTTCTTCGGCCTCTTCGCGAGGCTCGCGCGACCGATTGCCTACGATGCCGTCGACGAGAATCCGGTTGATCTCGTCTTCCTGCTTCTCATTCCAGCTGAGCCGGGCAGCGACCATATGAGCATACTCGCTGCCATTTCGCGCCGCATTCGCGATCAGGAATTAGCCCGACGCCTGCGCAAGGGAGAGAATGCGGAGGCGCTTCATTCGCTGCTTGCCGGCGGCTGAGCGAAGTCGCACTCACGCTGGGTGTGAGGTGAACTCACGGCCCCGCAACCTGAAAAACAGGGCGAGCTTGAGACCTTCGGAAATTGCCCTTTGAAGAGGCAAGCGGTATAGGAAGACAACCAGGAGGGGAGGAAGCGGATGCGGCTCACCCGCTATTCGGATTATTCCTTGCGCGTCCTCATCTATTTGGGCCTGCAATCTGACCGCCTGAGCTCAATCCGGGAGATCGCCGACGCCTATGGCATATCGGAGAGCCACTTGATGAAGGTGGTTCAGGCGCTCGGTCATCTTGGCTATGTCGCGACGCTCCGCGGTCGCGGCGGCGGTCTCAAGCTCGCTAAGCCTCCGCATGAGATCAACGTGGGTGACGTCGTGCGTAATACCGAAGACGACCTGGCTCTGGTCGAGTGTTTTGCCGAGGGCGGGGAGTGCCGGATCGCGGGCCCGTGCCGCCTCGAGCATGTGTTGCGGGAGGCGCTCGGAGCTTTCTTCAAGGTCCTCGACCAATATACGCTGGCCGATCTTTTGCGGCCGAACCGCCGAATCTTGAAGGCGAGCCTTGGCTTGGCGACGGCGAGCTGACGCCCGTGTTGCGATTGCGGCTCAGCCTGAAGGGTGAAGCGCGGCAACCATGGCGTCGAGCCCATCGGTGAGCGCGGCGGGCCCCGGTTGCAGGATCAGCGCCGATTTGATCTCGACGATCCGATTGTCGCGAACCGCCGGGATGCGATCGAAGCCCGGGCGCCCGCGGATCTTCTCGGGCACAACCTTCTTGCCGCACCACGAGGCAAGGATGACGTCCGGCGCCGCCTGGATGACGGCGTCGAGCGTGACGATGCGATTTCTGGCCGATTTCTGTCGGCGCAGATCGGGAAACACATCCTCGCCGCCGGCGATCTCGATCAGCTCCGAGACCCAGCCTATTCCGCTTATCAGCGGGTCGTCCCATTCTTCGAAATAGACTTTGGGACGCTGGCGCGCGCGTGTTGCCGACGCCACCCCTTCGATGTGTCTCTCGAGATCGTCGGCGAGCGCCGCCGCTTTCTCAGGGATTCCGACGAGCGCGCCGAGCGTGCGGATCATCGCCAGGATGCCCGCGACATCGCGCTGATTGAACATATGCACGGCGACGCCGGCGCGGATCAGATCGGCGGCGATCGCCGCCTGGAGATCGGAGAAGCAAAGAACGAGATCCGGCTCGAGCGCAAGGATCTTTGGAATATCGGCCGAGATGAAGGCGGAGACGCGGGGCTTCTCCTGCCTAACCCGCGCGGGCCGCACCGCATAGCCGGAGACGCCGACGATCCGGTCCTCCTCGCCGAGGAGATAGAGCGTCTCGATCGTCTCTTCGGTGAGGCAGACGATGCGGCGGGGCGGAAAGTCACGCATGGCTGCCTCTGCTTTGTGCGAACCCTCTCCCTGTGGGAGAGGGTGCCGCCGGAGGCGGCGGGTGAGGGGGTACGACGGTGCACAATAGCGCGCGATCGCAACCCCTCATCCGCCCCGCCATAGCCCGCCGCTTCGCGGCGGGCGTCCTTCGATTTGACGGGCGCGCGAAGCGCGCCCTATGGGGCACCTTCTCCCACAGGGAGAAGGAGTCCGCGCAGCTCACGCGCTCTCCCGGGCGCGCACGGCCCGCTTGCGCTCGTTCGGATCGAGCAGCATCTTGCGGAGCCTGATCGATTTCGGCGTCACTTCAACGAGCTCGTCGTCCTCGATATAGGCGAGCGCCTTTTCGAGCGTCATCTTGATCGGCGGCGTCAGGCGCACCGCCTCGTCCTTGCCGGCGGCGCGGATATTGGTGAGCTGCTTGCCCTTCAGCACGTTGATATCGAGATCGTTGTCGCGCGTATGCTCGCCGACGATCATGCCGCGATAGACCTTTTGACCCGGCTCGATCATCATTGGGCCGCGATCCTCCAGCTTCCACATCGCATAGGCGACCGACTCGCCCTGGTCGTTGGAGACGAGCACGCCGTTGCGGCGGCCGGCGATGTCCCCCTTGAACGGCGCATAGGCGTGGAACAGCCGGTTCATGACCGCAGTCCCGCGCGTATCGGTCAGAAGCTCGCCCTGATAGCCGATGAGGCCGCGGGTCGGCGCGTGGAAGACGAGGCGCAGCCGCCCGCCGCCCGAAGGACGCATCTCGACCATCTCGGCCTTGCGCTCGGCCATTTTGTTCACGACGACGCCGGAGTGCTCCTCGTCGACATCGATCACCACTTCCTCGATGGGTTCGAGGAGCTGGTTGGTTGGCGGGTCCTTCCGCAACACGACTTTCGGCCGCGACACGCCGAGTTCGAAGCCTTCGCGGCGCATGGTCTCGATCAGGATGGCGAGCTGCAATTCGCCTCGGCCCGAAACGATGTAGGAATCCGAGTCCGGCGAATCCTCGACTTTGAGCGCGACATTGCCTTCGGCTTCCTTATACAGGCGGTCGCGGATGACGCGGCTCGTCACCTTGTCGCCTTCGGTGCCGGCGAAGGGCGAATCATTGACGAGGAAGGTCATCGACAGGGTCGGCGGATCGATCGGCTGCGCCTGCAGCGGCTCCATCACCTCGGGCGCCGCGAGCGTATCGGCGACGTTGAATTTTTCGAGACCGGCGATGGCGACGATATCGCCGGCTTCCGCCACATCGATCGGCGTGCGTTCGATGCCGCGAAAGGCGAGGATCTTCGAGACCCGGCCTTGCTCGACAATCGCGCCAGTGTGGTCGAGCACTTTCACTGCCTGGTTGGGCCTAATGCTGCCGGCAAAGACGCGGCCTGTGATGAGCCGGCCGAGATAGGGATTGGCCTCGAGCAGCGTGCCGAGCATGCGAAAGCCGCCCTCCTCAATCTTTGGCGCCGGCACATGCCGCAGGACGAGATCGAACAAGGGCGCCATGCTCTCTTTCGGACCCTCGGGCGTCCCGGCCATCCAGCCCTGTTTGGCCGAGCCATAGAGGATGGGGAAATCGAGTTGTTCGTCGGTTGCGTCAAGCGCCGCGAAGAGATCGAAGATCTCGTTGACGACCTCTGTGACGCGCGCATCCGGCCGATCGACCTTGTTGATGGCGACGATCGGCTTCAAGCCGATCTTCAAGGCCTTGCCGACGACAAACTTGGTCTGCGGCATCGGACCTTCCGAGGCATCGACGAGGACGATGGCGCCATCGACCATGGAGAGGATGCGTTCGACTTCGCCGCCGAAATCGGCGTGGCCGGGCGTATCGACGATATTGACGCGGGCGTCCTTCCAGGCGACTGAGGTCACCTTGGCTATGATCGTGATGCCGCGCTCCTTTTCGAGGTCGTTCGAATCCATCACGCGTTCGGCGACGCGCTGATTTTCCCGGAAGGCGCCGGATTGCTGGAGCAGGCGGTCGACCAGCGTGGTCTTGCCATGGTCGACGTGGGCGATGATGGCGATATTGCGCAAATTCATGAAACTTGGTCCGATATCCGAATGGGCATTCCCGCAAGATCGCAGCGCATGCAGGGCGCATGGGAAGCCGGGGGGCGTTCCGACTTCGCCGCAAACAAGGGCTAAATCAGCAGGTTAAGGGCTCGTGTGCGCCGTGGCGGGCACCCCACGCCCTATATGGGCTGTTCTCTTCGCAATTGCAGCGTCCCCTTACACGAATCGGGGTGATTTGGGAACCGGCGTCCCTGTAGCGAGGGCCAGGGATTAGCCCTAGAGTAAAGCACGCATGCGCTTGCTCTGATCCAAGGCCGATGCAGGAAACCCAGAAACAGATCCACAATCCGGCCAGCCTGCCGCCGCGGCTGAGCACCGTCATTCTCGCGCGCATTCTGCGCCATGACCTTCACCTGGCGCTGACGACCCTCTTTTTCGAGGACGGCGAATTGCGCGTGCCGAAGATTGATCTGCCGATCGATTCGGCGGTGAAGGTCAGGATCGATGCCCGCGATGTTTCGGTTGCTCTGTCACGGCCGATGGACGTGTCGATCACCAATCGCCTGCCCGGCGACATCGCCGAGCTGGAATTCCTAACCCCGCCCTATGTGCGCGCCACGCTCAACCTCGGCAAGACGCGCCTCGATGCGCTCATCACCCGCGAATCGGTGGAACGGCTGGCTCTCGTGCAGGGCCTCAAGGCCTGGGCGATGATCAAGGCGGTGGCGATCTCCGACCTCAGCCAAGATCACGCGCCGCGCCCGCGGCCTTGGCCTTCGGGTCGAACGACCAATCGAGCGAAGCCGTGAGTTCCTCGAGAGATTTTTTCGAGGCATTTCCGGCGTGCCGCTCGATCGAGCGATAGAGCGCCACGAGCCTTTCGCCGAAGGGCGTGATCTCGGCGCCGCCGCCGCGCCGACCCGGAAAGGTCGCAACGACCGGGCTTTCGAAGGCGCGGTTCAAAGCGTCAACCACGAGCCAGCATTTGCGATAGGAGAGGCCGAGCGCGCGGCTTGCGCCGATGATCGAGCGCCGGCTCCGGATTGCGTCGAGCAAGGCAAGTTCCTGCGGCCCGAACGTTCCTCCGTTCGGCAGCATGATCTCGATCATCACATGGGCCGCCTGCTGCTCGTCTTTCACCGTCAGGCAATTCCTTCCCTCAGGCGGGGACGATAAACGGCCGGGCAAGCAACAACAACACATATGCAACGGCTGCGGTTGCCCGCAGAATTGTCGCGCCGCCCGGAAAGACTGTTGTGTGCCGCAGCAACTTTGCCGGCTCTCAATCATTTGCCTAGGGACAACTGGGAGGTCGTCATGGCCATCGAAGCCCTCTATCCGAGCCGGCGCCAGTCAATGAGGCACAACCCGCTTTTTGCCCGCGAGCGGCAGCGCAAGAGGATCATCGCCCTGTTCGCCCTGGGGTTTGGCCTTCTCTGCTTTGCCGGGCTGCGCATTCCTCCGAGCCCTGCGCAGGCGGGCACCGCCAGGCTTCACTCTGTCGCGGAGGCCGCGCCCGTGGCTCCGAAGCGCAAGATTCGGATCATCCCGCTCTATGCGGTACCGAGCGATCAGGCGATCGCGGTGCCCGATACAACCCTGCCGACGCCATAGTCCTGACCCGAAAGTTCTAGCGCTTTGCCCGGAAACCGCTATGAAGCCGCCGAGCTTCACGTCGCGGCCCTTCCAAGCCGCGCATGCGCCGCTTGGACATCGATAGGGCCGCTCCTCGGGCTATGCACGCGATCGAAGAACTCTTCCCGGCGGCCGCAGCGGCGCGACAGAACGCCTATGCGCCCTATTCGCGGTTCCCCGTCGGGGCGGCCATCCGCAGCGGGTCGGGCGCCATATATTCCGGCGCGAATGTCGAAAATGCCGCATACCCGGTCGGCACCTGCGCAGAGGCCGCGGCGATTGCCGCGATGGTCAATGCCGGCGAGCGGCAAATCGCCGAAATCCTTATCCTCGCCGAGAGCGCCGAGCCGGTGATGCCTTGCGGCGCCTGCCGCCAGAGGATCTTCGAATTCGCCATGAAGGACATGAAGGTTCATAGCGCCGACTCGGGGGGGTGTGCGCGAGAGCATGCTGTTCGCCGAGCTCTTTCCGCATGCCTTCGGGCCGCACAATCTCGGTTGAAAAGAGCCGATGCGAACCCTCTCCCTGTGGGAGAGGGTGCCGCCGAAGGCGGCGGGTGAGGGGTTACGATGCTGCAAATTCGGACGGATCGTAACCCCTCATCCGCCCCGCCATAGCCCGCCGCATGCGGCGGGCGTGTTTTAATTTGACGGGCGCGCGAAGCGCGCCCTATGGCGGGGCACCTTCTCCCACAGGGAGAAGGTACGCGTCCTACAGCCGCTTGATCGATGTGATCTCGCCGCCACCTTTCTGACGAATGCGGTCGCGGGCCACATCCAATGGCTCGGACACGACCAGCATGTAATGCGCATTGGCGTGGAGAAGCACTCTCGCGTCGCGCATGATGCCGACATGGCCCTTCCAGAAGATGAGGTCGCCGCGCCGCCCTTCACTGACCGGGCTGCCAAGCGCGCCTTCCTGAAGATCGGTGTCGCGCGGCGCCGCAACGCCCGCCTCGGCGAGCGCAATCTGCACGAGGCCTGAGCAATCGACCCCGAGGCTCGACTTGCCGCCCCACAGATAAGCGCAGCCGATAAGGCCTTCGGCGACGGCGACGAAATCGTTCACCCGGTGATCGCGGCGCGCGAGATGCCGCGCGAACACAAAGCCGCCGTCCGCAAGCCCTGCAAAATCGCCCTGTTCATCGGCCACTCTGACCACGGCGCCGAGCGGCAGGGCGGCAACGATCGGTGCTTTCACGTCCGCAGCCGGGTAGACGAAGCTGCGGTTGACGCAGATGCGATGCGTCGCGTTGGCCGCGCCATCCGCGAGCGCATCGCGCGGCAGATAGCCGACATAGCCATCGTTGGCGAGTTGCACCCAGGCCCAGCCTTCGTGCTCGTCATAGAGCGTCACGTCCTCGCCGTAGAGCGCCTGGGTATCGATCGCGGCTTCGCGCGACGGCTTGCGGCGAAGGTCGGCCAGGCCGACGCGGACATGCACGGGGCGCCCCGCGACATAACGGGCGGCCTCGATCTCGCCGCGAAGATGCGCGGCGGCGAGATCGGGGCGCGCCGGCGTGAGCCGCGGGTCTCGCGTCATTGAACGATGTCCGCGGGTTCGGCGGTCTTGTGGCGCTCCTTGGCCGTGCTGGCGCGGCTTTCGATGAGATCGTAGAGAAGCCGCGCAACTTGAATTTCGCCACCCTCCCGGCGCCCGGATTTCGCCGTCGGAGTCCAGGCGTAAATATCGAAATGCGCCCAGGCTTTCGCCTTTTCGACGAAGCGGCGCAGGAAGAGGGCGGCGGTGATCGAGCCGGCAAACGGCCCCGCGGCGATGTTGGAAAGATCCGCGGTCTTTCCGTCGAGCAGCTTGTCGTAGGGCTCCCAGAGCGGCAGGCGCCAGACCGGATCGAAGGCAGCCGCCGCATGGCTCGCGATCTGCGCGGCGAGCGCCTCGTCCATCGTATAGAAGGGCGGCACATCGGGGCCGAGCGCGACGCGCGCCGCGCCGGTCAATGTCGCGAAATCGAGGAGGAGATCGGGTGCCTCCTCGTCGCCGAGCGCCAAGGCGTCGGCGAGAATCAGCCGGCCCTCCGCGTCCGTATTGCCGATCTCGACGCTCAGGCCCTTTCGGCTCGGGTAGATGTCGCCGGGTCGCATGGCGTTCCCGGAGATCGCATTCTCGACGATCGGCAGGATCACCCGCAGGCGGATCGGCAGACCTGCGTCCATGATCATATGGGCGAGCGCCAAAGTCGTCGCAGCGCCGCCCATGTCCTTTTTCATGAGCAGCATGGCGCTTTCCGATTTGATGTCGAGCCCACCGGTGTCGAAACAGACGCCTTTGCCGACGAGCGTGACTTTCGGCGCTTTCGGGTCTCCCCATGAGATATCGACAAGCCGCGGCGCTTCGTCCGAGGCGCGGCCGACCGCATGGATCAACGGAAAATTGGCGTGGATGAGCGCGTCACCGCAGATCACCGAGGATTTCGCCTGAAATTGTATCGCGACCGCCACGGCCGCCGCTTCGAGCGAGTCGGGGCCAAGATCATTGGCCGGCGTATTGATGAGGTCGCGTCCGAGAGTGACGGCGGCGGCGATGCGGCTGATGCGCGCAATGTCGACGCCCTCCGGCGGGCAAAGCTCCGGCAGTTCCCCCTTTTCCTTCTTGTAACGCGCGAAGCGATAGGACGCGAGTGCCCAGGCGAGCGTCCCCAATGCCGCATCGTGAGGGGCGTTGCCAAAGCGATAGACGGCCGGCGGAACTGCCGCCACCAGACGGCCCGGCAGAAAAGGATCGCGGCTTCGTGTCGCACTGGCTTCGAGCCCGCAAAGCACGCTGCCCAGGCCGCCCTCGGCTGAGGGGAGGATCAATATCCGGCCGGGTGTCGGCTCGAATTTGCACGCGGTCGCAAAAGCTGCGGAAGCCGCTGGCAGACCGGCATGGATCTTCGGCCAAGACTCCGAGGTGACGAAGAAAATCGGCACTGCGTCGGCTGGCGCCGGACCAAGGTGAAACGGCATTCGTGCACTCCTGTGGCGACAGGCTTAAAGCCTGACCGGGGGATCTGCCAAAAGCGCCCGCGAGCCCGTCGATCGCGGTATTGGACCTAACTTAACCGTTTATTAGGGTTAACTTTTTATTGCTTACAAGCGGCATGTAAGAGAGGCCCATCGATGCTTGTTCCACGCGCCGATAGATCGTCCCGCATCAACACCGCTGGGCTGTGGCCCGGCGTCGCAGCCGCCAGTCTCCTGGCCGCGCTCCTCCTCTGCGGGTGCCAGGGGATTGGAACGGGGGACGTTACTGGCTCAATCGGCCAGGATGCCGTGCTGCCCGGTTCGTTGCCCGAATTGGAGCGGTATGCCGACGACCTCGGGCGCCGCTACGATGCGGATCCCGATAATAAGCAGATCGCCTTGACTTATGCGCGCGCGCTCCGTGCTCTCACGCGTTATGCGCAGGCGATCGCCGTCGTGCAAAAGCTGGCCGCCAAATATCCGAAGGACATGAACGTGCTCGGTGCGTATGGCAAGGCTTTGGCCGACGCAGGCCGGCTGCGCGAAGCGGCGACGGTCCTGCCGGAGGCGCATACGCCGGAGCAACCGAACTGGTCGATCCTGTCGGCTCAAGGCGCAGTTGCCGATGAACTCGGCGATCATGACCAGGCCCAGGCCTATTATTCGGCCGCTTTGAAGATCGCTCCAAATCAGCCGCAGGTTCTCTCCAATCTCGGCCTCTCCTACGCGCTCGCGAAACAATTGCCTTTGGCCGAATCCACATTGCAACAGGCCGCGGCCCAGCCCGGCGCCGATATGCGGGTGCGGCAAAACTTCGCTCTCGTGCTGGCGCTCGAGGGCAAGTTCGACGCGGCCCAAAAGGTCGCGCAGCAGGACCTCTCGCCGATCGATGCCGCCGAGAACGTTGCAGCGATTCGGCAAATGATCGCGCAGGCCGATCCCTGGGACGAGATCCGCAAGCTCGATGCCAAGAAGACCGCTGCCAGAAAACCTGAAAGGCAGCAGTACGACGCCAAAAGCCTACCCCAGCCGCTCGCCGAGAAGACTCGGCTTGGCGCAGCGGATGCGGAGTGAAGGCTCACCGGCAGTTGCCGTGCACCGATCCAGCGCTGCCTGACTTCATTGGCCGGCTGTCACCGCTGAGACCTGGATGATCGCCGGCGTGATGATCACCGCGAAAAGTACGGGCAGAAAGAACAGGATCATCGGGACAGTGAGCTTCGGCGGCAATGCCGCCGCCTTCTTTTCCGCCTCGCTCATCCGCCGCGTGCGGCTTTCCTGCGAAACGACGCGCAAGGCCTGACCGAGCGGCGTCCCGTAGCGTTCGGCCTGGTTAAGCACCGTGACGATCTGTTTCAATGAATCCACGCCGGTTCTCGTCCCCAGGTTCTCGTAAGCGACTCGCCGGTCGGGGAGATAAGAAAGTTCCGCCATGGTGAGGGTCAGCTCTTCGGCGAGCGCGATCGACTGGGCGCCGACCTCCTGTGCGACCTTGCGGAAGGCAGCTTCGATCGATATTCCCGATTCGACGCAGATCAGCATGAGATCCAACGCGTCGGGAACCGCCCGAGCTATCGATTTTTGCCGCTTGGCGATCAGATTGCGAATATAGAGTTCCGGCGCTTTGATGCCGAGATAGGCGGCGGCGATCGCCGCGCCGAAATCGAAGGTCAGCGGCCAACCAAAATTGCTCAGGAAGAACACATAGATCAGCGCCAAAAAGAACAGGGCGATCGGCGTCACGAGTCGGAAGAAAAGAAATCCGACTTCGGCCTGCGGTCCGCGAAAGCCGGCCATCATCATTTGCTTTTTCGCCTCCTCGGTGCCGAGCCACTTCGAAAGATTGAACCTTTCGACGACCTCTTTCATATAGGCCTTCGGCTCCTGGCGCAGACTGACTTTCTTGCTTTCGTAAAGCCGCTCTCGCTCCCGGGCACGAATGCGTTCGCGTTCGTTCGCCACGTTCTTCATGCGGCGCGCCAGCGCGTCCGTCTGAAGCAGCGGCATGGCAAGGGTGAGGATCGTCGCGACCGTCGCGATCGCCACCAGGATGCTCAATATAGCCTGTCGGTTCAATAATCCGTAGATGAGATCGGTCATGGAAGCTGTCTATCTTCCTTTCACAACGAGATGCTGACAGGATCGCTTCCTATGGAATCGATCCTGCTCCATATTCCCTATTATATATATCTTCGCAAAGACGGGTCTCCTTTTGCGGATCATGTCCTAGAAGTCGAAACTCACCATCTTCTTCATGACGGATATGCCGACGGCCATCCATATGGCACTGCCGGCCATGACGAGCTGACCGGTGGGAGTCGTCCACAAGAGCTCAATGTATTTCGGGCTTGTCAGATAGACCAATCCGCCGACCACGAAAGGCAGCGAGCCGATGATCGTGGCGGAGGCCTTTGCCTCCGATGAGAGTGCCTTGATCTTGCCT
>DATFNQ010000029.1:0-2168 GCA_035266305.1 Methylovirgula sp.
GAGGTAGGTCAGGATGGCGCAGAGCCAATTGCGGCAGTCGGCGGCGAGGTGTTCCAAAAGATCGGTGGGCTAGCCCGGCGCGTGCTTCGCGGCGGAAGACATGATGGTTATTCGCCATATAATTATCCGCCAAGCGAGAACGGCCGGACGGCGGCTCTCGTTCATATTGGCATCAAGGTGCCGTCCCGCTATGAACGGGATGACGATTCCGAAGAGGATCAAAAAGCGATCTCATTTCACGCCCGCGTCGGTGCCGAATATGATCCTTGGCGGCAAGCCCGCAAATCATCGGAGCTTTGAGCCATGGTCGCCCGGCTCGACCTTCGACAGATACGATCGAGGCAGTATTATGAGACGACGCGATGATTTGTCGACTTGGCGTTCGCCGGCACTTGCGCCAGCGGCCGTTTCGCTTGGGCCTTAAGCGACCTTCTCCAGAATCTTTTCCATTTCTGCCGCCGTGAAGGCGCGCAGTGTTTGAGCGCGGAGGTTGCCCGCCTTGAGCATACTCAACAAGAACGCATTTGCGGTTGCCTCGTCCGGGGCTTCTGAGATCGCGATGAGGTCGTACTGTCCTTGTGTCCAGACGATTTCTTTTATTTTAATCCCCACTTCCGATCCGGCTTTCTTGGCCGCTTCCGCTCGCTTGACCGTATCCTTGATGTTGCGAAGTCCTTGCTCAGTAAAGTTGTAAAGGGTGACATAGGTCGCCATGGCGTTTTCCTCCGTAACTGAGGCCGGCTGATTCAGATTGGAACACCGACCGACCCTCGTACTCGCTGCGCTCGCGCGCACATCATCAGCATTTCTCGCGCGACGGCAATGTGAATCTCGCGCGCAAATAACCAAATAATGCGTTGGGGCATGCCTGGCCCTCCGCAATATGGCGGGGCGCCAAGCCGATGCGGCGATGATCGAACCCGGCGATATGACCGGAGATACAGCCCCCGTCGACGCTAGCCCGGATTCAGGTGCGAAACTGGATCAGCTTTCAGACTACACTTCGAGCGACGCCTGGGGCGAGCTTCAGCCAGGCGCCCACGTGCTTGCGGCCAATCTTGACCGGTATGGAGCGGCTGAAGCTTGGTTCGCGGCTATCATCGTCCAAAACGAAGGAAATGAGTTCGTCTTGCGCTGGCGCGATTTTCCGCGCGAAGGCCTGCTGACGCGAGCGCGGCGGCACATCGCGCTTCTTCATCCGGCCGAGTAGCCGGATAGACTTCGAAGGGGCGGCCAAGAGCCGCCCTTTCGATTCTGAGGCCCCCGCCCTGTCGAAAGGATGTCTCATCAAAATCCAATCGCTCGATAACAAAGCTGACAAGATTCGCCAACTCAATGACGCGCTGCGATCGACTTTTGTTGGCGGCACGATTGTGATCACAGCCGGCGTCGCAGCACTCGATCTCGCCGTTCGCTCAGAACTGCTCGCTGCGGTTCGACGCATCGATGCCTTCTCGGCCGACAATGATCCGTACGGCGAGCATGATTTTGGCGCGATCGAGATCGCAGATCAGACCTTCTTTTTCAAGATCGACTACTACGATCGCTCGCTGACGTTTCACTCGCCTGACGCAGCCGATCCGGCGGTGACCACGCGGGTCCTGACCGTGATGCGTGCCGATGAATATTAGGGCTAGGGAGACGACCATGCTTGGTCGGCAAGCCAAAATCATCACGCCGACCATGCTCCGCCGCATACTGAACTTTGTCGGGGGCACGCCATTCACGAAGCGTGATCGAGTCATCATCCTGCTCTCTGTGAAAGCGGGTTTGCGCGCCTGCGAGATTGCGCGGCTCGACTGGTCCATGGTTCTCGACGCGCGCGGTCAGGTTGGCGCATTCGTCGCTGTCAGAGATGCGATCGCAAAGAGGCGCTCGGGTCGCCGCATACCGTTGCATGGCGATCTAAGACGCGCACTCGTCAGGCTTAAGGGACCCCGCCGCCTCGCCTCGAACTTATTGATATTCCTGGCGCTCCCTAGGGGACTCGAACCCCTGTTTTCGCCGTGAGAGGGCGACGTCCTGGGCCGCTAGACGAAGGGAGCGTTCAACGCGCAGCCGAGCGCGCGTCTATATCGGCGGCGCGCAGCGAGCGCAAGCCCGCGATCGCTCCTTGCTCGCGCGCTTGGCGTGAGCGTCGCGCGCCGGCGGCGCGGGAGGGAAATTAT
>DATFNQ010000030.1:0-38848 GCA_035266305.1 Methylovirgula sp.
CCCGCTCTCAGAACGGCACTAACCACCCATCAGGTCAAGTACGCGACCAAAAACAGGCTTGAGGAAAATCTGCAAGCCGCATAGCTTCATCAAACCGGCAACGCTCGCCGTGCCAAGTTCAACAAAGCGAGGGACATTCCCCGGATACGTGCGGCGAGAAATTCAAGTCCTTCTGCGACGTTTTGCATCTCGCAGTCGCCTAGGAAGCGAATGGTTATTTTGTTGATTCCTGGCGCAGATTGCGGCATCGGCTCATTATCCAAAACAGCGTTCATCATGGTGCCAGCAAGGTCCTCAATCGCAATTTGAAGATAGCCGCCGTGCCCAGCATCGCCGCCCTGATAGCCGTTCGTTTGGAATGAAAACGCAGTTATACAAGCGCTATTCACTGTGATCGATCCAGTTAGTTTCTCTTCGCTCATCGCATATGAACTCCTTTAAGCCGCACGCTTTCTGTAAGGGCCGCGCTTTGTCGGAAGCTGATTTTGGGCATCTATCATTGCCACAAGATCGATCATCTCCATTGGGGTTGAGATCAGGCCAGCGGCCATTGCTGGAGTGAGCCGATGCGCTTTGTGCGCGCGAACCCAATTCTCGTTCCAATGGCATCGATGGCCTATTTCTTTTCTTCTTGGGACGGTTCTGCCGCCTTTGCTGCTTCGTCCGGGACAGTCGGCGGGGAAACCACTCCAAGGATTACCGCATTCAGAAATCGAATATACCCGCAAGGTGAGACAAGCTGGACTAAGGGATAAAGCGGCCCTGATAATTGGAGTCCATGATGGGCTCCAAGCGTCACCGGGGAAACGAGATGGTCTGCTATGAACCATTGAGTGGCGCCGCATATCGGGCAGGTGTCGGACCGGCCAGCCCATCTGGTATTGATGACCTCGGAAATTCTCGTTTTTTCCTCTCGTGTCAATTTTCCCGTCTGATCTGGCATGCTTCCCTCGGCCATCGCTATTCGACGCGGAAGCATACCAATTTTCGCGATCTCCGTAATGTTCGGATTGGCGGTAGCCGAAAACCGCGAGCGTCGGCTCGAATGCCGCCGCCCTCGGTCATGTCATGGAGGACATCGCGCGGCCCGATCCCGCAGGCCTGGCGCTCTTGCGGGAGGCTTCCGAGCGCCTATCGCTTTCGGCGCGCGGCTTTCATCGTGTCTTGAAGCTGGCGCGCACGATCGCCGATCTCGACGGCGCCCATACGGTCAGCCGCCCGCACCTCGCCGAGGCCCTCTCCTACCGAATCGACGCGACGCGGCAGTTGCGCGCAGCTTAGCTCCATCCGCAAAAGTCCTGTGTCGTGGCAAGCGGATTACGCCGCACACCGAGGCCGTCGCAAGTAGGCCGGCCTACGCTGCAACTAAATCAATAAGTTGCGCCGCAATTTGCCGAATAAGGCTTGTCCGGTTTCTGCTGTATTCCGTACGGCAGTTTGTTTTCGTTCCAAGGAATTTTTCTGGACAATGCTATAAGTTTCGAACCCGTGCCACCTTCATGCATTGATTGTTGCCAGGCTTCTTCTATATCATTGCGGCGCAACTTTGCACTGTAGCCAGATGGAGATATTTGATGCCCAAGCATCCAGTTTCCACGGTTTTCGGCCTCCTCGCCATTCTCGCCGCGCCGCTTGCCTTGCTCCCTACGACGAGCGCATTCGCCGCCAAGGCGCTCACCGCCGCCGATACGGACAAGGATGGCACGCTTGACAAAGCTGAAGTCGATGCCGCGGCCGGCGCCGCCTTCGACAAGCTCGACAAGGACAAGAACGGCACGCTGACTCCTAAGGAAGTCGGTGGCCGCATGAGCAAGGCAGACTTCGCCGCCGCCGACACCGACAACGACAAGACGCTGACGAAGGACGAATATATCGCGGCCGCCGACAAGGACTTCGCAGCCGCCGATACGGAGAATGACGGCAAGATCGATGCCAAGGAACTCAAAAGCAAGGCGGGCCAGGCTCTAGCGAAGCTTATCAAATAAGCCGCTGGTATCGCGCGGTTCAGGCAAGGAAATCTCAAGGCCTCGCGGCTAAACTCGGCCTATGCGCGAGGCCATGATCACAGCATTGATGTCTGCACGCCGCAGCCTCGTCCTTGCTGTGGGCGCCGGGCGTGGCGCTCTCCTGTCCCGTATCGGTGCACATCGTAAACCAGAGTCTTCGGAGCAGGACCAAAGCTTCGATCTTAGAGAAGCGGAAGAGGCCCGCGAACGCGCCGAGGCCGCGAGCGCGGCGAAGTCGCGCTTTCTCGCCACCATAAGCCATGAGATCCGCACGCCGCTCAACGGCGTTCTCGGCATGGCGGAGCTGTTGAGCGCGACCGATCTCGACCCGGAACAAAGGACTTATGTCGAAGCGATCCGGGCCTCAGGCGCGGGGCTCGCCGCGCTGATCGACGAGATTCTCGATTTCTCGAAAATCGAGGCCGGCAAGCTCGAGCTGACGAGAGCGCCCTTCGATCTCGTCGGCCTCGTCGAAGGCGTGGCGGAGCTTCTCGCCCCGCGCGCGCATGACAAGGGGCTCGACATCGCAAGCTCGATCACAGCCGACGTTCCATCGCGTCCCATTGGCGACGCGGCGCGGCTGCGCCAGGTCCTCATCAATCTCGCCGGCAATGCGGTGAAGTTCACCTCGCGGGGCGGCGTCGGCCTGCGCGTCAGCAAAGTTGCCGATCAGTTGAGATTCGCGGTGACCGATACCGGGCCCGGCATCGCCGAGGAAAGCCGCGGCGCCGTTTTTGACGAATTCGAACAAGCCGGCACCCCGTCGGGCGGCAGCGGACTCGGGCTCGCGATCTCGCGCAGGCTCGCCGAGCGCATGGGCGGAAGCCTGCGTCTTGAGGCGACCTCGCCGCAAGGATCGACCTTCGTCCTTGTCCTGCCCTTGCCGCCCGAAGCAGCGATTGAGCTCCCGCCGCCATTGATTCTTTTCGGACGCCGCATTCTCGTCGTCGCGAATTCGCCGTTCGAAGCGCCCTATCTCATCAAAAGGCTGAGGGAAGCGGGCGCAAACGTTTCCCGCGCCGAAAGCCTCGACCACGGGCTCGCCGTTCTCCGCGAGGCCTGCGCCGCGCATCGAGTACCGGACACAATCATTGTCGATTGCGCGCTCGGTCAGGACGCGGTGCGTCGTCTCGGTGAAGCGGCGCGCGCCGCCGGCGTCGGCCGAAGGCTGGTGCTCTTCTCGGCCTTCGAGCGGCGCGCCTTCGGGCAAAATTCTTTGCGGGATTTCGACGGCTGGCTGGTCAAGCCCCTGCGCGCGCGTTCTCTGCTTGCCCGTCTCGGGGCAGGCGAGGCGCATGTGGCCGCGCCCGCCGCACCCGCCGCCGCGCCGGCTGATCTGCGTGGGCTCGAAATCCTGCTCGCCGAAGACAATGACATCAACGCCCTCATCGTCACGCGCCATTTGGAAAAACGCGGCGCGCGCGTCCTTCGCGTCAAGGACGGCGACGCGGCGCTTGCCGAGGCTGAGGCGGCGATCGAAGGCAGGCGTACGCGCTTCAATGCACACATTCTCGACATCCGCATGCCGGGCCTCGACGGCCTCGAAGTGGCGCGGCGGATCCGTGCGGCGGAGATGGCAGCCGGCGCCGCGCCCTGCCGGCTGATCGCCGTCTCGGCCGATGCTTTCGAAGCGGCGGCGCAGGCCGCGCGCGCGGCCGGTATCGATGCGTTTTTGACGAAGCCCGTCGATTTCCTTCGCCTCGATCGCGCGCTGACCTGACTGCATTGCGGTTGATATTTCTTCTCTTTGCCGGCGCCATGTCTCGCATAAGCCTTGTTGACTGAACCGATGGTGTTGGTATTCTATCCAACATGAAGGCCGAGCTTCTGTTCGATGAACGGCACGTGCTTGATGCTCGGACCTTCGTCGAGATCGTCGTTTGGCATCTGCCGCGGCCCGCGCGGGTTCGACTCACCAGTTCAAGTATCGGTTGGCACTCGTGAGCGAAGGAGTCTGCGTGTTGCGCTATGACAATGAGGCCGGCAAGGGCGATCATCGGCATTTACGAGGTGCCGAGGAGCCATACAATTTCACCGATCCGGATTCGCTGCTCGCGGATTTCTGGCGAGAAGTCGATGCATGGAAGGAATGAGATGAAAACGGTTACACTGCAAGTCGCAAAGCTCGAAGAGGTGAAGCGGCGGGCCCAGGATGCCTTTCAAGGTAAAAAGCAGGGTTCACGTATCAGTTTCGCCACGCCGGAGCTTCTATTCAGGCTCCTGACGGCAAAGCGCTGGGAACTCATCCGGGCCCTGGCCGGCGCGGGGCCGCTGACCATCCGCGAGACGGCGCGCCCTGTGAAGCGTGACGTGAAGGCCGTACACGGCGACGTGCACGCGCTGCTGAATGCCGGTATCCTGCAGAAGACCGCGGATGGCCTCATTGTCTTCCCCTTCGATGCCATCCGGGTCGACGTGATGTTACGCGCAGCCTGACGCCGCTCTACCCGCTCATCTTCGCGAGCAACGCGTCGGAGATTTCGAAATTCGCATAGACGTTCTGCACGTCGTCATTGTCGTCGAGCGAGCCCATGAGGCGCAGGATCTTCTCGCCGGCCTCGTCGTCCACCGCGATCGTGGTCTGCGGCTTCCAGACGAACCCGACTTTCCGCGGCTCGCCGAATTTCGCTTCGAGCGCTTGCGTGACATCGCGCATCATCTCGAGCGTCGTGGTGATCTCGTGACCTTCTTCCGTTGAGACGACATCCTCGGCGCCGGCATCGATCGCGGCTTCCAGCATCGCGTCTTCGGAGGCGACTTTCGCATCGAACTCGATCATCCCGATATGATCGAACATGAACGACACCGCGCCGGTTTCGGCGAGCGAACCGCCGGCCTTGGTGAAATAGGAACGCACTTCGCCGGCGGTCCGGTTGCGGTTGTCGGTCAAGGCCTCGATGATCACCGCGACGCCGCCCGGCGCATAGCCTTCGTAGCGCACCTCTTCGTAATTCTCGGCATCGGCGCCGGCGGCTTTTTTGATCGCCCGGTCGATATTGTCCCTCGGCATATTTTCCGCCCGCGCAGCGATGATCGCGGCGCGCAGCCTCGCGTTCATGCTGGGATCGGGCAGGCCGAGCTTGGCGGCGACGATGATCTCGCGCGCCAGCTTGGAGAAGAGCTTGGAGCGGATCGCGTCCTGCCTGCCCTTCTTGTGCATGATGTTCTTGAACTGACTATGTCCGGCCATTCCGTCCTCAGATCCTCGCTTTCGCCTCGACGCCTCGGCGCCGCCGCTCTCATAAGCCCGCCGATCGCGGAAATAAAGAAAGCACGCTCAGGCGGGGCGCCCGGCGGCGCGATGCTCGCGTTGCGCCGCGGTGAAGACTTCGCGGGCCGCGCCTGCATTGAGCGCCGCGATGCCGAGGCCCACGACGATATCGGGCCAGATGCTCGGCCAAAGGGCGGTCACCCCGCCGGCCGCGATGATCGCAAGATTGGCAAACGCGTCGTTGCGGGCCGAGAGAAAGGCCGCTCGCGTCAGACTGCCGGCACGGTCGCGTACGCGCGCGAGACATAGAGCCGAGGCGGTATTGATCAGGAGCGCACCCGAGCCCGTGAGCGAAAGCGGCAAAGGCGCCGGAGGCACAGGCGCCGTGAATTTGTGCACCAAGGTCAAGAGCATGGCGCCAGCCGGCAAAAGCAGCAGGCCTGCGAGCCCCATGCCGAGCCTGGCACGGGCGAGCGGCGAGAGCCGCAAAGCCGCGAGCACGAGCCCGTTCAGCGCCATATCCTCGAGAAAATCGACGCTGTCGGCAAAGAGCGACACCGAACCTATGGAGAGCGCGACCGCGAATTCGATGCCGAAATAGGCGAGGTTGAGGCCGACCACCAGCCATAAGGTCGAGACGAACCGGCGGTCGACGGGGAGCTTTTCGGCGCCCACGTCCTAGTCCCAGAAATCCGGGCGCGCGGAGCTGAGCCTTCCGCCGATCCGCACTGGCGCGATCCGCGCCGCAAGCCCGCTCGCGTCGGTCTCGACCGCGATGCCGCAGAGCGTGGCAACTCCGCCCGCTGGCTCGAGCCGCGCGCCCGGCACTTTCTGGATGAAGCGGCGGATCGGCTCCTCCTTCGCCATGCCGATGATCGAATCATAATCGCCGCTCATGCCGACGTCGGTGATGAAACCCGTCCCCTGCGGCAGGATCTGATGGTCGGCGGTCGGCACATGGGTATGGGTGCCGACGATGAGCGAGACGCGGCCGTCGACGAAATGCGCGAAGGCCTGTTTCTCGCTCGATGCCTCGGCATGGAAATCGACCACGATCGCATCGCAGGCTTCACCGAGCAGGCAGGCGCCGATCTCCCGCTCCCCCGCCGCGAAAGGATCGTCAATCGCGTCCATGAATGTGCGGCCCATGAGATTGATGACGAGAACGCGTTCGCCCTTCGCCGTCTCGATGAGACCGGCGCCAGCCCCCGGCGTGCCGCGCGGATAATTGAGCGGCCGGATCAGCCGCGGCTGATGGGCGATGAAGGTGAGCGCCTCGCGCTGGTCGAAGGCATGATTGCCGAGCGTGACGCAATCGGCGCCCGATGCAAGGAAATCGGCGAGGATCGCCTCCGTGATGCCGAATCCGCCGGCCGCATTCTCGCCGTTGACGATGACGCAATCGAGCCGCCATGCCTGCCGCAGTTTCGGCAATTCCTCGCCGAGCACGACGCGTCCGGAACGGCCGACGATGTCACCGATGAAGAGAAGCCGCATCCAAAGGTCCTCGCGCGTTCCCAGCATAGGGCGGGGATGCGGAAAGCGCCAAGCTTGGCCCGCGCCTAGATTCTTTTTGTCATCGCATGATCTTTTCGCAAAACCGGTTCCCACTTTTTCGGATCATGCTTTAGGTGCAGACGATCCACTCGCGGTCGGTCAGCACGTAATCGAGCTTCTGATCGTAAGCTTCGCTCGGAATGGCCGACAGCTCCTGAACCGCGTAGGCGACGCCGACGGCGGTGATGGGCTGCATCGCCCGTAGCTTGGCGAGCGTCCGGTCGTAAAAACCGGCGCCATAGCCGAGGCGATTGCCGGCCCGGTCAAAGCCCAAGAGCGGCACGAAGAGCAGATCGGGGAAGACTTCTGGTGCCGGCAAGGGCTCCATGATGCCCCATTTTGCCGCGCCGAGCGGTTCGCCCATCTTCCACAGCCGAAAGCAGAGCGGCGCCCAGCGGCCTTGCATCACCGGCAGCGCCGTCGCCACGCCCAGCATGGCGAGCTTTTCGAGCAGCGGAAAGGTCGAGGCTTCGTCTTTGATCGACCAATAGGCTGACGCGATTTTCGCGGCCGTCTCGGTGGCAAAGGCGGCACCGACATCGGCAAGGCGGCGCGCGAAGGCGGCGGCCGCGTCCCCCGCCACCACCAGCCCGCGCCGCGCCAAAACTTCGCGGCGCAAGGCGGCTTTGGTTGAGATGGCGTCCATAAACTCGGGGTTGGGGCGAGGGGCAAGCGCGGGGCCGCGATGGCCGTGGGATTCCGATCCCGGGAACCTACAGAGTAGGTGGGCGCCGTGTGGCCAAGCCCACGGGCAAGGCCAGGGACAGCTCCCTTCGAGATCGATAAGGCCCCGGGGAATACGCTCCGCACGCACCCCGCAGCTCCGCCCCGCCAATCTAGGGCCGCCCGGCGGGGATTACCAGAGGCATTGCGGGGCGGGCGCCCCGCTGACGCCAGGCCAGCGCATCCGCCAGGTTTTGAGGCCGACCTCTTGCCGTTCGAAGCCGGCTTTTTCATAGAAGCGCAGGGCGCACTTGCCTCGAAGTGCTCGGCGGCGCCCGCCTTCATGTTGCGATTTCCAGGGCCAGCCCTGTCCTCTAATAGACCCGGGATGATTGAGATCATGGCGCCTTCGGCCCAACAAGGCCCGCTCCCGGCAGTTCGCCGCCTCGTGCTCGCCGATTTCCGCTCCTATCCGGCGCTCGATCTTTGCCTCGATGCCGGCCCTATAGTACTCACCGGCGAGAACGGCGCCGGCAAGACCAATCTCATCGAGGCGATTTCGCTGCTCTCGCCGGGACGCGGGCTGCGCCGCGCCGAACTTGCCGAATGCGCCCGAATCGGCGGACCCGGCACTTTTGCCGTCTCCGTCGAAGTCGCAACCCGAGACGGTCTGATCCAACTCGGCACCGGCACTGAAGCGCAGCCTGATGGAACGTTGCTGCGCCGTTACCGGCTGAACCGCGAGCCCATCCCCTCCATCCGAGGCTTCGCCGATCACGTCCGCGTCGTCTGGCTGACGCCAGCCATGGACAGTCTATTCGCCGGCCCCGCTGGCGACAGACGGCGCTTTCTCGACCGTCTCGTGCTGGCGCTCGATGCCGAGCACGGCAGCCGCGTCAATGCGCTCGAACGCGCCTTGCGCAACCGTAACCGCCTGCTCGAAGATGGCCAGCAAGACCGCTGGCTCGACGCGGCGGAGCGGGAGATCGCCGAGCTCGGCGTCGCGGTTGCGGCGGCGCGCCAGCAGACGATAGCGCATCTCTCCCGCGTCATCACCGCGACAAAGGATGCCTCGCCCTTCCCTTTCGCCGAACTCATGCTGAAGGGCGAAATCGAGGAGCTGATCGGCAGCCGGCCGGCGCTCGAAGTCGAGGAGGTCTACCGGCGCCTGTTGCGGCAGAACCGTGCGCGCGATGCCGCCGCCAGCCGCACGCTCATCGGCCCGCATGCGAGCGATCTTCTCGTCCGCCACGGCGTGAAACAGGCAGACGCGGCGCGTTCCTCGACCGGCGAGCAGAAGGCGCTGCTCGTCGGGCTCGTCCTCGCGCATGCGCGGCTCGTCGCCGTCCTCTCCGGAATTGCGCCGTTCATTCTGCTCGACGAGATCGCCGCGCATCTCGACGCGGCGCGGCGCCAAGCTCTTTATGAACGATTGGCGGGGCTCCAAGCGCAGGTCTTTCTGACAGGCGCCGATCGCGCCGCCTTCGCCGGGCTCGAAGGCCGCGCGACGATCTTGAAGGTCGTGCCCGGCCAAGTCCTGCCGGCGTGATGCGCGGACGCGCCGTGCGGCGAAGCAATTCGCCGTCGGTGGGGGCGCGTTCCTTCTCCCCTTGCGGGAGAAGGTGCCCCGCGAAGCGGGGCGGATGAGGGGTCGCGCGAATCTCGCCAGTTTGCATCGCTATCACCAATCGAAAGTTTAGCGCGACCCCTCACCCGGTCGGCTCCGCCGACCACCCTCTCCCGCAAGGGGAGAAGGTTCGCGTACGCATTCTGGATTGCTTCGCTTCGCTCGCAATGACGACTGCATGCACCCAATATGAGTTTTGGGTCCAGGCGCCGCTCACCTCTGGCACGTGCCGCAAAAGAACGTGGCGCGGCCCGATTGTACGATGCGCTTCACGCGGCCGCCGCACCCCGGCCGCGTACAGGCTTCGCCCGCGCGGTCATAGACCCGGAACTTGTGCTGGAAATAACCGAGATCGCCGTTGGTCTGGCGATAGTCGCGCAGCGACGAGCCGCCCGCCGCGACCGCCTCTTCGAGAACCTCGCGGATGGCGCGCGCGAGGCGCTCGGCGCGCGGGCTCGGCGTGCCATTCTTGCGGGCGAGAGAGCCGGCGGGCCGGCGCGGCGACAGGCCCGCCCGGTGCAGAGCCTCACACACATAGATATTGCCCAGGCCGGCGATCAGGCGCTGATCGCTGAGCGCCGTTTTCAACGGTGCCGTCCTGCCCGCGAAGAGCCGCGCCAATTGAGCGCCATCGAATTCCGCGCCAAGCGGCTCGACGCCGACATTGCGGAACAGGGGATGTTTGCCGAGTTTGTCGCGGGCGATGATCTGCATGAAGCCGAAGCGGCGCGGGTCATTGTAGATGATGCTTTTGCCGTTGGAGAGATGAAAGGCGACATGGTCATGCGCGGGATCTTTCGAGCGCGCATGATGGAAGGCACCCGGCGTCTTCGCATCCGTCTCATCCTCGATACGGAACGAGCCCGACATGCCGAGATGCATGACGAGCACATCGGCACTATCGAGATCGGCGAGCAGATATTTCGCCCGCCGCCGCAAGCCTTCGACCCGCCGGCCTTTGAGCCGCGCGGCAAAATTCTTCGGAAACGGAAAGCGCAGATCCGGCCGCCTCTGATCGACGCGCGTAAAGCGCGCCCCGACCATCGCGGCGGCAAGGCCGCGGCGTACCGTTTCTACTTCCGGTAATTCGGGCATGCGTCTCTCAAACCATTAGAGTACCACGGCCTCCGGCGCCAAGCTTCGATCCAGAGCCAAATTGACGGCAGCGGCCCGGGCATGAGATGGGCCTGGACGTGCGGGCCGCCACCCCTCATAGCCATCGCGGGAGCCTCGCGCTATGTTCGGCCCCGGAGCAGCAGCATGGCCGGGCCATCATTCGGGGATCGCGTGGAAGACACACATTTCGGCTTTGCCTCCGTGCCTTTGCCCGAGAAGCAAGGCCGCGTCGATCAGGTCTTCCATAACGTGGCCGCGCGCTACGACCTGATGAACGATCTCATGTCCGGCGGTCTTCACCGGCTGTGGAAGGATCGGCTCGTCGCCATGCTGCACCCCTCGAAGACGAGGCCGTTCAGGCATATCGATGTCGCCGGCGGGACGGGCGATGTCGGCCTGCGCGTCGCCAAAGCAGGCGGCGCCGAAACGCAGGTCACGATTGTCGACATCAATCCCGACATGCTGGAGATCGGCCGCCGCCGCGCGGCGCAAAAAGGCTATAGGCTCGCCTTCGTCGAGGCGAATGCCGAGTCCCTGCCCTTCCCGAGCGGCGAGTTCGACGCCTATTCGATCGCGTTCGGCATCCGCAATGTGCCGCGCATCGAAGCGGCGCTCGCCGAGGCTTATCGCGTGCTCAGCCGCGGCGGGCGTTTTCTCTGCCTTGAATTTTCGCAGGTCGACCTGGCGGCCCTCGACCGGCTCTATCGCGCCTATTCGTTTCGCGCCATTCCGGCGCTCGGCCGCATTGTGACGGGCGACGCCGACGCCTATCGTTATCTCGTCGAATCGATCCGCCGCTTTCCTTCGGCGGAGACATTCCGCCAGTCGATCGAGACGGCAGGTTTTGCCCGCGCGTCCTTCACGAAACTGAGTGGCGGGATCGTCGCGATCCACTCGGGCTGGAAGCTTTAGGCGTGCGTTTCCCCTTCGGGCATATGCTGCGCATCGCGCGGGCCGGCTTCGTCCTCTCCCGCGCCGGCCTCTTCCGCGACATCGACGTGATGACGCTTCCGGTGACGGCGCGGGTGCCTTTCGGCATAGCGAAGCTCATTGCGAAGCGCGGCGGCGACCAGCTCGATCTTCTGCCGGCCGCGGTCAGCCGGCTTGGCCCCTCCTATGTGAAGCTCGGGCAATTCCTGGCGACGCGGCCGGATGTCGTCGGCCCGGGGGTCTCGCTTCGGCTCGAGCTTCTCCAGGACCACATGGCGCCGTTTTCGCGCGATTTGGCGGTCAAAGCGATCGAGGCCGCTTTCGGCCGGCCGATCGATAGAATCTTCGTAAGCTTCGGCGAACCCGTCGCCGCCGCCTCGATCGCGCAGGTCCATCGCGCCCGGGTCCGCGATGCGACGGGCGAGCGCGATGTCGCCGTCAAGGTTCTGCGCCCCGGCGTCGAACGGCGCTTCAGGCGCGATCTCTCCGACATGTATTTCGCGGCGCGGATCGCCGAGCGCTGGTTTCCGGAAACCAAACGGCTGAAGCCGGTCGAGGTCGTCGATACGCTCGCCCGCACGGTGAAGATCGAGATGGACTTCCGGCTCGAAGCCGCGGCGGCCTCGGAATTCGCCGAAACCACCGCCGCAGAGAGCGACTTCCGCGTGCCGGCTGTCGATTGGGACCGCACCGAGAAGGAAGTCCTGACGCTCGAATGGATCGACGCCGTTGCGCTGTCCGACACCGCCGCGCTCGCCGCGGCCGGGCTTGATCTGCGAGCCCTCAGCCGCACGATCATTCAGTCCTTCCTGCGGCACGCGGTGCGCGACGGGTTCTTTCATGCCGACATGCACCCGGGCAATCTGTTCGTCGACCCGCAAGGCCGGCTGATCGCGGTGGATTTCGGCATCATGGGGAGGCTCGGCATCAAGGAGCGGCGGTTCCTCGCCGAGATCATCTTCGGCTTCATCACTCGCGACTATCGGCGCGTCGCCGAGATCCATTTCGAGGCCGGCTATGTGCCGCGCCGGTACAAGGTCGAAGATTTCGCCCAGGCGATCCGCGCCATCGGCGAGCCGATCCACTCCCGCACCGCCGACCAGATATCCATGGCGCGCGTGCTGACGCTGCTGTTCGAGGTCACCGCGCTGTTCGACATGAAGACCCGCACCGAGCTGGTCCTGTTGCAGAAGACCATGGTCGTCGTCGAAGGCGTCGCCCGCAGCCTCGACCCCAAGCTCGACATGTGGTCCACCGCCGAGCCCGTGGTACGCGGCTGGATCGAAAGAAATCTCGGACCGGTCGGCAAGATCGAGGATGCCGGACGGGCGCTCGCCTCGCTCGGCCAGTTCGCCGCCAATCTTCCGGCCGCGCTTCTGCGGACCGAAAACATCGTGCTGCAACTCGAGCGCATGGCCGAAGACGGGTTCGAGCTCTCCGAGGCGACGATCGAAAAGATCGGCGAAGCCGAGGCGCGCGGCGCCAGGCTCGGCCATTTCGCACTTTGGCTCATCGTCGCTATAATGATCTTCTTCCTCTTGCGTTGAGCCGCAATCATGCCGATGCAGACGGAAGAATCGCCTTCGATCCCTCATCCAGCGGTCACCGGAGAACCAGGCGTGCTGCAAGGCAAACGCATTCTCCTCGTCATCGGCGGCGGCATCGCCGCCTACAAGGTTCTCGAACTCATTCGCCGGCTGCGCGAGCAGGGCGCAAGCCTCAACGCGGTCATGACCAAGGCGGCAAAGCAATTCGTCACGCCGCTGTCGGTCGCGAGCCTCTCAGGCAGCAAAGTCTTCGATGATCTGTTTTCACTGACTGACGAGACGGAGATGGGGCACATCCAACTCTCGCGCGATGCCGATCTTGTCGTTGTGGCACCGGCCACCGCTGATCTCATCGCCAAAATGGCGCAGGGGCTCGCCGACGATCTTGCTTCGACGCTGCTCATCGCCACCGACAAGAAGATCCTGGTGGCGCCGGCGATGAATCTGCGGATGTGGCTACATCCGGCGACCGAGCGAAACATCGCCCTGTTGCGCCAAGACGGCGTCACATTCGTCGGGCCGGAGGATGGCGACATGGCCTGCGGCGAATATGGGCCCGGCCGGATGAGCGAGCCTGCGGCGATATTGGCCGCCATCGCCGCAGCGCTGCAAACCGACACGACGATTCCGCTGCCGGCGGGAATGGGAGCGGATCGGCCGCTGGCCGGCCTGCGGGTCGTCGTCACATCCGGCCCGACGCGCGAGCCGATCGATCCGGTGCGCTATCTCGGCAATTATTCCTCCGGCAAGCAGGGACATGCGATCGCCGCGGCGGCGGCAAGGGCTGGCGCCGATGTCCTCCTCATCAGCGGGCCGGTCGCGTTGCAAGATCCGGCCGGCGTCAGGACGCAACACGTCACGACGGCCGCCGAAATGCTTGCCGCCGTCGAAGCGGCGTTGCCGACCGACATCTTCATCGCGGCGGCCGCGGTCTCCGACTGGCGAGTCGCCGACGTGGCGGCGCATAAGCTCAAAAAAGGGACCTCGGTGCCAGCCCTTCCTCTCGTCGAAAACCCGGATATTCTCGCGCGTGTTGCGCAACTGAGCCGCGCGCGTCCCCGGCTGGTCGTGGGCTTCGCGGCGGAGACCGAGAACGTGATCGACAACGCGCGCGCCAAATTGGCGCGCAAGGGCTGCGATGTGATCATCGCCAATGACGTGGGTTCCGACAGCGGCATGGGTGTCATGGGCCAGGACCAAAATCAGGTGACAATCGTCACGCGCACCGGCACAGAGAACTGGCCGCCCATGCGCAAGGAGGCAGTGGCGCTGAGGCTCGTCTCCTATATGGCGAAGCTGCTGGAGGGAGGCGGCGATGCGTGAGGAGGCCGCCTCGCTGGCCGTCACGATCCGCCAATTTCCGCATGGCGAAGGCTTGCCCGTTCCCGCCTATCAGAGCGCCGGGGCGGCCGGCGCCGATCTTTTCGCGGCGATTGCCCCGGACGCGAAAATATTTATCGAGCCCGGCGCCCGGCTTCTCGTGCCGACCGGCATTGGCATGCAATTGCCGGAGGGTTTCGAGGCGCAGATCAGGCCGCGTTCGGGCCTTGCCCTGCAATACGGCGTCACGGTCCTGAACGCGCCGGGAACCATCGATTGCGATTACCGCGGCGAAATCGGCGTGCTTCTCGTCAATTTCGGGAGCGAGCCGTTTGAAGTTGTCCGCGGCGCCCGCATCGCGCAGCTGGTCATTGCACCGGTGAAGCGCGCCGTCTTCGTGGCAGCCGCGACCCTTGAGGAGACCCAGCGCGCGGCGGGCGGCTATGGATCGACGGGAAGCTTCCGGGAGAAGAAGACATGATGCTTCTCTGCCGCCGCGGCATGCTGGCGCTCGCCGCGGTCGCCGACATCGCACTGCATGCGCGACCGCAGCCGGTCGCGGCGAAGACGCTGGCCGGCCGCCTCGATCTGCCGCCGCGGCATCTCGAAACCTTGCTGCAGGCGCTGGTTCGCGCCGACATCCTGAAGGGCATCCGCGGCCCACGTGGCGGCTATGAACTGGCGCGCGAGCGCCGCCGCATCAGCGCCGCCGAAGTCATCCGCGCCGTCATGAACGGCGAGGGCGAGTCGAAAACCGAAAGCCGCTTCGTCGACACCGTGATCGGCCCGCTCATCGAGCGCGCCGGCCAAGCTTTCCTCGGCGAGCTCGAACTTGTCACGATCGACGATATTTGCCGGCAGGCTGGCGAAAAGAAGATTTTTCTCGACGAGAGTGCGAAGCCAGATTTTACGATATGAGAATGTATATAAAACATTTTTGCTTTGGCAACATGTGAGATGTGATATCATGCCCCGCAACGCAGGTTTTTTCGGCCTTTTTCCAGGAACCACCTTGGAAAATCAGCGCCGGAAGCCAACGTTTGGGACTGCCCCCGGCATTGCGCGATACCGCGCTGCCGTGACGTCGTTTTGAGAGGTGGCACATGGCACTCCAACTTGGCGACATCGCCCCCGATTTCGAGGCGCAAACGACCGAAGGACCGATCAAATTCCATGATTTCATCGAGAATTCCTGGGTCGTTTTGTTCTCGCATCCGAAGAACTTCACGCCGATCTGCACGACCGAACTCGGTTATACAGCGAAGCTGAAACCGGAATTCGACAAGCGCGGCGTCAAAATCATCGGACTGAGCGTCGATCCGTTGACCGCCCATGAGAAATGGGCGCAGGACATCAAGGAGACGCAAGGCTACGGCCTCAACTTCCCGCTGATCGCCGATCCGGACCGCAAGATCGCCAATCTCTATGGGATGATCCACCCCAATGCGAACGATACACTGACCGTGCGCTCGGTCTTCGTGATCGGACCCGACAAAAAGATCAAGCTGACGCTGAATTATCCGGCGAGCACCGGGCGCAATTTCGATGAAATTCTCCGGGTCATCGATTCCCTTCAGCTCACGGCGAAACATCAGGTCGGAACGCCGGTCAATTGGCATGACGGCGAGGACGTGATCATCGTTCCCTCGGTCACCGACGAGGAAGCGAAGAAGAAGTACCCGGCCGGCTGGTCGGCGCCGCGGCCCTATCTGCGCATCATCCCGCAGCCGCGCCGATGAGCGCTGCCGGCGGGCACGCGCCGATGCGGCTGCGACCGGCCGGCGTGACCTGGCTTCGGCGGGCTGACGACTCCTCGCGCAATTTGCTATCATTTGCTCAACTAAGCCCGTCACGAGGAGGAAGGCGATGCCGCAAGCCGCAGTGAAGGAAGCCAGCAGTCCCGCGCACACCCATGTGCCGGGGCGCGGGCGCATCTACGACTCGATCACCGAGACGATCGGCGATACGCCTCTGGTGCGCCTCAACAAGATTGCCGCGGAAAAGGGCGTCAAGGCCAACCTTCTGGCCAAGCTCGAATTCTTCAACCCGATCGGCAGCGTGAAAGACCGTATCGGGGTCAGCATGATCGCCGCCATGGAAGCCGCCGGAAAGATTGCGCCCAGACGCTCGGTGCTGATCGAGCCGACCTCCGGCAATACCGGCATCGCGCTGGCCTTCGTCGCCGCGGCGCGCGGCTACAGATTGATCCTCGTGATGCCGGAATCGATGTCGATCGAACGGCGCAAGATGCTGGCGCTGCTTGGCGCCGAACTGGTTCTCACCCCCGCCCCGCAGGGCATGAAAGGCGCCATCGCCAAAGCGCAGGAACTCGCCAGTTCGATTCCCGGCGCGGCAATCCCGCAGCAATTCGACAACCCCGCCAATCCCGAGATCCATCGGCTGACCACGGCGGAAGAGATCTGGAACGATACGAATGGCGAAGTCGATGTCTTCGTCTCCGCAGTCGGCACCGGCGGCACGATCACCGGCGTCGCGCAGGTCTTGAAGCCGCGCCGGCCGAATCTGCGGATTGTCGCGGTCGAGCCCGAGGATTCCGCAGTCCTCTCCGGCGGACAGCCGGGCCCGCACAAGATCCAGGGAATCGGGGCTGGTTTCGTTCCCTCGATCCTCGACCGCAGCCTGATCGACGAGGTCGTCACGGTCGGCAATCAGACGGCCTTCGACACCGCCCGCCTTGTCGCCCGCGTGGAAGGAATCCCGGTCGGAATCTCCTCGGGCGCGGCGGTCGCGGCGGCGGTCGAAGTAGGGCTACGGCCGGAATTCGCGGGCAAGAACATCGTCCTCATCATTCCCTCCTTCGCCGAGCGCTATCTCTCGACGGCACTGTTCGAAGGGCTGTGAGCCCGCGAGGCGCATGGATACCAGCCGCTATGACATTGTCGGCATCGGCAATGCGATCGTCGATGTGATCGCGCCGAGCGACGACGATTTCCTTGTTGCGCACGGGCTTCACAAAGGCACGATGCGGCTGATCGACGAGGCGACGGCCGAAAAGCTCTATCGCGCCATGGGCCAGACGACGATCGTCTCGGGAGGCTCGGCCGCCAATACGATCATCGGCGCGGCGAAGCTCGGCTGCCGCGCGGCCTTCATCGGCAAGGTGAAGGCCGATCCGCTCGGCGAAATCTTCAGCCACGATATCCGCGCCGCGAACGTGGCGTTCACCGCGTTGCCGGCTGCGGAAGGTCCGGCGAGCGCCCGCTGCCTCGTCCTGGTCACGCCGGACGGGCAGCGCACGATGAGTACGTATCTCGGCGCCTGCCAAGGTCTCACCGAAGCCGATGTCGACCCCTCGCTCGTCGCCGCGGCGCGGATCTCATACCTCGAAGGTTATCTGTGGGATCCGCCGGCGGCGAAAGGCGCCTTCATGAGAGCCGCCAAGATCGCCCACGCGGCGGGGCGCCGCGTCGCCTTGAGCCTTTCCGACGCCTTTTGCGTCGACCGCTACCGCGACGATTTCTTGGCGCTCATCCGCGACCGCAGCATCGACATTCTCTTCGCCAACGAAAGCGAGCTCCATGCGCTCTATCAGACCGCGGATTTTGAAACGGCCGTGGCGCAATTGCGGAGCGAGGATATTCTCGCCGTCGTGACGCGCTCGGAAAGAGGGGCGCTCGTCGTGACCCGCGAGGAGACGCATGCCGTCAAGGCCTTTCCCGTCGAGACAATCGTCGATACGACGGGAGCGGGCGATCTCTTCGCCGCCGGATTCCTCGCCGGCCTCAACAAAGATTGGAATTTGGTCGATTGCGCAAGGCTCGGCGCGCTCGCCGCGGCCGAGATCATCCAGCATTATGGCGCCCGGCCGCACACGGACCTTTTGGCGCTCGCGGCGGAGAATGGGTTGGGGTGAGCGACCGTCATTGCGAGCGAAGCGCGCGCACCCTCTCCCCTTGTGGGAGAGGGTGGCCGGCGGAGCCGGCCGGGTGAGGGGGTGCGCGACCCCTCATCCGCCCCGCTTCGCGGGGCACCTTCTCCCGCTGGGGGAGAAGGAACGCACACCCAGATTCTGGATTGCTTCGTCGCTTCGCTCCTCGCAATGACGGAACCCCATGGCGCAGCTCACAGCTTGCGCAGCTCCACCGCCTCGATCGAGTGGCTCGCGCCCTTGGTCAGCACGAGATTGGCGCGCGCCCGAGTCGGTAGGATATTCTCGTGCAGGTTGCGCAGGTTGATCCTCAACCAGATGTCGCGGGCGGCGGCCTCGGCTTCGGCCTCGGAAACATCCGCGTATTTGCGAAAATAGGAGCGCGGGTCGCGAAACGAGGTCTGCCGAAGCCGCAGGAATCGCTCGACATACCATTGCTCGAGATCGGCCTCGTCGGCATGTAGATAAACGGAGAAATCGAAGAAGTCGGACACGAAGGCCATCGCTCGCCCATCCTTCGGAGGCCGGCCGGGCAGCAGCACGTTGAGGCCTTCGACGATGAGAATGTCCGGCCGATCGACGACGATGCTTTCGTCCGGCACGACATCATAGGTGAGATGCGAATAGACGGGGGCGCGCACGTTGCGCGTGCCGGCCTTCACGTCGTGCAGGAACCGCAGCAGGGCGGCGCCGTCATAGCTCTCGGGAAAGCCTTTCTTCTCCATCAGGCCTTCGGCTTCCAGCACGGCGTTCGGATAGAGAAAGCCGTCGGTCGTGATGAGCTCGAGTTTGGGTGTGTTCGGCCAGCGCGACAGAAGCGCGCGCATGACCCGCGAGAGCGTCGATTTCCCGACCGCAACGGAGCCGGCAACGCCGATGATATACGGCATCTTGCCGTCTTCGGCGCCGAGGAAGCGCTGCGTCGCCTTAAAGAGACCTTGGGTCGCCGCGACATAGAGCGCGAGCAGGCGCGACAGGGGCAGATAGATCGCCACGACTTCCTCCAGCGAGATCGGATCGTTGAGCGACTGGAGCTTGCTGAGGTCTTCGAGCGTGAGGGTGAGCGGCGTATCGGCGCGCAAGGCCGCCCATTCGCTTCGCGTAAAGCGATGATAGGGCGAGAGGATCTCCTGCTTGACGCGTTCGTCCATTCGTTTGCCGGTTGGATAGCGGCCGGATGAAGATGGCGGGAATTCCCATCCTTACGTAGGAACATCTTCCCGCAATTCAGCCTTTTCGCGAAGCTTTTTCTTCGTGGCCAGACTGGCGCGTCCGCCGCTCGAGCTCGGCCAAGACCTCGGAGAGCGAGATGCCGCGCGATTGCAGAACCACGAGCAGGTGATAGAGGAGATCGGCGCTTTCATGGACGAGCGCGTCGCGGTTGCCTTCGACGGCGGCGATCACCGCTTCGACCGCTTCCTCGCCCATTTTCTTCGCGGCGCGGGCGGGTCCACCATCGAGCAGTGACTTTGTGTAAGACGCATCGGCGTTCGCGCCGGCCCGTTCGGCGATGATCGCGGCGAGATCGTGAAGGCTGAAATCGCTCATTGAGTCCTCGTGAGAAGTTCTCATGTCAGGCCGCGGCGGCGACCGCGCAGCCGTCGAGCCGCATCGCAACGCCGGCGCGCGCCATATATTGCTTGGCTTCGGCAATGCTGAACTCGCCGAAATGGAAGATCGACGCGGCGAGCACGGCGCTGGCGCCGCCGTCGCGCAGGCCTTCGACGAGATGGTCGAGCGTTCCGACGCCGCCCGAGGCGATCACCGGCACGCCGACCGCATCGACCACGGCACGGGTGAGCTGAATATCGAAGCCGGATTTGGTGCCGTCGCGGTCCATGGAGGTCAAAAGAATTTCGCCGGCTCCGAGGCTCACGACCTCGCGCGCATAGGCCAAAGCATCAAGGCCTGTCGGCTTTCGCCCCCCATGGGTGAAGATCTCCCAGCGTCCGGGACCTGTCCCTTTGGCGTCGATCGCGACAACGATGCACTGGCTGCCGAATTTCTCCGCCGCGACGCGAACGAAATCGCGATTCTCGACGGCGGCCGTCATGATCGACACCTTGTCGGCGCCGGCGAGCAGCAATTTGCGAATGTCGTCGATCGTGCGCACGCCGCCGCCAACGGTGAGCGGCATGAAACAGGCTTCCGCCGTGCGTTGCACGACATCGAGGATAATGCCCCGGTTCTCGTGGCTCGCGGTGATGTCGAGAAAGCAAAGCTCGTCGGCGCCTGCCGCGTCATAGGCGATCGCGCAGGCGACCGGATCGCCGGCGTCGCGCAACGCGACGAAATTGACGCCTTTGACGACGCGGCCGTCCTTCACGTCGAGACAGGGGATGAGGCGGGACTTAAGCATCAGGCAACCGGAGTGAGCTTGTCCTTGTTATGCAAAATATCCCAGAAACGAGGAACCATATTGCCGGCGCGGCTTGTATCGCTGATATCTGCGACAAAGAAATATCCCTTGCTCAAGGGCCCGGAGTGCAATCGCTTCGTCAAGGTCTCAACATCATCCGCGGTCTGCAAGAAAGCGACATTATGATCCAAACGAAAAAGTCGTTCGCCGTCTTTCAATGTATCGGCGAAAGGCTTCATTTCATCAGTCGTCATTCCCACGTCTTCTTGAAACACGAGAATGTATGTTTTCTCGATCATTGTTAACGCTCCTTCGGTTTGTCATCGTCCCCCTGTTTCGCCTCGATTTTCAATTGCGGAAACTCATTGACAAGTTCGACTATATCGGTTCCCGAGCCCTTCTTATGTAGTATTTGTAATGCATGCTGTCAGATTGCAGTCAGTCCGGGCACCTTATGGCGAAGAAGCAACCGACAGCCATTGTCACGACCATTGGGACTGCAGCCAAAGCCAACAACAGGTATTTTATAACTTGATCTTCTCGAAAGACGACAGCGAATCCCAAGAACAAGAGCGACCAGACAAAAGACCAGAGAAACGGGTTCAAAGCGCTCCGAACATGCACGACGCCCACGCGCGAAATCCCGCTCTTGATCAATTCTTCGATGCTCATGCAGGCGCCTTAGCTCTTCTGACCAACTCCAGCGCCGCCGCGGCGTCGAGCCGCCCGTCATAGAGCGCGCGGCCGGTGATCGCGCCTTCGAGCTTCGCGCAATCCGGCATCAGCAATCTTTCCACGTCCTTGAGCGAAGCGAGCCCGCCCGCGGCGATCACGGGAATCAAGATCGCATCGGCCAAAGCGAGCGTCGCCTCCACATTCAATCCTTTCAGCGCGCCGTCGCGGGAAATATCGGTATAGACGATCGCCGCGACGCCGGCATCCTCGAACCTACGGCCGAGGTCGATCACGCTCATTTCCGTGCTCGCGGCCCAGCCTTCGACCGCAACTTTGCCTTCGCGCGCGTCGATGCCGACGGCGATCCGCCCGGGGTAAAGCCGCGCCGCAGCGCGCACAAGCTCCGGATTTCGCACCGCCGCCGTACCGATGATCACCCGCGCGACGCCCTTGGCGAGCCAGGCCTCGATGGTGGCAAGATCGCGAATGCCGCCGCCGAGCTCAACCGGCATTTTCACGCGCGAAAGGATGGATTCGACGGCGCGCGCGTTCATCGGCTTGCCGGCAAAAGCCCCGTCGAGGTCGACGACATGGAGATATTCGAACCCCTGCCGTTCGAAAATTTCCGCCTGCGCGGCCGGATCGGCGTTGAAGACCGTCGCCTTCGCCATGTCGCCTTGGACGAGGCGCACGCATTCGCCGGCCTTGAGATCGATCGCCGGGATGAGAATCACGGCTGCCACTGCAGGAAATTGGCGATCAGAGCCAAGCCGAGCCTCTGGCTCTTCTCCGGGTGGAATTGGGTGCCGACCATATTGTCGCGCCCGACGATCGCCACGATCGGACCGCCGTAGTCCGTCGCGGCGACGACCTCGTCTGGCGCCACGCCGGTGAAGGCATAGGAGTGCACGAAATAGGCATGCAGCCCTTCGCGTCCGGTTGGAATTCCGGCGAGCACCGGATGATTCTGCCAAAGCTCGAGGGTATTCCAGCCCATATGCGGGATCTTCAGCCGCGGATCGTTGGGCGTGATCGCGGCGACATCGCCGCCGATCCAGCCAAGGCCGCGAGTCTCTTCATGTTCCAGTCCCCGCGCGGCCATCAGCTGCATGCCCACGCAAATGCCGAGAAAGGGCCGGCCTTTCTTCACGACGGCTTCGTCGAGCGCGGCGATCATGCCCGGCACGGCCTCGAGCCCGCGGCGGCAATCGGCAAAGGCGCCGACGCCGGGCAATACGATGCGTTCCGCGCGCGTCACGTCCTCAGGATCGCCGGTCACCTTTATTTCCGCACTGAGGCCGGCCTCGCGGGCGGCACGCTCGAAGGCCTTGTGCGCGGAATGAAGATTGCCGGAGCCATAATCGACGATGGCGACGCTCACCTCGGGTCCTCCGGCAGCGGAAACAGCCCCAGGACGTCCGGTTGCGGATGTGGCGGGAGACGCGGCGGCTGGGCGCTTGGCTCGGCTTGCGCCGGCAAGGGCGCGCCGCTCTCGATAGAGCGCCGAAAGAAGCTGCGCTCTGCATCGTCGCGCGTCGCACCAGCGGCGACATCGACGAGACGATAGCCGCGCCGCGCGAGACCGCCGCGCCGCAGATTATTGCCTTCGAGACCGAGAAGGATCTGCAACAGAAAGCCGATCATGAAGCTCGTGCCCGGCCCGATGAAGCGCAGCGCTCCGCTCGCCAGCAAGCCGAAGACGACCAGCCAGGCGAGGAGCTCCAGCCAGAGCCTATGCCAGGCAAGCCAGAACGGCCCGAGGAAAAACGCCGCGCGGGAGAAGCCTTCGGGCACAAAAGCGGCGTCGACGAGCGCGGCCTGGCTCGGCGCGGAGCCAGAGGGTCGAATCGCCGGCTCGGCGGAGCCAGGCAATGCAAAACCCGACATGTCGCTCCGAAAGCCGCGGCTTGGGAGGTGAACCGTATAGACGGGCATGTTTATTCCGTCAGCCAGTCAGCGACCCTTTGGTCGAGGGAATTTCTCCGCTCTGTCGCGCATCGATGGCGACTGCGGCCTTGAGCGCCCGGGCGAGACCTTTGAACGCAGACTCGGCGATATGATGGCTGTTCTCGCCATATAGTGTCTCGACGTGAAGATTCATCCCGGCATGCGTGGCCAAGGCCTGAAAGAATTCGCGCACGAGCTCAGTGTCGAAGTTGCCGATCTTGGCGCGCCTGAACTTCGTCCTGAAGACGAGAAACGGTCGCCCGGAAAGATCGATGGCGACGCGGGTCAATGCTTCGTCCATGGGCAGATGGACGTCGGCGAAACGGTTGATGCCGCGCGCATCGCCGAGCGCCTGACGCAGAGCCTGGCCGAGCGCGATGCCACAATCCTCAACCGTGTGGTGCGGATCGATATGGAGGTCGCCCTTCGCCGCGATTTCGATGTCGATCAAGGAATGGCGGGCGAGCTGTTCCAGCATATGGTCGAAAAAGCCGCTCCCCGTCGCAATCTTGGCCATCCCCGTGCCGTCGAGATCGACACGGACTTCGATCGCCGTTTCCTTGGTCTTGCGGGATATGAAGGCTTTTCGCATGGGTTCTATTTGGATCTGCAGCGCAAGACGATCGCGCCACCCGCCGCTCGCGCATGAACGGGGTGCTTTTGGCGACGGCGGAGATTAGAGCATTTTTCGGTAAAGGGAAAACCAAGGCATCAAAAGGCCTTGCCCCATGGTTGAAATCGCCGCGTCGCGCGGATTGCTTAACGGGGAGCTTGATGCCGCGCGGTCCCGGCTCTTGCAAGGATTGCCGCGACTCCATAGATGGAAGGGCCTGTTCCTGGCCAACCCTTGCGAGTCCCCCGCGTTATGCCCGATCCTTCGCCAAGCCGGGAAAGCTGGCATGCGACCACGATCGTCATGGTTCGCAAGGGCGGCCGCACGGTGATCGGCGGCGATGGCCAGGTGACCATCGGGCAGACGATCATCAAGGGCAATGCCAAGAAGGTGCGGCGGCTCGCAAAGGGCGAGGTGATCGGCGGCTTCGCCGGCGCGACCGCCGATGCTTTCACCCTGTTCGAGAGGCTCGAAGGCAAGCTCGAACAATATCCGGGCCAGCTCGTCCGCGCTTGCGTCGAGCTTGCCAAGGACTGGCGCACCGACCGCTATCTGCGCCGGCTGGAAGCGATGATGCTCGTCGCCGACAAGGAGGCGGGCCTCATCCTGACCGGCACCGGCGATGTTCTCGAACCTGAGATGACCGGCGACGGCAGTGTCATGGGCATCGGCTCGGGCGGCAATTATGCGCTCGCCGCCGGCCGGGCACTGCTGGGGACGGAGCTCGACGCCGAGGCCATCGCCCGCCGCGCGCTCGAGATCGCCGCCGAGATCTGCGTCTATACGAATCGCAATCTCGTCATCGAGAGCATTCCATGATTTCGGATTCGGTGCTCGCGCTCGCCGTCGATCGAGGCTTGCTGACCGCCCCTCAGGCCGAAAGTCTGCGGGCGTTGGCGCGCGAGGCCGAAGTACCGGCCGCCGCGCAGGACCAGCCGCCCCCGCTGCCCTCCACGATCCGCGATGATGCTGTCGAGCCGGACGACGAACGGCTGCGTTTCGTCACCGGCTTTGCCGACATATTCGTTACTCTTGGCCTTGCGCTGTTCTTCGGCTCGGCCGCCTATCTCATCAGCCTCTATTTCCGCGGCGCCACGTTATGGGCGATCATTGCCGCGCTCGCCTGGCTCTTGGCCGAGTTCTTCACCCGGCGCCGCCGCATGGCCTTGCCGAGTATCGTCCTTCTTGCGCTGTTCGTGACGGCGGTCTTCTTCGCCACCTTCCACCTCGTGATGCGCCCGCAGCCAGGATCATACGCGGCGTGGTGGCTGTCATCCTGGGGAACGCGGGTGTGGTTCATCGAGAATGCCCCAAGCATTCTGCCGGCGGCGCTCGTCACGGCTGTTTTCGCCGGGGTGCACTACTGGCGTTTCCGCGTGCCGATCACCATCGCCGCGGGCGCCGCCGCCCTCTGTGCCGCCTCCGTCGCCGGCTTCGATTGGCTGTTCCCGTACACGAGCTGGACCATCCACAACGCACTCTTGCTCGTGTGCGGGCTTTGCGTCTTCGCACTCGCCATGCGCTTCGATATGTCTGACCCGCTAAGACGGACACGGCGGACCGACATCGCCTTTTGGCTGCATCTCCTCGCCGCGCCGCTCATCGTCCATCCGCTGATCACGGCATTGCTGCAAGGCTACGCGCTCGAGACGAGGCTGAATACCACGTCGGCGCTTGCCATTCTCGGGATTTTTCTCGGGCTTGGTGTCGTCTCCGTGATCATCGATCGGCGCGCCCTGCTCGTCTCCGGCCTGATCTACGCGGGTCTTGCCTTCGGAACGCTCGTGGGTCAGACCGCATTGGCGGACAAAACCATTCCGGCGACCTTGCTGGCGCTCGGCGTTTTCATTCTCCTGCTCAGCGCCGGTTGGCGACCGCTTCGGACGGTGATTCTGCGGCTCTTGCCTCCTGCCCTCGCTCAGGGTCTCCCTCATCCGCTTCTGCCACACACATGACCGATTTTTCCCCCCGCGAGATCGTTTCCGAACTCGACCGCTTCATCGTCGGCCAGAAGCAGGCCAAGCGGGCGGTGGCGATCGCGCTGCGCAACCGCTGGCGGCGCCTGCGGCTCGAGGGGACGATGCGCGACGAAGTCATGCCGAAGAACATCCTGATGATCGGCCCGACCGGCTGCGGCAAGACGGAAATCTCGCGCCGTCTCGCAAGACTGGCCAATGCGCCCTTCATCAAGGTCGAGGCGACGAAGTTCACCGAAGTCGGCTATGTCGGCCGCGACGTCGAGCAGATCATCCGCGATCTCGTCGAAATCGCGATTGCGATGGTCAAACAGGACAAGCGCAAGGCGCTGCAAGCGCGCGCCCATCTCGCCGCGGAGGAACGGCTGCTCGATTCGTTGGTCGGGCCCAGCGCCTCGCCGTCGACCCGCGACGCCTTCCGCAGAAAGCTGCGCGACGGCGAATTGGCGGACAAGGAGATCGAGCTCGAATTGGCGCAGCCCTCGTCCAGCCTGCCGATGTTCGAGCTGCCCAACATGCCCGGCGCCTCGATCGGCGCCATTTCGCTCGGTGACATTTTCGGCAAAGGCTTCGGCAAGCAGGCGAAGCTCCGCCGCACCCTGGTGAAAGATGCCTATGAGCCGCTCATCGCCGAGGAAAGCGACAAGCTGATGGACCAGGATCAGATCGTGCAGGAGGCGATCCGCGAGGTCGAGAACAACGGCATCGTGTTCCTCGACGAGATCGACAAGATCTGCGGGCGCGAGGGCCGCAGCGGCGCCGACGTGTCGCGCGAAGGCGTGCAGCGCGACCTACTGCCGTTGATCGAGGGAACGACGGTGCCGACCAAGCATGGCACGGTCAAGACGGATCACGTGCTGTTCATCGCGTCGGGCGCCTTCCATGCCGTCAAGCCGTCCGACCTGCTCCCCGAGCTGCAAGGCCGTCTGCCGATCAGGGTCGAGCTTTCGCCGCTGAACGAGGATGATTTCCGTCGCATTCTCGTCGACACCGAGGTGAGTCTGATCAAGCAGTACGAAGCCTTGATGCGGACCGAAGGCGTCGCGCTGTCATTTACCCCCGACGGCGTGAACGCGATCGCCAGGATCGCGGTGCAAGTCAATGCCAGCGTCGAGAACATCGGGGCGCGGCGCTTGCAGACGGTGATGGAGCGGGTGCTCGACGAAGTGAGTTTCACCGCCCCTGACCGGTTCGGCGAGACGATCAGCATCAATGCCGACTATATCGAGAAGAACATCGGCGATCTCGCCCGCAACGCCGATTTGAGCCGTTTTATCCTTTGAATCATCGCTTCTTTCGGGTGCCGGCCCGCAAGGCTTGCCAGTGCAGCGCGCCAGCGCCATAAGGCGCTGAACGCAAGCTGCGGAGCCCCTATGGCCGAATTCAAACCACGCGTCTTCTCCGGCGTGGAGCCGACCGGCAATCTGCATCTCGGCAATTATCTCGGCGCGATCACCAAGTTCGTGGCGCTGCAGGAAACGCATGACTGCATCTATTGCGTGGTCGATCTTCACGCCATCACCCTGCCGCAGAAGCCTGCGGAACTGAGAGCCAGCATCCGCGAGGTGACGGCCGCCTTTCTCGCCGCCGGGATCGACGCCAAGAAACACATCGTCTTCAACCAGAGCCAGGTCGCCGAACATGCCGAGCTTGCCTGGGTCTTGAACTGCGTCGCGCGGCTCGGCTGGCTGAGCCGCATGACGCAGTTCAAGGAGAAGGCGGGCAAGGATCGCGAGAATGTCTCGGTCGGGCTCTACGCCTATCCGATCCTGATGGCGGCGGATATTCTGGTCTATCGGGCAACCCACGTGCCGGTCGGCGAGGACCAGAAGCAGCATCTCGAACTCGCCCGCGACATTGCGCAGAAATTCAATCTCGACTTTGCCGAGGAGATTGCCGCCTATGGGCACGGCGATGCTTTCTTCCCCTTGCCGGAGCCGCTGATCCAGGGTCCGGCGACGCGCGTCATGAGCCTGCGCGACGGAACCAAGAAAATGTCGAAATCCGATCCCTCGGATTATTCGCGCATCAATCTTTCCGACGATGCCGACACGATCGCGCAGAAGATCCGCAAGGCCAAGACCGACTCCGAGGCTCTGCCGAGCGAGGTCGAAGGTCTCGCGCAACGGCCCGAGGCAGACAATCTCGTCGGCATTTTCGCAGCCCTCGACAATCGATCGAAAGCCGATGTGCTGAAGACTTTCGGCGGCGGCAATTTCTCGACGTTCAAATCCGCGCTTGTCGATCTGACCGTCGCGAAACTCGTACCGATCGGAATGGCGGTGGCCAAGCTCACCCAGGATGACGCCTATATCGACGGCGTACTGGAGCAGGGAGCAGAGAGCGCGCGCGTCCTCGCCCAGGAAACGATGAAGGCGGTCAAAGACATCGTGGGTTTTGTGCGCTAAAGTTTGAGGTTCTTCGCAATCGTGATTAAGAGTTCAACGATTGTCCATGGATAGACGCGCAACCGGCCCGGCTCACTCGCTGGCGTTGGGCATCGATTCTGATGATCTCGGCGCCGATCTGGAGAGACGTGTTCTCGAAGCCTCGAGCCCCGTGATCCGCGTGGCGCAAAACCGCCCGCTCTTCGCGGCCGTGCTGACCGGCAGCTTGGCGCTGCACGTTTTCACGCTTTTTCTTCTCAACTTTCTGGAAAGAGCTTCGCCGATCCAGCCTGACACGGCGCTCGAAATTCCGGTCGAATTGGTGAGCGATCCTGCCGCCGCCGAGAAGAAGGGCGGTAAATCGGGCACAGAGAAAGCCAAGGCCGCCCAGCCCACGGCCGAAGCGAAGCCCGACACTCCCCCACCCAAATCAGAGCAGGCCGCCAAATCGGAACCGCCGGCAAGACCGCCTGCCCCGGCCGAGAAGCAGGCCGAAGCGAAACCGGCAAGCCAAGTGAAGCCGCCGGAGCCGCCGAAAGCAGAGCCGCCAAAGCCGGCCGCGACGCAACCGGAGCCGCCAAAGCCGGCGGCCGCACAGGCGCAACCGCCGAAATCACTGCCGCAGACGACAGCGTCAGCGGAAACCCCGAAGTCGACCCCGCCGCAGCCTACCGCGACGCAGACGGCCCAGCCGGCACCTGCGCCAGCGCCGGGCGCAAGTCCGATGCCGACCATGGCGGCGCTCCAGCAGCAGGCGGTTCCAGAGGCCGGGGGCCAATCTCCTTATGGCCTGATGCCGGACAATTGGCGGGCGGTCGCGGTTCCCACACCCTCCGAGAATGGCGATCAGGAGATGAGCTACAAGACGATCGTGTTCGGCATGCTAGAGCTCGCCAAGCAATTTCCCGCGGATGCCCGCGCCAGAGGCGCGCATGGCTCCGCACTCATCCAATTTGAATTGAACGACGACGGCACGGTCAAAAGCCTCAAGCTTCTGCGCTCGAGCGGCGATGCCTCGCTCGACGTCGAAAGCCTCGCCCTCGTGGAACGCGCGTCGCCGTTCCCGAAGCCGCCGCCGGGCGCACAGAAATCCTTCGCGGCGGTGATCGAATACGATCCCGACGCGCGTTGATCGGCAGCCGCAAAAGGCTCAATGCCGCGGTTCTGCGATCGTCGCGATGGCTTGTGCCAGAAGGGCGAGATCCGTGGGCCGCGACAGGCGATGATCGCCGTCCTTGACGAGGGTCAGAACGACCGGATCGCCCGCAAGATGTTCGACGACGGTCATGGCATGTTGCCAGGGAACGTCTTCGTCTTTCATGCCTTGCAGGATATGGACGGGACAATGAGTCCTGATCGTCGTATCAAGCATGAGATGCCGCCGCCCCTCTTCGATGAGGCTGCGCGTGATCGGATAGGGCGCGGCGGAATAAGCCGAAGGGATCATGCAGCGGCCCTCGGTTTCAATCTTGGCGCGCGCCTCGGGCGAGAGCTTCTCGAAGATCAGCCGCTGCGTCATGTCGATCGCCGGCGCGATCAGAACCAGGCCGGCGAGACGTTCCGGCTCGCCGCCTTGCGTGAGCGCCCCAGCGCAGAGCAGCGCAAGCCATCCTCCCATCGAGGAGCCAACCAGGATCTGCGGACCGGCGCTTTCGGCGCGGATCACGGCGAGCGCTTCTTCGAGCCAAGCGCCGACCGTCCCGTCCTCGAAATTGCCATCCGATTGGCCATGCCCGGAATAGTCGAAGCGCAGATAGGCACGCCCTTCCTGCGCGGCGTATTGGTCGAGGAACGTCGCCTTGGTCGAGCGCATGTCCGACATGAACCCGCCGAGCCATATGAGGCCCGGCCGCGCGGCTCCCGCATGGTTGCAAGGTTCGGCCGGGCGGCGCAGATAGGCGATGCGGCGCGCCGCCGGCGGGTCGCCCACGGTGAGGAATTGTGGACGAAGCTCCGGCTCGACGATCTCGATTTGCCGTTGCATCTCCTTCCCCTTTATCCTCGCCCCATGAGTCTTGGGCGTCATAGGGCCCGGATCGGCGCGCCCGGGCAAGGTCGCGAGCCGTGTTGCGCTTGATGGGACCGAGCGCGGACGGATTGGGCGGCCGCGGCGCGCATCCGCTCGCCGGGCTCACGATCTTGCAGATCATACCGGAATTGAACAGCGGCGGCGCCGAGGCTGGCGCGATCGATATTGCCACAGCGCTCGCCGAGGTTGGCGCCAGAGCTCTGGTTGCCAGTGAAGGCGGCCGGATGGTGAGCGAATTGCAGGCCAAGGGAGGCATCTGGCTGCCGTTCCCGGCCCGAACGAAAAATCCGTTCGCCATGGCGCTCAATCAGCGCCGCTTGGCGCGGCTCATCGTGAGCGAGGGAATTGCGCTGGTCCATGCCCGATCCCGTGCCCCGGCCTGGGTCGCCTATGGCGCGACGCGGCAAACGAAAATCCCTTTCGTGACCACCTATCATGGCGCCTATTCCGGCCGCGGCGCGCTGAAGCTGCGCTACAATTCGATCATGGCGAAGGGCGATGCCGTGATCGCCAATTCCGCCTATACCGCGCGACGCATCGCCGCGCTCTATCCTTTCGCCGCGGAAAACATTCGCATCATCGAGCGGGGCATCGATTTTCGCGTGTTCAACCCGCAGGACGCCGATCCGGCTCGCGTGAAAAGCCTGCGGCAGGCCTGGAATGTGACCACGGACGAGAGAATCGTTCTCCTCGCCGCCCGGCTCACCGCCTGGAAGGGCCACAAGCTTCTGATCGAGGCAGCCCGCCGTCTCGTCGCGGGAGGTCTTACCGGCACGAAATTCATCCTGGCCGGCGACGATCAGGGACGCACGTCCTATATCAGGGAGATCGACGCCGCCATTGCCCAAGCCGGACTCGCCGGTACGGTGCTGCGCACCGGCCATTGCAGCGACATGCCTGCGGCGCTCCTGGCCGCTGCGGTCCTGGTCGTCCCATCCACGCAACCTGAAGCTTTCGGACGCGTCGCCGTGGAGGCGCAGGCCATGGGGACGCCGGTCGTTGTTTCCGATCTCGGCGCTCTGCCGGAGATCGTGCTGGCGCCGCCCGACACCGATTTGGCGCTTCGTACCGGCTGGCGCGTTCCGGTCGCGGACGCAAGTGCCCTCGCCGCGGCGATTTCCGAGGCTTTGACGCTCGGGGCGACGGCGCGCGATGCGCTCGCGCTGCGCGCCCGTGCCCATGTTCTGCGCCGGTTTTCGGTGGAGCGGATGAAATCGGAAACCCTCGCCACCTATTCGGCGTTAGCCGCCCCGCGCCATGAGAGGTGAGGGCGGCGAAGCTGATGCCGTTGCGCTGGATATACGACGAAATCAAGTTAACTTATGATCATCCGAGCGATTTCCATGTCGATTTCGGTGCCGCCAGGCTCCATTGACTTCGCCGCGCAATGCAACGATTCTGAGGGCGGGTCCGGCGCGCTCCAGAACAGGCGGACGATTCGCAAGATCAGCGTTTCGCTGCCGAGTTCGCCGGATTTGATCATTTGCCAGAGGAGACCATGCCATTCGCCGCCCCATGAAGAGCACTCAGGCCCCGCAAAAGGACGGGCCGCGTATCAACCGTGAAATCCGCGCTCGCGAAGTTCAACTCATCGATGCCGAAGGGCGTAACCGGGGCATCGTCGAAGCCCTTGAAGCACAGCAATCGGCCGACGAAGCAGGCCTCGATCTCGTCGAGATCGTACCGACCGCCAATCCCCCCGTCTGCAAGATCCTGGACTACGGCAAGTTCCGCTTTCTCGAACAAAAGAAGGCCGCCGAGGCCCGCAAGAAGCAGAAGGTCGTCGAGATCAAGGAAATCAAGCTGAGGCCCGGCATCGACGAACACGATTACGACGTGAAGATGAAATCCGTCCGCCGCTTCTTCGAAGAGGGCGACAAGGTGAAAGTCACCCTGCGCTTCCGCGGCCGCGAAATGGCGCACCAGGAGCTCGGATATAAGCTTCTCGAACGGGTGCGCTCCGAGACCCTGCCCTTTGCCAAGGTCGAGACCGAACCTTCGATCGAGGGCCGCCAAATGGTGATGATCTTGGCCCCGAGATAGGCTCCCAAGTTGCATTGGCCGCGGCTTTGCGCTTATAAACCCGCTCTTGGAACCGCCCGGCGAGGGCTGCCGTGGCGGTTCTTTCGCTCGTTCGGCAACGAACGGAGCGGGAATCCCCGCTCAAACCAATAACGCGGGCCGCCCTTTATGACGGCACCTCACGGAGACGAGCAAATGCCCAAGTTGAAGACCAAGTCGGGCGCCAAGAAGCGTTTCAAGCTGACGGCGACCGGCAAAGTGATCTATGCGCAACGCGGCAAGCGCCACGGCATGATCAAGCGCACCAACAAGCAGATCCGCAATCTGCGCGGCACCAATGTCCTGTTCAAGACCGACGGCGAGAACGTGAAGAAGTTCTTTCTGCCGAATGGCTGAATGCGCCGTTCCTGATGTCGTCGAATTCGGAGATCTGCCATGGCTCGCGTCAAGCGCGGCGTCACCTCGCATGCCAAACATAAAAAGACACTCAGCGCCGCCAAAGGCTATTACGGGCGGCGCAAGAACACGATCCGCACCGCCAAGGCGGCGGTCGATCGCGCCATGCAATATGCAACCCGCGACCGCAAGGCGAAGAAGCGCGAGTTTCGCGCCCTCTGGATCCAGCGCCTCAATGCCGCGGCGCGCGAATTCGGCCTCACCTATTCGCGCTTCATCGACGGCTTGTCCCGCGCCGGCATAGAGATCGACCGCAAGGTTCTCTCGGATCTTGCGATCCGCGAGCCGGCGGCTTTCAAAGCCATCGTCGAACAGGCGAAGGCCGCTCTGCCCGCCAAGGCTTGACGGCCAGCCTCACCCCCAAGATTTCCCGTTAGGTGTGCTTCTGCGCCTTAATCGCCAAGTCCGAGGCTCAAATGCATGTGCTTGCGCCGCCAGTGCCGCACGGTTGGCGCATGCCTGCGCCAATGCCGATGAGCATAATGGTGTCGGTCGGCGCCCGCCGGTACTGGCGCGAGGTGATGTTCGTGCGCGACGGGGCCGAACGACGCGAGGCAACGATTGTAGGCATCGGCCTCTTGGATCTTCTCGCAATCATTGATGCTCGCCGGCGCCGCCCACAGCGACGTGGCGGCCAGGCTGAAACCGAGCGCCATGCAGATCGGTATGATGTGTCGCAAATCTCTCATCCTCTCAAAATCGCCCCGGTCTTCTCTGCGACTTCCGCGACGATCCGGCCAGCGACCGCATCGATCTCCGCCTCGGTCAGCGTCCTCTCGCGCGGCTGCAGGGTGACGGCGATCGCAATTGATTTCTTGCCCTCCGGAACCCCAGAGCCTTCGTAGACATCGAAGACCGTCACTTCGGCAACGAGCACGCGATCCGCCGCTTGCGCCGCCTTCACGATGTCGGCGGCCTTCACGGCGCGGTCGACCACGAAGGCGAAGTCGCGCTCGACCGGCATGAATTCCGACAGTTCGAGCTTCGGCTTGGTCTTCGTCGGCTTCGATTTGGGCAGCGGTATGTCGTCGAGCCGCAGTTCGAAGGCGACGAGTGGTCCGGCAACGCCAAGCGCATCGAGCACGCGCGGGTTGAGCTCGCCGAAATGGCCGACGATGTTCTTCGGCTTGAATTGCAGCGCCCCGGAACGGCCGGGGTGAAACCAGGGCGGGGCCCCCGGCACGATTTCGAGGCCGCCGAGCGGCGCTCCTATAGCCTCGAGCAGTGCCAGAACATCCGCCTTGGCGTCGAAGACGTCGGCGCCGGCATCGCCGGCCGCCCAATGCCGTCCGGCGGCCGCAAGCCGCGCCCTGCCGCGCCGCACGCCCGCGGCGGCGATCTTCTGATCCGCCGGTTCGGTGCCCTTGAAGACCTGTCCGACCTCAAACAGCGCGACATTGCTGAGGCCACGATCCGCGTTGCGTTGGGCGGCGGCAATAAGGCCCGGCAAGAGGCTGGGCCGCATATCCGACAGATCCGCGGCGATCGGATTGGCGAGCATCAAGGCCTCCTCGCCGCCGCCGAACAGAAGCGCTTGCTCGTGCGAAATGAAAGACCAACAGACCGCCTCGACGAGGCCGCTCGCCGCAGCAGCGCGCTTCGCCGTGCCGATCCGCCTCTGCAGCGGATCGAGCACCGGGGTTGCGACCTTGGCTTCATCGGGCAGCAGCGGCTGCGCCGGAATACGGTCGAGGCCGGCGATGCGCAGGATCTCCTCAACGAGATCCGCGTTGCCTTCGATGTCGGGGCGCCAGGTCGGAGCCTCGACCACGACGAGATCGCTGTTTCCGACGACACGGCCGAGCTTGAAGCCGAGATGTTCGAGGATCGTCGCCATTTCCGAAACGGGAAGTTCGACTCCGGTCAGCCGGCGCACCTCGCTCCAAGGAAAGACGATGCGGGCGGTTGCCTCCGGCACGTGGCCGGCAACGACGATGTCGGACGGCACGCCGCCGCAGAATTCGAGGATGAGTTGCGTCGCATATTCGAGGCCGGGCAGGCAAAAGGCCGGATCGACACCGCGCTCGAAACGGTGGCGCGCATCCGAGCTGATGCCGAGGCGGCGACCGCTGCGGGCGATGTTTCGCGGATCCCACAAAGCCGATTCGATGAGCACATCGGTCGTTGCCTCGGTGCAGCTTGACGCCTCGCCGCCGATGATGCCGGCAATCGATTGCACGCCGTCGTCGCTCGCGATGACGACCACGTCCTCGTCGAGCGTGTATGTCTTGCCGTCGAGCGCCCGCAAGCTTTCGCCGGGGCGCGCGCGGCGCACGCTGAGATCGCCATGGATCTTGCGCGCATCGAAGACGTGAAGCGGCCGGGCCCGGTCGAAGGTCAGAAAATTGGTGACATCCACAAGCGCATTGATCGGGCGCAAGCCGATCGCCGCCAGCTGTTTCTGCATCCATTCGGGGCTCGGCCCGTTCTTCACGCCGCGCACCAGGCGCAGCGCGAAGGCCGGCGCGAGGCGCTGATCGGCTTCAGCGAAATCGAGTTTCACGCCGACCGGGCACGGGAAATTGCCCGGCACTGGTACGACGGGCGGCGTCCTCAATCGGCCAAGCTCGGCAGCGGCGAGGTCGCGCGCGATGCCGGCGACCGCCATGGCATCCGGCCGATTGGGCGTCAGGTTGATCTCGATGATCGGATCGTCGATCCCGGCCCATTGCGCATAGGCCATGCCGACCGGCGCATCCTCGGGCAATTCGAGAATGCCGCCGTGATCCTCTGAAAGCTCCAGCTCGGCGCCGGAACAGAGCATGCCGTTCGATTCGACGCCGCGGATAATGCCCTTGCCGAGCCTGACCTGCTTGCCGGGAATATGCGTGCCGGGCGCGGCGAACACCGACTTCAAGCCGGTGCGCGCATTGGGCGCGCCGCAGACCACTTGAACTGGCCTGTCGCCGCCGCTGTCGACCAGGCAGACGCGTAGCCGATCAGCATTGGGATGCGGCCTTGCCTCGATGATCGCGGCGACGACGAAATCCTTGAACGAGGCCGCCGGATCGTGGACGTGCTCGACCTCAAGGCCGATCTTCGTGAGAGTCGCGACGATCGCGTCGAGCTCGGCGTCGGTCTCGAGATGGCGCTTGAGCCAGGAAACGGTGAACTTCATTGCGATTCCGGTTGCGGCGGGTCGCGGCCGGACCCGATCCGGACCTTTGCGGCTGCATGCGGCGAAGCGGGCATCGCCACGCGCCTCTATCCACCAGTTTGACGGCAAATTCCAGCCTGAGCCGCCTCTCAAGCGCTCCGCTCGGTGAACTGGCCGAATTTGCGGTAACGGACAAGATAGGTCGGCACCAGGGTTTCGAAGGATTCGGGCGCAATTCCGAGGCCCCGAAGCGTCCGGCCTTCGGCGGACGCTTCGGCTGAAACCACATTGTCCCGGCGCAGAAGCTCGACCTGATCGCGGGTCAGCGCGAAGGTTTCCGGGAACAGCCCGAACGATAATTTCATGGCGATCTCGGTCGCGCCGCCGATCAGCTTGGCCAGCCCGAATGGGATCGGAAGAAGCAGGCGTTTGCGTTCGGTCACCGCCAGAATGAAGGCCATGATCTCGCGCAGGCTCCGCACTTCCGGGCCGCCGAGTTCATAGGTGGTGCCAGGCTCGACCTTTCCGTCGAGCGCGAGCGCCACGACTGTCGCGACGTCGCCGGCATAGACGGGCTGCAGCTTGCTTAAGCCCCCGCCGATCAGCGGCAAGGCCGGCATGATCCGCGCCATCGCGGCGAAGCGATTGAAGAATTGATCTTCCGGACCGAAGACGACGGATGGACGCAGGATCACCGCGCCTGGCATGGCCTCGCGCACCGCCTGTTCGCCCGCCGCCTTGCTCCTGGCATAGAGCGAGGGAGAGGAAGGATCGGCGCCGATCGCCGAGACCTGGACCAGACTTTCGATGCCGGCCTCGCGCGCCGCCAGGGCGAGGTTCCGGGCGCCCAATCGATGCACGGCATCAAAGCTCTGCGCCCCGCTTGGCCGCAGGATTCCGACGAGGTTGACCACGGCATCGGCCTTGCGCAGCGCCGCGGCGATCGAATCCGGGTAGCGCAGGTTGGCCTGGACCGCATGGATCTGGCCGACACCGCCGAGCGGCTGGAGATGGAAAGCGAGATCGGGCCGCCTGGTTGCGACGAGGATCCGCCATCCCTGTTCGGCCAGGGCACGCACCACATGCCGGCCGAGAAAGCCCGAGCCGCCGAACACCGTGACCAGGCGGTCGGATCGCTTCAAGGATTCGTTCATCGATAATCCGCTCGGCAGGTGATGTTTTGCCGTGCCGACGTTCTAGGTGAGGATGGCGGCTCTGTATAGGCCGCGCGACCGAATGCGGCGCTGACGCGCGCGCCGATTGACAAGGCGACGAATCGGCCCCTATGGAAGATGCCGCCTGCCCTGGTGGCGGAATTGGTAGACGCGCTGGTTTCAGGTACCAGTGGTGAAGGCCGTGGAGGTTCGAGTCCTCTCCAGGGCACCAATCTACTCAGCATATACATGTGATTTCATTAGCTTAGCACGTTGGCGCAATGGCGGTCCCACACTTGGTCCCAACTTGCGACCGGAGCGAGGCTCCGTGTCTGGCTTGGCGCGGCGGGTCGTGTCTCACCCATGGATGGCTCCCATTAATGGCGACCTTCGACGACGCAATTGAAGGTCGGCCAGTTTCATAGGGTCAGTGGCAATCGATTGCAGGTCAATCAATCGCAACTCCGGTACAAAACTGAATTGGAATATTTGACTTCCATTCTATGATTGATGAGGCCGCCAACTGAGGCGGCCTCACGCTCGGCGTTTTTGATTGGAGATGTTCAGCCGCAGTGCACGCGGCCATAAGGACCGCGCCAACATCCGCCGTAGAAACGCCATCCGGGCCCCCGCCAATAAGGGCCGCTCCATTGACCCCCAGCCCGGCATCCGCCCCATGGTCCGCGGTGACCGTAAGGCCCGCAGCCGCCATAGACAAGAGTAAGGTGTGGCGACGAAATGCCATCAATATCAGCGGATAGTGGCATCGCTTGCCCGGCCGAAGCAGCGAATGTTAGCGCAGTGGCAACAGACAGGGCAGATATTGCTTTCAGCATTTTGGAATCCTCCCTTTTGGATTAACCGCCGTATCATACACGCCCCGGATGAACATGCGGCAACGGTGCTGCCTAACTGAAAATTCTGAATTAGGACACTCCCTCGCGCAACTTAGGACACTTGCCCTCAGCTTAGGACAGTACCGGCGCGCGACGCGCACCTAGCACGCGCGCCAGATTCGTCCGAAGCTTGAATTCAAACCGCGTCACCTGCTTCGACGTGCTCGACGGGCGCACCGCGCATGACGCTCAGCCGATCACTTAAGGCCTCAAGCCGCTCCTCGACGATCATGAGCAGCATGCGCAGCGGGCCGCTTTCTTCGAGGGGAACGTCGCCGGCGGCCATATACGCCGCTGTCACGAGCTGCTTGGCTTCGTCAAGATCATCTTCAATTCTGAGAAGGGTATCGGGCTCGTCATTCATGGCGGGGTTGATGGACTTAGGAGGCAAGCAGTAGTGGCTGCCGGAACGGTGCTGTTCGGCATTGGGGACGATCCTTGTTCGGAAATCGTTACTGTGCTACGATAACACGATTGGATCAGAGGTCAATATAAATCGTAACCTGGTTATGAAAATGCTTCCTGTTCAATGCAAGATGGCGCGAGCGGCTTTAGGCATCGGCGTCCGCGACCTTGCGGAGCTCGCAAAGGTCTCGCCAGATACGGTAGCCCGTTTGGAGCGGGGCGAAGAGCTAAAGGATCGAACGATCGAAGCGGTTCAAAATGCCCTTGAGTCCGCCGGCATCGAGTTCACGAATGGCGGGCAGCCGGGGGTGCGCTTAAAGAGGCAGCAGGACTCCTTTGCGGACCTCAAGCAGCAAATCGACCATATGCAGGGGCGAGTGTCTTTCGATGAACCCACCGGGCCCGCAAGCCCCAAGAGAGGCATGCAGCAGTTGCGAGGCGCAAAAAGCAAAAACGAACTGGTAAAGCTCAAAAATCGCCGCACAAGGCTCGAACGTCGCGAAAAGAAGTGACTGTCATCTTCGTGCAAGAGAATGGCGAGGGGCCGGGGGTGAGGTTGAGGAAACGAAGAGCCCAACAAGTGACGCGTTGGAAGGCAACCGCAATTGACTGCCTCGTATTCGGTTTCGGACTCATCGCCGTGATCGCTATAATCGCCATAATCGCTAGTATCGCGTCGAAATAACTAATGCGGGTCGAGCAGCGCTGGCCGCGTCTGCTGATAGCAAGAGCCCCTGATCTTCGTCGCTGAGAACGGCCATGGGGCCAGGGGTGAGGCTCCGGAAGGCGAGTGAGATGCCGACAAAGCTGCCCGAGAAGACGGCTGCATCATCGGTACGCTCGAAATCTGGGTTTCGGAACCGACGGCCGAGGGAAAAAGGGGTACCAATGGGATCGTTCAGCGGGAAAGTCGCGCTGGTCACCGGCGCGGCGCGTGGATTGGGTCGGGTGACTGCCCAAGCCTTC
>DATFNQ010000031.1:0-35214 GCA_035266305.1 Methylovirgula sp.
CCCGCTCTTCGGCGGGCTCGCCGGGATTGGCGCGGCGCGGCGCCTGGTTCGTGGACGTCTTGAAATGGGCATTGCCGGAGCCGCCGTTGCCGCCGCGCGCCAGCCGCACGCTTTGCCCGACTTCGGTCAGATCGGCGATCAGGTGCTCGTCTTCGACGATCTGCGTGCCGACCGGCACTTTGAGGACCGCGTCGGCGCCCTTGGCCCCGGCGCGGTTCTTTCCCATGCCGTGGCCGCCGGTCTTGGCCTTGAAATGCCGCTGATAACGGAAATCGACGAGCGTGTTGAGGCCGTCCACGCAGAGCGCGACGACATCGCCGCCGCGTCCGCCGTCACCTCCGTCGGGGCCGCCGAATTCGATGAATTTCTCCCGCCGGAATGAGAGGCAGCCGGCGCCGCCGGCGCCGGATTTGACGGTGACCTTGGCCTCGTCGAGGAATTTCATCGCAATTTTCGTCAAGTCAGCCGGTTGACTGTGCGCGCCTTATTTCGGCCGAAAGCGCGACTCTGGTCAACAATCATGCAATTCGCCGGCTGGATCGGCAGTCGGCCCGGCGAGCATCGCATCGACAGCGTCGCGACGCTGATGGGCCATGGGCGGCAGCCGCCTCGTCCTGCCGTCGCGCCGCCAATGCGCCCGATCGAGGCGGAAGCGGTCGCAAGGGTGAAGGCCGCCGCGCGCCGCGAGCCAATCGAGCCCATTGTCGACATAGGCGAAGCCGGATTTCTCCAAGACGCGGCGCGAGGCCGGGTTGTTGACCCGCGAATTGGCGAGAATTCGCACCGCCGGGGTGAGCGCGAACACGGTCTCGACCACCATCTTGACGGCCTCGGTCGCGAATCCCTTGCCCCACATCTCCGGCGAAAGCACATAGCCGATGTCGACGTCTTGTTCGCCGTTGCCGATGGCGGAGACGAAGCCGAAGACCGCCCGCGGCCCCGATTTTCGGGTCACGGCAAGATGAAGGGCGAAGCCGGCGGCGTTCTCGGCCCTGGCTTTGAGAACAAAGCGATCGGCCTCCTTCGCCGGATAGGGATGCGGAATGGCGGCGGTCATCTGCGCCACTTCCGGCAGCGCCGCAAAGGCGGTGATCGCCGCAGAATCGGCGGCGCGCGGCCAGCGCAGCCAAAGCCGCTTGGTTTCGAGGCGGAAGACATCGTCACGGGTCAAATCCGGGAACATGGTAGGCTCCGGTCCCTTGGACCCCCCAGGGTCCAAATGAGAGAAGGGAAGATGGTCTCCCATCTTCCCTATCAAAAACCCTGCCGGGTCTTCGGGACTGGTCTTCGGCCTTATGAATATTGGCCTACTGGGACCTGTCCACCGGGTTCATGGGAGCCGGTGGGGTCCTTTTGAACTCCACCGTTATTCTACTTCGGCTCGTTGAGCCGGAACGACCGATACGATAGGTCGACAGCTCGGTTTGGACTTGAATTGCACTTGGCCATCGACGAGGGCGAAGAGCGTGTGATCCTTGCCCACGCCGACATTGGCGCCGGCATGCCACTTGGTGCCGCGTTGGCGCACGATGATGTTTCCGCCCACGACGGCCTCGCCGCCGAATTTCTTGACGCCGAGACGCCGCCCTTCCGAGTCCCGGCCGTTGCGGGACGAACCGCCCGCCTTCTTATGCGCCATCTCTCTGGCTCCGAATATCTCTGGTTCCGGGTCGATCTCGCCAAGGGCGAGCGCCGGTCTTCAATCTCATCCTAACGGCATCGCGGCCCGCACGGAAGCGAAGATTAGGCGTTTGCCTCGCCTTTTTCGTCGCCGCCGGGCAAAACCCCGGTGATTTTCACGATTGTCAGATCCTGCCGATGCCCGCGTTTGCGCTTCGAGTTCTGCCGCCGCCGCTTCTTGAAGGCATAGACCTTGGGACCGCGCTTATGATCGACGATCGTGCCGGTGACGCTCGCCCCTTCGAGGAAGGGCGCCCCGAATCTGGCGGCCTCGCCGTCGACGAGCATCAAAACATTGTCGAAAGTCACGCCATCTCCGGGCGAACCGGGCAAAGTCATGACCGTGATCACGTCTTCGGCGGCAACGCTGTATTGCTTGCCGCCGGCCTTGATGATTGCGAACATCTTCGTCCCATTCTGGAGCGGAGAACCCGCGCGGCCAGCATTCCGCCAGTTGATTTTGCAATCTGGCTGATTTGACGCGCAAACCGCCTGAATTCAATGAAAAAGCGCGGCGTGAGCCCCGCGCGTTGTGACAGAGTTAGCCACAGCGGCGATCTCTGTCAACCGCCGGTCATGGGTCCGGTTGAGTGGTAACGAGCATTGAAACTCTCGACCTAGTCATGCGTATCCGTGCCGGCTTTGGCGGCGCTTCGTGCTCACAGCGGATGGCGCGTTTGCAGATCCCTGCCTTTGGAAAAATGCCATTGACCATCAATCCCAACCATAGGCTAATAGTCACCCGACGATCCACGAAGCCGGCCTTCTTCCAAATTTGCCCCATTTGAGCCATCTTCGCGAGGCTTCGTCTTCACAAATGAATGATCGGTCCCGACCAGGCGCCGAGCCGATCGAAATGCCGCATAGAATGCGCCGCGCAGCAAGGCTGTTGGCTTGAGGGATGGCCGAGTTTAAGCTCGGCTTCCCGCCAAACGAGGGGGAACTTGTCTGGCGTATGCACACGCTCAGCGCCCATAGTCGCTCGGACTTCTCGGCTCTTGCAGATCTTGGGCTCGAACCCGCGATAGAAACAGCGGGTCGACAGCGGCCGCTGGATCGGCGGCGGGTCTCCCTTCATTGGCTCTGCGGCACGATTTTGACGGGGCTCGCCGGAGCGGCGCTGATCACCGCGGCGACCTATGCCGCGCTCGACCGTCAGTCGAATTTCGCCGAAGCGCCGTCGCCCGCCTCGCCGCCGCGCACAGAGGCGGATTCCGGCGTCAATCCGCAAAAAGGCGACCGGCTGGTCAAATCAATCGACATCGTCGCCGACAAGCAGACCTTCAAAGCGCCGACGACGATCAAAATAGGCGACAAGGAAGTCGTCAAAATTCATTCCTTCACGCATATCGAAACGAACCTGCTCATGACGAGCGCCGGCTTCGCCGACGATGTTCCCCCGTTCAACCCGCTGAAGCTTCTCGCGGATGCACGCAATCCCATGGATGCGCCGCCCGAGCCCGAGCAAGATGACGCGGATGTCTCCTGGTCCACCCGCGACCTGCCGGTGCAGAACCTGTCCTCGACCGCCGTCCTTTCCCCCGACGAGGTCCAGGCGCAGGTTGCCGAACAGATCAAAAGCACGCTCGCCGCCGGCAGCGAACCCTTCACGCTACCGCCGCAACTGCTGTTGATGCGGACGAGCCGCGCCAATCCGCTCGGCGCGCTCGCCTATGCCAATGCCAACGATCCAATCACGACGACGCCGTTCTCTCAAATCGAAGTTCGAATGGTGCCGGAGAACGTGACGATCGTGCCGCGAACCCCTGCGGTCCAGCCGACTGAGATGCAAGAGCGCCTCGTCGTCATCCGGCATGGCGGGACTCTTGAGGACGCGTTGCGCGCCGCGGGCGTCGGGCAGGAGAGCATTGCCGGCATCGTCGCCGCTTTCGCACCCAAGAAGGGGGAACCCGCGGTGCCGGAGGGTCGGCGGCTGAAGTTGCTGATGGCCGATCTCGACGGCTCAGGCCACAACATGTCGCTTGCGCGTATCTCGGTCTATAACGACGAGACGCTCGAGACGACCGTCTCAATAACCGATCGCGGCGACTACGTGCGCGTGGAGGACAGTGAAGCCGAGACGAAGAACACGACCGACAGCGACGACGATAACGACGGCGGGATGCAGCTCTACGATTCGTTCTACGAAACGGGCCTCAAGCAGGATATCCCGCGTCCGATCATCGACGAACTCGTGCGAATCTTCGCCAACGACGTCGATTTCCAGGGACCGGTTTCGGGCGGCGATTCGTTCGAGGCCCTTTACGACAATGGCGAGGACGGCGAGCAGCGCAACGAGCTTCTCTATGCCGCCATCATCGCGCACAACGAGACTTTCCGCTATTACCGGTTCCAGACGCCGGATGACGGGCTCGTGGATTTTTACGACGAGGACGGCAGATCGTCGCGGAAATTCTTGATTCGGACACCGATCATCGGCGCCAAGATGACTTCCCCCTTCGGGATGCGCTTCCATCCCATACTCGGCTATATGAGGCCTCACACCGGCGTCGATTGGGCGGCGTCGATCGGCACACCGATCTTTGCGGCCGGCAACGGCACGGTCACGTCGGCGGGTTGGGATTCCGGCTATGGCCGCCGCATCGAGGTTCAGCATGCCAACGGCTACATGACGACCTACAATCACTTATCGGGGTTCGCCCACGGCATTAAGGAGGGGGAGCGGGTGAAACAAGGCCAAGTCATCGGCTACCTCGGCCAGACCGGGCTCGCAACGGGGCCGCATCTCCACTACGAGGTGTTGGTGAACGGCCACTTCGTCGATCCGATGCGGGTCAAGCTCGCGCGCACGCGCGAATTCGACGGCCGGATGCTCGCCGACTTCAAACGCGAACGCGATCGGATCGATGCGCTGGTGACGCGGGCGCCGAACGGCGCCTCCCTCGTTGCCGTCCGTCAAGACAAGTGACTTGCCGAACCAAATCATAGAACTAGATCAGAAGGACCGGCGCGGAGCGGATGATGGTTGGCTCTGTCGCACGATTCGGGTGGCCGGTCCCGATCATGGTCGGGGCGGACAAGGGCGGGGTCGGCAAGACCACGGTGGCGCGCGCCCTCCTGGATTATTTCGCCAGCAATAATGTGATCGCGCGCGCCTTCGACACCGAACACCCGCGCGGCACCTTGCATCGTTTCCACCCGGACGTCACAGAGGTCGTGGACATAACTCAGACGCCCGACCAGATGCGCATCCTGGACACGCTCAATACCTCGCAGGTGAAGGTCACGGTGCTCGACACGCGGGCCGGCGCGCTGACGACGAGCCTTGCAGCTCTACGCGACGTCGGCTTTCTCGACGCGGTGAAGAGAGGCGAGTTCAATTTCATGCTGTTTCATATCCTCGGTCCCTCGCTCGCTTCGCTCGGCGAGATCGCCGAGACGGCGCCCTTCGTGAGTGACGCGAACTACTTTCTCGTCAGGAATTACGTCAACGACTCGACGTTCTTCGATTGGGATCCCGCTACGCTGCAGACCTATTTCGGCAAGGTGAAGAACGCCAGCGAGGTCGCGATTCCGAAGCTTAACGCGATGGCCTACGAGCAGGTCGATCTTGCCGGCACTCCATGGTCGACCTTCGTCGCGAACAAAGCGGCCGGCGGAGAGCCGGCCCAGCACTCCTTCACCCTGCGCGGATACGTGCGCACATGGCAGAGCAAGAACGCCGAAGAGTTCAACCGGATTCGTTTGCTCGATCTCATCAACGGTCGGATCTGATCTGCGACGCGATCGGCGCGGCCGGCTGCTTTTGGGAGCGAAATAACCGGCGCAAAGCTGACGGGGTCCGGATTCTTCCGACATGAAGAACCGGACGCTCGTCTTTATCGTCTGTTCGCCCACCGGACGCGTGGGCAAGACGGTGGCTGCGCGCCTCCTCGGTGATTATTTTCTCTTGAGCGGCCGCACATTCGTCGGTTTCGACACCGACACGCACGAGCCGAGCTTCGCGGCGCGGTTTCCGCAGGAGGTCGTGGTCTCCGACCTCAATACGATCCAAGGCCAGATGGCCCTCATCGATCCTCTGCTCGTGCCGGACGGGGTGCCGAAGATCGTCGACCTCTGGCATCGTTCGCTCGAGGGCTTCTTCACGCTTTTGGATCACACCGGCTTCATCGCCGAGGCACGCAGACTCGCGATCGAGCCGGTCCTTCTCTATCTGGCGGACGGCTCGCCCCGCTCGGTCGAAACGGCCGGCCATCTCGCTGCGCGCTATCCGGATCTGCAGATCGTCCTGGTCAATAATGAGGGGACTGCACCGGGCCTGGAGGAGCGCGAGGAATTCGACCGCTATCCTACCGGCCGCAGCTTCAAGATCGCAGCGCTCGATCCGGTGCTGCGGCAGACCATCGAGGAGCCGGGCTTTTCCTTATCGAGGTTCATGCTGATGCCGCCGGCCAACATGTCGATCGTCGTGCGCGCCGGTCTCAGGGAATGGCTGTGGCGAGTCTTCTCGCAGTTCAAGAGCTTCGAACTGCGCATGACGCTCGAGGAGACCGAGCATCTCGGCTGAGCAAGCGCGAAAGCCGTCACAAGCAGATGCTCGATTCATTGGATCGCCGTAGATAGTGGTGCTTTGATCGCGTCGGCCGTGCCGTGATCCACGCCTGCGCGCAACTCTTGCATGGCCCCGTGCTTGCCTCGCTCGCGATGAACCTCCCGTGCGTGGTTCAAACCGAGAAGCCAGTTCCATCATGGGACATTGCGGCATTGAGGACGGGTCGCGACGAGAGTCCACAGCAGAGCACATATCCCGATCGATAAGCCAAACCCGGCGTGACCATCCCGCTTCCATGCGCCGTTGCGCAACACGTGCTTCGCATTTTTGTTCGGGCGGCCGGCCATGTTCCGGCTCGTTCCGGCCTCCGAGAACACCCGGCTGTAACCTTCCAGATAGCGTAAGCAGCGACAAATGGGATTGCCTATGGTTAAGCTGATGGCGCGCCCGGAAGAGGCAAGGACGGCCCCGTGCATGGAAGAGCTCGACGTGGAAATATTGGATGCCGAAGCTGCGGCGGCGCATGTCGCGGAGTGGGGTCGTCTTGCTGCCGATTGTCTCGAACCCAACGGTTTTCTCGAGCCGGGATTTGCGCTTCCTGCCGCCCGCCACCTCGCCAAGCACCGTCGCCGCATTTCCTCTTCGTGTGGGACGGCAGCCGCAGACTGCTGGGCGTTTGCCCGCTTGAGCGGCCGGGCCGCCTTCAGGCCCGAGTCTGGACGCATGAGCAAGCGCCGCTCGGCACTCCGCTGCTCGACCGCGAGCGCGCCGAGGAAGCGCTCGCGGCGATCTTTGCATTTTGTCGAGAGCATTGGCCAAAGGTGGTGGGGCTCATGTTTCCGTCGCTTCCGCAAGACGGGCCCACCGCGCGGCTTTTGATCGCGCTGGCCAACGCTGAAGGCCGCAGCGTCCGTCGATTCGCCGTCTACCGGCGCGCCATGCTCTCTGGCAGCGCGGACTCGGAGCATGACATCGAACGATCGTTTCGGTCAAAGCGACGGAAAAACTTCAATAGAGCGCGCCGGCGGCTTCAGGCCGAGGGCGCCGTGCGCTTCCGCTTGTTGAGCGAGCCGGAAGAGCTCAGACTTGGGGCCGAACAGTTTCTGGCGCTCGAAGCCAGGGGCCGGAAGGGTCGGCGCGGCACCGCCTTCCTGAAATCGCCGGCCCGCGCAAATTTCGCCCGCGGCCTCATCGCCGCATTGTCGGCGGAGCGGAAGTGGCGCATCGCGAGCCTCGATTGCGCCGGTAGGCCGATCGCCATGGCGATCGTGCTGCTGAGCGGCGACCGGGCGTTTTTCTGGAAGATTGCCTATGACGAAGCTTTCGCTGCTTTCTCGCCCGGCGTTCTTCTGAGCTTGGAACTGAGCCGGTCGCTGCTCGCCGACACGCGTATCGCGCTCACCGATTCCTGCGCCACTCTGGACCATCCGATGCTCGAAAACCTGTGGAGGGAGCGGCTGGAGATCGCCGATTTGTTCGTCGCGCTGGCCGTCGACCGGAAGGGATTTTCCGCTGCCGTGGAGCGCGAACGCCTGCGGCGCAATCTGCGCGAGCGGCTGAAGGGGGTTGTCCAGCGCTTGCGCCGGTTCTCGCCACGCCTCAGGGCATGAGGCAAGGACCGAAATCCCTTTGCAGGGAAAGGCGCGCCCGAATCGCCGATCCGGACGCGCACGCGGCTCAAATCACGTAGGATTTCAGCGGCGCGAAGCCGTTGAAGCCGACCGACGAGTAGGTCGCCGTATAGGCTCCGGTTCCCTCGATCAGCACCTTGGAGCCGATTTCCAGGCTGACCGGCAGCGGATAGGGCTCTTTCTCATAGAGCACATCGACCGAGTCGCAGGAGGGTCCCGCGATCACGCAAGGCTCCATCGGATCGGCATCGAAAGAGGTGCGGATCGGATAGCGGATCATCTCTTCCATTGTCTCCGCGAGGCCATTGAACCTGCCGATGTCGAGATAGACCCATCTCACCCGGTCTTCGTCGGACTTCTTCGAGATCAGCACGACTTCGGCCTCGATCACGCCGGCATTGCCGACGAGCCCACGGCCCGGCTCGATGATCGTCTCCGGGATTCGGTTGCCGAAATGCTTGCGCAGCGCCCGGAAGATCGCCTGCCCATAGGTCTTCACAGCCGGCACATCCTTCAGGTACTTGGCTGGGAAGCCGCCGCCGAGGTTGACCATCTGAAGGCCGATGCCCCGCTCGGCGAGGTCGCGGAAGATCGCGGCCGACGCTTTCAACGCATTGTCCCAGCTCTTTGGGTTGGGCTGCTGCGAGCCGACATGGAAGGAGAGCCCGTAGGCAACGAGGCCCAGGCGATGTGCCTGTTCGAGCACTTGCGCGGCCATGGCCGGCAGGCAGCCGAACTTGCGCGACAGGGGCCATTCGGCACCGCTATTGTCGCACAGGATGCGGCAGAAGACCTTCGCGCCCGGCGCCGCCCGCGCGATCTTCTCGACCTCCGCCGCGCAATCGACAGCGAACAGGCGCACGCCGAGGCCATAGGCCCGCGCGATGTCGCGCTCCTTCTTGATCGTGTTGCCGTAGCTGATCCGCTCCGGCCCGGCGCCGGCGGCGAGCACCTGCTCGATCTCGCTCACCGAAGCCGTGTCGAAGGACGAACCGAGCCGCACCAGAAGTTCGAGAACCTGGGGATCGGGATTGGCTTTCACGGCATAATAGACGCGGGTGTCCGGCAGCGCCTTGGCGAAAGCCAGGTAATTGTCGCGCACGACATCGAGGTCGAGGACGAGGCAAGGGCCGTCCTCGCGTCGGTTGCGGAGGAATTCGTGGATACGATCGGTCATCGCGGCATCCCTTCGAAAGCGCGGCGAGGCCGCGCAAAACGAGCCAAGCTTCGGGTGGTGACGCTTGCTGATTCGGCGTGTTGTGGAGACGCCGCCGCTTCAGTGTTGCGCCATCGGCGACCGCGGTGTGCATGCCATGGAAGATCTCCATGGCCGCGCCGCGGCCAGATGCTGCGCCGTTGGCTATGCTCAGTCGTGCGGCACGAGCTGCCGTCCGAACCAACATGGCCTTCGCTTGGAAAGGGATGAGTTCCCGATCCGCACGCCCGGCAAGAAAGACAAGCCTCTTCGGTAAGCCAGGTTTGGAAACTGGCAGAGACGAAAAAGCCCGGTCCGTCGTTGCTTTAAGTCGCGTCCCCCGTTTGGCGGGGTTCGCCGGTTCGCCTCCGGCTGTCGATTTTTACAGGCGGTTAACCGGCCTCTTGTCCGGATCGCCGCCTATCGACACGCGACCACAGGCACGTGCGAAAATGGGCAAATCGAAAATAAGAATATCTGCGCACATTACAAGGGTTTTTTTCAAACAATCGTGACGGCGCGAATTTGCCGACCCATGCCACAATTCGGACTCCGAAATCGCGGCATCAGCAGACTTGCCGGCTTCGCAAAAGCCGACTACCCCTCCGCCCGAGGTTGCGAAGCGCACGCTCTCGCGATCCTCGGCACCCGCGATCATCTGAGCTTCCTTCCTCCCGTCACGAATCATGGCCGAACTTACCCGCCGCAACCTCGCCAACTCTCTTGCCAACTGCCTTCTCGCCAATTCGCTTCTCGCTCGAGGCTCGATTGCCTCGGGCATGCTGGGCCTGGGCGCCGACAGCATCTTCGCTCAGACCGCGCCATCCGCCCAGCCTCCCAGGTTCGGCTATGACGATGTCGTGCGCCGTGCGCGGGAGCTCGCCGCCGTGCCGTTCGATATCGCGCCGCCGCCTCTGCCTGAGTCGTTGAAGAAATTTGATTTCGACACTTGGCGCGACATCCGCTTTCGACCCGACAAGGCTTTCCTGAACTTCCCTGGCAGCCTCTTTCGATTGGAATTGTTTCATCTCGGCCATCTCTTCCTGCGGCCGGTGACGGTCAACACGATCAGAGACGGCATCCCGACGCCGATCCCCTATACCGCCGATCTGTTCGATTTCGGCCACACAAAGCTCGACACGACCTTTCCGGTGAACCTGGGCTTCGCCGGCTTTCGGCTGCATTTCCCGCTCAACTCTCCGACCGTCTTCGACGAGGTGATCGCCTTTCTCGGGGCGAGCTATTTTCGCTTTCTCGGCCGCGACCAGCGCTACGGCCTCTCAGCGCGCGGGTTGGCGGTCAACGCCGGTTCGACCGCCGAGGAGTTTCCATTCTTTCGGGAATTCTGGATCGAGACGCCACTTCCCAACGCGGAACACGCCACGATCTATGGTCTGCTCGACGGCGAAGCAGCGACCGGCGCCTATCGCTTCGATCTCTATCCTGGAGTCGATTCGGTGCTGGAGGTGGTCATGACGCTGTTCCGACGCAGAACCGACGTGAAATTCGGTCTGGCGGCGTTGAGCTCGATGTTCTTCGTGGGTGAGAACGATCACCGTTACAACGACGATTTCCGTCGCGAATTGCACGATTCAGACGGCCTGCTCGTCAATTCGGTGACGGGAGAATGGATCTGGCGGCCGTTGCGCAATCCGCCGCGCCTCGAGGTCTCGGACTTCCTCGATCACCAAGTGCGCGGTTTCGGCCTTTTGCAGCGCGACCGCAATTTCGACCATTATCAGGATCTCGATCTCGCCTATGAATTGCGGCCGACTTGCTTCGTCGAGCCGCACGGGAATTGGGGCGAGGGGCAGATCGAACTCGTCGAGCTGCCGACCACGGACGAGGCCAGTGACAACATCGTCGCGTCCTTCGTTCCCAAGGATGCGCCCGATGCGGGCCGCAGCTTCAGCTATCGCATTACCTCCAGCCTCTCTCTTGCCCGGCTGTCGCCCAACGGCCAGGTCGTTGGCACCTATCAAACCGCGGCCCGGGCGCTCGGCTCGCCGGAACCGCTCACGCCCGGCTCGCACCGCTTCATCATCGATTTCGCCGGCGGCGATCTCGCATTTTACGCCCAGAATCCGCAATTGGTGGAAGTCGTTGCGAGCACCAGCCAGGGCAAGATCCTGCGCTCCTGGATCGTGTTCAACAGCCACACGAATGGATTTCGCGCCACCATCGACCTTCAACTCGATCCCGGGCAATCGACGGATCTGCGGGCCTTTCTGCGCACCGGCACGAAGGCGCTCACCGAAACATGGACCTATCCCTGGCGCGCGGAATAAGTACCGAAAGGTTGCAGACTTTTCGGATAAGATGATGGGTCAAGCTGAGAACGAAGACACCATGGCTGTTCGTTCCGACATCAATTAATCCGATGCCAATCAGACCGGCTCGCGCTTCCGATCTTGCGGCGCTGGTCGCAATCGAAAATGAATCCTTCGTGGACGACCGGCTGTCGCGCCGCAGCCTGCGCTACTTCCTGGCGGCTCCGAACACCGTTCTCCTCGTCTTCGACGCGAGAGGATCGATCCTCGGCTACAGTCTTGTCGCCCTGCGCAAGGGCTCCCGTCTGGCACGGCTCTATTCGATTGCCGTCTGTCGTGCCGCGCGCGGCCGCGATCTGGGCAATGCCCTCTTGCGCGCCGCCGAGGCAGCCGCGCGCCGACATGGCGCCACGGACATGCGGCTCGAGGTTCGCGGACGCAACCGCCGGGCGATCGCGCTCTATCAGCGACGCGGCTACCGATGTATCGGCCAGATCGAGGATTATTATGCCGATGGAGCGCCGGCGCTGCGCTACGAGAAGAGCCTGATCCGGATTGCTCGACAGCAATGAATCGTCATGGCCATGACGATGTAGGGCGTGAGTCATATGGCCGTCTCACTCGCCCGGAGGCTCGCCGAGCCTCGCCAGATCGAAGGCCTCGACATCCTGCAGCAACTCGATGAAGGCCGTCGCGCCGTAATCGGCCGAGGCCTCGCCCTTTTCGGCGCTCGCGGCGGCGGCATTGCCCATGGCGCCGGAGGCAGACAAGTCCTGCGCCATCCAGCCGAAGCCGGTCGGCTGCCCAGTGCGTAGCCAGGTAAAGTCGGCCTCAACCGCGCTGCTTTGCGAGACGAAATTGTCGAGCGCGTCGCGCCGCACAAGGTCGGGGCGAAAAGTCAGCATCAGCGAGGTCTCGATATCGCCGGCATGGATTCCATGCGCCTGTTCCTCGACCGAAAAGAGCCCGTCCGGATACCCGAACCTGTGCCAGGTGGCCATGACGACGAACATGTCGAGGCGGGCGCGCAGATCATGTGCGACCATGTTGAGCAGCGAAGCATTGCCGCCGTGCGAATTCAAAAGGACGAGCTTGCGGCAGCCGGTGCGCTCGACGCATTCGCCGATCTCGGTCAAAAGATGCAGCAGGCTTGTCGCCGAGAGCGTTAGCGTGCCGGGAAAATCGGCATGTTCGATCGAGGCGCCGATCGCCTGCACGGGCAAGAAAAGCACGGGCAGATCCTCGGGCAGCCGCGCCACGACGCGCTCGATATAACCCTGCATGAGGAAAAGATCGACGCCAAGCGGCAGATGCGGTCCATGTTGCTCGACGGCCGCCGTCGGCAGCACGGCGATCGTCTCTTCCATGTCGGCGCTCTGGAAGTCCTTCCAGCTCATCTCGGCCCAAAACCGCGTCGGCAGCATCGGTCTTCCCCTTTGGCCGCGGCTCGCAATGCGGCGAGCCTAGGGCCTCGAACGCGTGCCATCAAGTCGGCCGGCCCTTGCACATTGGGTGCATCCGCGCGAAACATTCCGCGTCGCGGCATGCCGGCAGAATGCATCGGATGCAAACACAACTACGGCTTTTCGGGGCCGCTCTGGCCATCCTCGTCGCCTGTCCGGCAGCCGCTCTCGACAATCTCGCCCTGCGGCACTGGCATGAAAGCGCCGACGTTCATTGAGATTTAACCGTGCCGGCTCTTGATGTCCTGGCCCGCACATCAAGGACAATCCGGCTCCGAATCATTTACAGGCTAGGACCGGTGCGTCGCCGCTCAAGGGAGGATGGAGATGAAGATCGGGAACCGCTCTGCGGCCTGCGGCGGCTTGGCTTGCCTCGGGCTTGCCCTGGCCTTGCTCACATCCTCGCAAGCTGCTGGGATGGCGCTCCCCAGCGCCGAGGCGGGGGACATGTCGCTTGCCGCCATCGGTCCGAAGGGAGAAATCTACGAACTCGTCGCTGTGAATGTCGACACGGGCTCCGGGTTCGAGCCGGAAGATGTGAGCCACGCACCTGGCTTCGATGTGGTCCAAGCCACACCGTCGAAGCCGGCGACTTCATCGCCGGCGAAGCCTCCCGCTGCATCTCCGCCCAAACCTTCGGCCGCAGCGCCGCCGAAACCTTCGGCCGCGGCTTTGGCCCTGGAGCCCGGTGACGTTGCCGGCCGATATTCTATCGAGCGCGAGGGCGGCAAGGACGCAGGCTGCCTCTTGATACTCGATGATCAGGCGAAAGCTCCGGGCGGCAATAAAGCGTCCTTGGCGCCCGGCTGCCGCGACCAAGGCATCATGATCTTCGATCCGGTCGGCTGGCGGCTCGCCAAGGGGCGCCTGGTCTTGACCGCACGCAGGGGCCATACGACCCATCTCGATCTGCAAGCCAACGGTACTTGGCTGAAGGACCCCAATGAAGGCAAGCCGCTCCTTCTTAAGAGGATGTAGCCGGCTTGGGCCAACCAGGCTGATTTCGACTTGCTTGCCGCCGCGCGCAGGCCCGCGAAACTTGCTAAGCCTATCGCCGGGTGGTACCCGGCGAATGTCTTTTTGCAGCCGGACGGCCGAAGCTCATAAATGACGATAAGTCTCCACAAGGGCGACCTGCCGGATGGTGTCGATTTCGGCGACAGCGTCGCCATAGATAGCGAAACCCTGGGACTTGTGCCGCATCGCGACCGGCTTTGCCTGGTCCAGGTGTCGCGAGGCGACGGGACGGCGGAAATCGTGCAGATCGCCGCGGGGCAGAAACACGCGCCGAACATCGAGAAACTCCTGGCCGACCCAGGCGTGACCAAGCTTTTCCACTATGCGCGTTTCGATATCGCGATCCTGTACAAGACTTTCGGCGTGATGGCCGCGCCGCTTTATTGCACCAAAGTCGCCTCGAAACTGACCAGGACTTATACCGATCGGCATGGCCTCAAGGATCTCGCCCGCGAGCTGCTCGGGATCGACTTGTCAAAGCAGCAGCAATGTTCGGATTGGGGCGCCCCCGCCTTATCGGAGGCGCAACTCGCTTATGCGGCATCCGATGTGCTTCACCTGCACGCGCTGCGCGCCAAGCTCGACGCCATGCTGGCGCGCGAGGGCCGTAGCGAGCTTGCCGCCGCCTGTTTCGGTTTTCTTCCGACCCGGGCGAAGCTCGATCTCATGGGCTGGCCAGATGCGGACATCTTTTCGCACGAATGACACGAAATAATAGCGATTATAAAGGCTTGCAAAGATCGGCGCGTGTCCCGGGAAATTGATGCCGGGCACCCGCCCCGAAATGCGATAAGTAGGATAGGATGAGAACCGAAGGAAAGCTGCCCTATAGCGTTGCGGCCGCCATGCCGGAAGCCGTCGATAGGTCCGACCGCGGTCGGGCAAAAGCAGATGACAGATTCGCGTATGACTGACCTGACACGCGCTCCCGAATTTTCAGGCGGACGGCTGGATCTGCCTGTCGGGAGGTCGCCGCGCGCGATTCGCATCGCGCGGCTGCATTCGATTTTCGTGCGCTATCTTCGGCACTTCATTATCGTCGGATGCAGTCTCGGCGTGCTGGCGCTCGGGATCCTCATCTTGTTTGACCCGTTCAAGCGGCTGCCCCGCACTCTGTCGGTCGACCAGGTGGGTCTTCAGGGCTCCGTCGTCACGCTCAAGACGCCGAAGATGAAGGGCTTTCGCCAAGATGGCCAACCCTTCGAGTTGACCGGTCTCTCAGGCACGCAGGACATCCTCAACCCGAGCGTCATCAATCTCGTTGGCGTCGACGCCAAGGTCGGATTGGACGATGCGACGACCGCGAAGATCACCGCGCGGAGAGGGATCTATGACAGCAGTCAGGACATCGTCTGGTTGCGCGACGACGTCCGCATCAAGAACGACGTAAGCGGCTATGATATGCGGATGCGGAGCGCCACCGTCGATCTGCAATCCAGCGCTCTCCTCACCGAGGAGCCGGTGCTCGTGATCATGAACGACGGCAGCACGATTTCTGCCGACCGCATGGACATCACCGACAATGGCCACAAGATCTCCTTCCAAGGCGAGGTCAAATCGGTCGTCGACTCGGGTGGCATGGACGCCGAGACGGCCGCTAGCTCCGAGGAGGCGTCGAAGTGAAGCGCGCCAGCGGTTCGCGCTTGGTCTTGCGCGCCCTGATCTTGTGCTGCGGCGCGTTCTGGTTCGGCGGATCCCCGATTTTGCCAGGAGAAGCCAAGGCGGCGCAAAGCGGCAATGGCAAGGAGCGCATCAATATCAATGCCTCCAAGCTCGACTATTATGACAAAGAGCAAAAGCTCGTCTATAGCGGCAATGTCGTTGCCGTGCGCGGCGACACGACGCTGAAAACGCCTCTGCTCGTCGTATTTCTCAACCCGAAGGAGTCCGGCGCGCGTCCCGGGCCGCCTTCTTCGTCGAGCCAGATGCGCCGTATGGAAGCGGCCGGCCCGGTCACCCTCATTTCAAAAGATCAGATCGCCACTGGCGATTCCGGAATTTACGAGAAGGCCGAAGACAAAGTCTATCTCGACGGCAATGTCAGTCTGACCCAGGGTCCGAACGTGACCAAGGGCGACCATATCGTCTATGATGTGAAGAGCGGCCAAGCCGTCGTCACCGGTCATGTCCGGAGCATGTTCCTTCCCAACAGCGAACCCGAAGCAGGAAGCGCGAACAAATCGAGCAAGGAGGCGGGCGCCGAGAAGCCGGAGCCCAATCCCCAATGAGTTTGAGCACCGAGGGCGACTTTGCCTTGCGCGGCAAATCTACCGATCTCGCTTCGGTCAAAGGCGCCGATCGACGCAGCCGCGCAGCCGCTTGGGCCGGCCGCTTGCGCGCCCTGTTCGGGCGCAAGGAGCAGCGCGTCATGGGGGAGAGCGCAGGCTGGCTTCTCGCCGAAGCCGATGCGGCCAATGCGCATGTTCCTCTCGATCCGGAATGGCTTCCCGAGGATCTCGAAAACTGGCGAGAGCACGAGGGGCCGGGTTCAGCCGAACCGGCGAAGCCTTCGGCTTCACAACCTTCTTTCGCCGGGCGGCCTGCCGAACCTGCTCAGGGAATCTTGCCGGATTCCAGAGCAAACGGCGAGATCGAGGGTTCCCTCGTCGCCCAGGCGCTGAGCAAGACCTTCAAGGGGCGCAGGATCATCAATGACGTGAATCTCCTTGTTCACCGTGGGGAGGTTATCGGCCTGCTTGGCCCGAATGGCGCCGGCAAGACCACCTTGTTCTACATGATCACCGGCCTCATCCGGCCGGACTCCGGAATCATCTTGCTCGACGACTATGATATCACGAGCCTGCCCATGTACCGGCGCGCCCGGCTCGGCATCGGCTATCTGCCCCAGGAGCCCTCGATTTTTCGCGGCCTCAGCGTCGAAGAGAACATTCGTGCCGTGCTCGAGATCACCCAGCCAGACAAGCAAAAACGGCGTGAGGAGCTCGAATCCCTGCTTGCCGAATTCGACATCGCGCGGGTGCGCAAATTGCCGGCCATCGCGCTTTCCGGCGGCGAGCGCCGCCGCTGCGAGATCGCGCGGTCGCTCGCCGGCCATCCATCTTTCATGCTGCTCGACGAGCCTTTCGCCGGCATCGACCCGATCGCCATCGGCGAGATCCGGCTTCTCGTCCAACATCTCAAACGGCGCGGGATCGGCGTCCTCCTCACCGACCACAATGTTCGCGAGACCCTCGATCTCATCGACCGGGCCTATATCATTCACTCCGGCCAGGTATTGACCGAAGGGACGCCGGAGAAGATCGTCGCCGATCCCGAGGTGCGCCGCCTCTATCTTGGCGAAGGGTTCAGGCTGTGAAGCCGGAGAACAGAGGACGGACGACAGACGACAGATTTCTTCCGTCTTCCGTCCTCTGTCTTCTGTCTTCTGTCATCCGAAATATCTCTCCAGAACGTCCCGATAGATCTCGGTCAGCGCGTCGAGATCGGCAATTGCGACGCGTTCGTCGATCATGTGCATGGTTGCGCCGACGGGACCGAATTCGACGACCGGGCCATAGGCGCGGATGAAGCGCGCATCCGACGTGCCGCCCGAGGTCGAAAGCGCCGGCCTCAAGCCGGTGCGGGCCGCGATTGCCGCCGCCACGACTTCGGTGAACCGATCGGGCTCGGTGAGGAAGGCCAAAGCATTGCAGGGCTCGAAGGAGAGGTTATAGTCGGCGTTTGGCGCTGCGGCAGCGCATCGGCCGGCAATCTCCGCTTCAAGCGTCGCAGGCGTCCAAAGATCGTTGAACCTGACATTGAAATGCGCATGCGCGGCGGCCGGGATGACGTTCATCGCCGGATTGCCGACATCGACCGACACGATCTCGAGATTGGACGGCTCGAAATGCGCCGTGCCCGCATCGAGCGGCGTCACGATCAGCGCCTCGAGCAGGCGCATGAGGGGCGGGATCGGATTATCCGCGCGCCGCGGATAAGCGACGTGGCCCTGCCTGCCGTGAACATTGAGCCTGGCGTTGAGTGAACCGCGCCGGCCTATCTTGATCGCATCGCCGAGCGCCTCCACGCTCGTCGGCTCGCCCACAAGGCAATGGTCGAAACGTTCGCCGCGCGCTTCGGCCCAGGTTAACAGCTTTGCGGTGCCGTTGATGGCCGGCCCTTCCTCGTCGCCGGTGATCAGAAAGCCGATCGAGCCTTTGAGGGTCGGGTGCTCGGCGACATAGGCCGTTGCCGCTGCGGCAAAGGCGGCGACGGCGCTCTTCATGTCGCTGGCGCCGCGGCCCCAGATCATGCCGTCTGCCACCTCCGCCGCGAAGGGATCGAAGCGCCATTGCGCGCGATCGCCGGGTGGCACGACATCGGTGTGCCCGGCGAAGAGAAGATAGGGCGCGCCGCTGCCAATCCGCGCGTAAAGATTATCGACATCCGGCGTTCCGGGTTCCGAGAAGCGCAGGGGAAATGTCGCAAAGCCTGCGGCCTTCAGATAATTCTCGAGGAGCGCGAGCGCGCCCGCGTCATTTGGTGTGACGGAAGCACAGCGGATGAGCGCCCGGCAGAGATCGAGCGCCGATGGCGGATTTTGAGACATTCTGTTCGACCGCGGCCCTTATCGAATCGCGAACTTATAGGGCAGGATCGCAGACATTTCGAATCGGCCCACGCGTTGAGCAAGACGGGTCAACCCCGCTGCGGCGGCCGTAAACGCAAGCCGCCGAGTTCGACGACGTTCCAGACGAAGATGAGAATCAGAACGAGGTCGGCGGCGAGCGTCGCCGCGTGCGGCAGGGCGTGATCGAGGCGCGGCTCGAGCCAGTGCGCGGCGGCGCAGAGGCACGCGAGGAAGGGCAAAAGCCCAGCCAAAGCAGCGGGCCGACCGATATCGCGCCAGCGCTTGGCGCTGAGATTATAGTGGCTGACGAGGATCAGGATGATCGAAAAGCCAAACAGCAGGCGGCAGAGATTGGCGGCGAGAATCGCCGCCGTCATGAGAGGTGTCGTGTTGAGATCGTGGTCGGCATAGGGTTCGACGAACACCCAGCCGATGCCGAGGCCGATGAGGATGCCGGCGAGCAACAATGTGCCGCGCCACCAGGTTGCGGCATCGATCCGTCCGCTGTCGGAGCGGAATAGGAAATAGGTGCGAGAGTGCCCCATCAATCCCTGAGCAATTCATTGATCGCCGTTTTGGCGCGTGTCTTCGCATCGACCGTCTTGACGATGACGGCGCAAGAAAGCGACGGACTGGGCCTTCCGCCGGGCAGAGGCTCGCCCGGCAAAGCGCCCGGCACGACCACCGAATAGGGCGGAACGTGACCGATATGGATCTTCCCGCTCGTCCGATCGACGATTTTGGTCGAGGCCGAGATGAACGTTCCCATCGCCAGCACGGCGCCTTCCCCGACGACCACGCCTTCGACGACCTCGGATCGGGCGCCGATGAAGCAGTTATCCTCGATGATCGTCGGATTGGCCTGCAAGGGCTCGAGCACGCCGCCTATGCCTACGCCGCCCGACAGATGCACGTTCCTGCCGATCTGTGCGCATGAGCCCACGCTCGCCCAGGTGTCGACCATCGTGCCTTCGCCGACATAGGCGCCGAGATTGACGAAGGACGGCATCAGGATGACGCCTGGGGCGATATAGGCGGAGCGCCGCACGATTGCGCCGGGCACCGCCCGAATGGCCGCCTCGGCATATTCCTTCGCTCCCCAGCCCTCGAATTTCGATGTCATCTTGTCCCACCAGAACGCGCCTCCGGGACCCCCGGAAATCAACCTTGCGTCGTTTAGCCGGAAGGAGAGGAGGATGGCCTTCTTCAGCCACTGGCTCACGCGCCAGGCCTCGGGTCCGCTCTTGCCGGCGATTTTCTCGGCGATCCTGAGCTTGCCTTGATCGAGAAGCGCAAGCGCCGCCTCGACTGCGGCGCGCACCTCGCCTTGCGTCGCGCTATTTATTTGCCCTCTATCCTCGAAAGCCGCATCGATGATCTTTTCGAGGTCTTCGCTCCGCATGGTCCGCTCCAGCCGCGAGATCCGTGAGGTTTCGTCCGCGCAACCGGCGATGTCAATGGGCGGCGAGTGCAGGTGATGTTCAGGTCGCCTTGCTTGCTTTTGCGGCAGATCTCGGCAAGGAATCCTTCGAGGTCGCTGGTCACGAAGTTGACGTGCGGCAACGCCTCGGTCGCGGGAATCTCGAAGGGTTCGCGATGATCCGGCTGACCTGGTTTCGGCACGACGAGCACGGTCGTCATTCCTCTCTGGTGTGGAATGATGAGATTGCGGTCAATGTCCTCGAACATCGCGGCCCTGTTCGGATCGACCGCATGTCTGTCGAAAAAGCGTTCATAGGCGGCAATCTCCGGCTTCGGGAGAAGCTCGGCTGCGACGATGTCGAATATGTCGTCGAACATGGGGGCAAGGCCCAAGGCCTCGGCGGTGCGAAGCGCGTGGTCGCGCGAGCCGTTGGTCAGGATAAGCTTGCGGCCGGGCAGGGCCGTGATCGCGGTTGCGAGCGAGAGGTTGGGGATCAGCGACGAGCGATCGACATCATGCACGAAGGCGAGGAATTCCACGGAGCTGATCGCATGGTCTGCCATGAGGCCGCGCAGCGTCGTGCCGTAGCGCTGGTAATAGAACTTTTGCAATGCGCGCGCCGAGATCCCGTCGAGACCGAAGAGGCTGGCGAGAAACAGAGTGATCCGATGGTCGATCTTGGGCCAGAGATCGCAATCGGCGGGATAGAGCGTATTGTCGAGGTCGAAGACCCAGGTGTCGACATGCGCAAAGCTCGATTGCGAGCGCGCGTGATCGGCGGACGCCGATTCGCGCGGCTCGGCCTTCGCGGCATCGAAGGGCCGGCTGCGATCCTCGCCTATCGTTTCCTTGTGAATCACCGCGTGATCAGCGTTCCGGCGCCGAGGTCCGTCAAGAGCTCGATGAGCACCGCGTGCGGCATCTTGCCATCGAGAATGACGACGCCCTCGACGCCTTGTTCGAGCGCGTAGATGCAGGTCTCGACCTTGGGAATCATCCCGCCGGTGATCGTGCCGTCGGCAATGAGCGCTCGGATGTCCTCGGTGCGCAATTCCTTGATGATGTTCTGCTCGGCGTCGAGCACGCCCGGCACGTCGGTCAGGAGGATGAGGCGCTTGGCCTTGAGCGCGCCGGCGATGGCGCCGGCAAACGTGTCGGCGTTGACGTTATAGGTCTCGCCCTCGCTGCCTTGTGCGATGGGGGCGAGCACCGGGATCAGCTCGCGCCCGAGCACGGAATCGAGGACCGTCGTATCGACCTTCGCCGGCTCGCCGACGAAGCCGAGATCGATTTCCTCCTCGACGCCGGTTAAGTGCGACTCGACCGTGTAGACCACTTTGGTGGCGGTCACCATATTGCCGTCCTTGCCGCAAAGTCCGATGGCGCGGCCGCCTTGAGCATTGATGAAGCCGACGATCTGCTTGTTGATCGAGCCGGCGAGCACCATCTCGACGATTTCGACCGTAGCGCGGTCAGTGATTCGGAGACCGCCGGAAAATTCCGACTTGATGCCCAGCTTGGCAAGCATGGCGCCGATCTGCGGGCCGCCGCCATGCACAACCACCGGATTGACGCCCGATTGTTCGAGGAGAACCATGTCGCGGGCGAAGCGGCGGGCGACCTCTTCGTCGCCCATGGCATGGCCGCCATATTTCACGACGACGATCGCATCGTCGTAATGCAGCATGTGCGGCAGCGCCTGCATGAGGATCTCGGCCTGCTTCTGCGCGCGCTCCTGTGGCGTTTCCTTCATGGCCCTCATCCGGCTGGCTGGCGCCTTTTAACGTTTCGGCGTGACAAGCTCAATGCGAGCCAGCGGGATTCATGGCCCGCTGGCCGGCAAAGCGGCTCATCTTTCAACATCCATGTTCGGCAAGAAGCCGGGCGATGGCGGCGCGAAGCTCGTCAATCCCCTCGCCCTCCGCCGCCGAGGTGAGGAGCACGTCCGGAAAGGCGGCCGGCCGCTTGGCCAGCGCCGCCGTCGTTTCGGCATGCCGGCGATCCCGTTCCGCCCGTTTCAGGCAATCGCCTTTGGTGAGGATGACTTGATAGGAGACCGCCGCCCGGTCGAGCCTGTCGAGCATCTCGAGGTCGATCGGCTTCAAACCATGGCGGCCGTCGACGAGCACGAAGACGCGCAAGAGGCCTGCCCGGCCGCGCAGGTAGTCCTGCATGAGGTTCGTCCAGGCGGCGATTTTCTCCTTTGGCGCGGCGGCATAGCCATAGCCCGGCATATCGACGAGGCGAAGCCCAGGCGCTGAGGGCGTGCCGCCGAGCGCGAAGAAATTGAGGGCCTGCGTCCGTCCCGGCGCGCGAGAAGTCCGCGCCAAGCTCTTGCGGCTTGTCAGCGCGTTCAGAAGAGAGGATTTGCCGACGTTGGAGCGACCGGCCAAGGCGATCTCAGCGGGAGCGGGAGGCGGCAATTGTGCAACTTCCGTCACTGTCCGAACGAATGTGCATTCGGCGGCGAAGAGCCTGCGTCCCAATTCCGCGAAATCTTGCGCAGGGCTCTCGCGGTCTTCCGCCGGCTGGGGCGTCAAGAGAAGTGACTTCTTTTGGCAAGAAATTTCTGCATGGTGGTCGTCTGATCGTTAGCAGAATCGATGATGACGCACGGTCCTTCTCCCGCTGCGGGAGAAGGAAGCTCCCTCCCAGTCAGCTAATCCTCATGTCGTCGCCTTTCGGCGAAACGTGTTGGCGAGATTGCTCCACAATTCGATCTTCACCCCGGCGCGGTGCATGATCAGCGTCTGCTGGGCGACGGACAGCAGGTTGTTCCACGTCCAATAGATGACGAGACCGGAGGGGAAAGTTCCCAGCATGAAGGTGAAGATCACCGGCATCCAGGCAAACATCTGCTTCTGCACGGGGTCCGGCGGCTCCGGGTTCATCTTCATCTGGACGAACATCGAGAACCCCATGATCAGCGGCCAGATGCCGATCGCGAGGAAATGGCCGATGAGCGGCAACGAGGTGGGATCATAGGGCAGCAAGCCGAAAAGATTGAAGACGTTGGTTGGATCCGGCTGCGACAGATCCTTGATCCAGCCGAAGAAGGGGGCTTGGCGCATCTCGATCGTGATGAACAGCACCTTATAGAGCGAGAAGAAGACCGGTATCTGGATCAGCATCGGCAGACAGCCGGCGACCGGGTTGATCTTCTCGCGCTTGTAGAGCTCCATCAGCTCCTGCTGCTGTTTCACCTTGTCGTCGGCGTAGCGCTCGCGGAGCGCCGTCATCTGCGGCTGCACCCCCTTCATCTTCGCCATCGAGAGATAGCTGCGGTTGGCGAGCGGGAAGAAGGCGAGCTTGATGAGCACCGTGACGATCAGGATCGCCACGCCGAAATTGCCGGTGAACTTGTAGATGAGGTCGAGGAGCTGGAACATCGGCCGGGTGATGAAATAGAACCAGCCCCAGTCGATCAGCAGCTCGAATTTCTTGATGCCGAGATCGTTCTGGTACATATCCAGCGTCTGGACTTGCTTGGCGCCCGCGAAGACGCGAGCGGTCGTCTCAGCAGTTGCTCCCGGGGCAACGGTCATCGGTTCAGCGAGGAAATCCGCCTGATAGATCTTGTGCACGGTGCCGCGCGCCGAGAACGTGCCCTCGAACGGCACGTGTTGCTCAGGGATGACGACCGCGGCCCAATATTTATCGGTAAAGCCCAGCCAGCCGCCGGTCCCATCGAGGCTCTTGGTGGCCCTCGGCTCCTTTTCGATGGAATCATAGGTCGGCTCCTGCACACCCGAATCGCCGATGACGCCGACCATGCCTTCATGAAGAATGGAATAGCCGGACGTTTTCGGCTTGCCGTGACGGGAGACGAGCGCATAGGGGTAAAGCGTCACCGGCGAGCCCGACTTGTTCTCGACGCTGTCGGTGATCGTGAACATGTAATGGTCATCCACCGCAATGCGGCGATGGAAGACGAGTCCCTGGCCGTTGTCATAGGTGAGCGTGACAGGCGTCTGCGACGTCAGCTTGTCGCGATCGGCGCTCCAAACCGTTTCTGGTGTCGGCAGGGCGAGTGATTGGCCGGGCTTACTGACGAAGCCAAGTTCGGCGTAATAGGGCGCCGGCGATCCCGAGGGCGAAAGCAGCACGATGTTGGGGCTATGCGGGTCGGGCGTCTCGCGATAGGCCTTGAGCGACACGTCGTCGATCCGCGCCCCCTTAAGGTCGATCGAGCCGAACAGGTCGCGGCTGTCGAGCGTCACGCGGGGGCTCGCCGCAATTGCCGCGGCGCGAGTCATGATCGCTCCCGGGCTCTCACCGGTCACGCCGCCTTGCAGCGGCGCGTTGGGGCTGGGCGGTGGCAGCGCAGCCGGTGAGCCGGGCTGCGGCGCCTCCGTGCTCGGCTGCTGCATTTGCGCCTGGGTCTGGCGTTCCTTTTGGAGCTGCGGCGCGGCGTAAAAATAATTCCAGCCGATGATGACCAGGATCGAGAGCGCGATCGCGAGGTAGAGATTCCTATTGTCTTCCGACATGGCGGCGAACCTAGTCTTTCATCTTTTTGGCTGTCGCGGCGGCGAGCGGCCGCGGTTTTGCCGAACGCCTGGCCTCGGACGGGCGCGCCGGCGCATGAATTTCAGCGAAGGCGCGGGCGAGTTCTTCTTGCAATGCCGGAAAAGCTTGGTCGAGGGCCGCCTCCCGCGCAAGGATCACATAGTCATAGCCCGCCCGCGCCGAAAGATCCGGCGTGAGCCGCAAAGCCTCCTTCAGGCGGCGGCGGATGCGGTTGCGAACGACTGCGCTGCCGAGCTTCTTCGTCACGGTAAAGCCGAAGCGCGGCGCGGCATCGGCCGCATGGCTCGAGCGGCAGACGGCATGAATGCTGAAGCTCTTGGCGTGAATACGCCTTCCCTTGGCGGCGTTGAGGAATTCGGCGCGTTTCTTCAGCCGCCCCAATCCTCGCGGCGGCGCCCGTTCCATGCTGCCGTCGGTCATGCTCCGCTCCGCAGCCAGGCGCTGGTTGCGGCTGGGCCTGCCTTGAACGTGAGCTTCGGGCCTCAAGCCGACAGACGCTTGCGGCCGCGCGCGCGCCGGGCGGCGATCACCTTGCGGCCGCCGGGGGTGGCCATGCGGGCGCGAAAGCCGTGCCGACGCTTGCGCACCAGCTTGCTCGGTTGATAGGTCCGCTTCACGTTTCAACTCCGTCGCGAATAATCACATAGTGGCCGCAGCGTGCGCCCCGGCGCAAAATCTGCGATCCAGGGCTTGCCGGTCAGGACGCCACGTGAAGGGGAGACGCAGCCCTAAAGCCGCGCGCCTTATAGGAGCAGGAGCGCGAAAAAGTCAATTTGAGCAGCTCAGCCGCGGAAATCCAGCCCAATGTCAAGCGCCGCTGCGCTGTGGGTGAGCCAGCCGATCGAGATCAGATCGACGCCGGCCGCGGCGATCGCCGTGACGTTTTCGAGCGTAATCCCGCCCGAGGCCTCGATGATGGCCCTTCCGCCGACCATTTCGACCGCTTCGCGCAGCATATCGGGTCGCATATTGTCGAGAAGCACCGCATCGACGCGGGCCGCCAGCGCCTCGGCAAGTTGCGCGAGCGAATCCACCTCGACCTCGATCTTGACCATATGCCCGACGTTCTTGCGGGCCCGCCGCAGCGCCTCGGCGACGCCTCCGGCGATGGCAACATGATTGTCCTTGATGAGCACGGCGTCGTCGAGGCCGAAGCGATGATTGCCGCCGCCGCCGACGCGCACTGCGTATTTTTCGACCGCGCGCAGGCCGGGCGTCGTTTTGCGGGTGCAGACGATGCGCGCCTTGTAGCCCGCGACCGCCGCGACAGCCGTAGCGGTGGCGGTGGCGACACCGCTCAAATGGCAGAGAAAGTTCAGCGCCGTGCGCTCGGCCGTCAGGATTCCGCGCGCCGGCCCGTGGACCGTGGCGATCGTCTCTCCCGGCGTCAGCTTTGCGCCGTCGTGTTTCTCGACACGCGTCTCGATTGCGGGATCGACCAGTTCGAAGCTGAGTTTGGCGAGGTCGAGGCCGGCGACGACGCCTCCCTTTCGGGCGACAAGCGCGGCTTCCGCGCGCGCCTCGCGCGGCACGATCGCGTCGCTCGTCACATCGCCCGCCTGGCCGAGGTCTTCGAGGAGAGCGGCGCGGACGAGCGGTTCAATCATGATCCGCGGCAGGGCGGTCATCGCGATCCTATGGTCACGCGACGGCTTCGGGTGCGAGATCGCGGGCGGTCTCGAAAGCCTCGGCGAGATCGATCTCGCGCTGCCAGCCCGAAGTCGCGTCGCGCTGCGGGAAGTCTTCGCGATAATGTGCGCCGCGGCTCTCTTCGCGGCGCAAAGCGGCGATGACGATCATCAAGCCGACAAGCGCCGCATCGCTCGCCACGCCATTCCCCGCCGCGATCGGGTAAAGCTCGGCCGCGGCGCGCCAGAGCTTTTCGCCGTCGCGCAAGACGCCCGCGGCGCGCGAGAGGATCGAGCGGACCGGACCCGCCTCGCTGCGCGGCGCGACCGGCTCAATGCGCCCGACGGGCCGCCGCACCGCCGGCATGGCCCTGATGCCTGCGGCGGTAAAGCCGGCGCAGACCACCGCCTCCAGCAGCGAATTGCTGGCGAGGCGATTGGCCCCATGCAGGCCGGTGCAGGCGGCCTCCCCGCAGGCCCAGAGTCCCTCGACGGACGTGTGGCCTTCGATATCCACCTTGATGCCGCCCATGTGATAATGCGCGGCCGGACGCACTGGGATCGGTTCTCGGACGGGATCGATGCCTGCCGCGCGGCAGAGCGCCGTGATCGCCGGGAAACGGCCGGCGAAATCGAGATCGCGCGCCCGGCGGGCATCGAGAAAGATGCGATGCCCTTCTGCCATGTGGCGCCAGACGGCGCGCGCCACGACGTCGCGCGGCGCGAGTTCGGCGCGCGGCGTATCGGCCATGAACCGCGTGCCCTTCTCGTCGACCAGGATGGCGCCTTCGCCGCGCACCGCCTCGCTGATCAGGCTCAAAGGAGACCCAGGCGCATCGAGCGCGGTCGGATGGAACTGAATGAATTCGAGATCGGCGAGTCGAGCGCCGGCGCGCGCCGCCAGCGCAAGGCCCTGGCCGAACGAGCCGCTGGGATTTGTCCCGTGCGGGAAGAGACCGCCAATTCCGCCGGTGGCGATGACGATGCGGCTCGTCCGCAGGAGGATGGATGGACCATGGGCGAGGAGCCCCGCCACGGCGCCGTCTTCGAGGGCGAGGCGCCGCGCGGCCAGGCCCTCGATCACGCTGATCGAGGGGCAAGCCCGCACCGCACGCGTCAGGGCGCGGACGATCTCGCGCCCCGTCGCATCGCCGCCGGCATGGACGATCCGTTCGCGTCGATGCGCGGCCTCGAGCCCGAGCAGCAGTGTGCCATCGGGGCTTCGGTCGAATTGAACCCCGAAACGCTCGAGATCTTCGATCGCGGCCGGCGCCGCGCGGATGATGCGCGGGACGACCGGCGCGACGCAGAGCCCGTCGCCGGCGGCAAGCGTATCGGCGATATGCAGCGCGGCATCATCGTCCGGCCCGAGGCTCGCGGCGATCCCGCCCTGTGCCAGGATGCTCGACGTCTCCAGGCCGAGCGGTGCCTTGCTCAGCAAGACGCAAGGTTCCGGCGCCAGATGGAGCGCCGTCATCAGCCCGGCCACGCCGCCGCCGATGATGAGCGCACGCCCGTCGAGATCGTGAATGTCCATCATCGCACCGCCAGCATGCGTTCCACCGCCCGACGCGCCCGCGCCGCGGTTAAGGCATCGATCTCGACCTCATGCCGCATCGTCTCGAGCGCCCGACGGATCTTCGGGAGCGTGACGCGCTTCATATGCGGACAGAGATTGCAGGGGCGGATGAATTCGAGCTCCGGATATTGGATGGCGATATTGTCGCTCATCGAACATTCGGTGAGCAGCGCCAGGCGCTCCGGCCGGTTCCTGCCGACGTAAGAGGAGATTGCCGCGGTCGAACCGGAGAAATCTGAGGCTTTCACCACCTCCGGCGGGCATTCCGGATGCGCGAGAATGACGACGCCGGGATAATCCTCGCGCAGCTCTGCGACTTCTTCCACGCCGAACCGCTCATGCACTTCGCAATGCCCGGCCCAGGTGATGATCTCGACGCCGGTCTCGGCGGCGATGTTCTTCGCCAGATATTCGTCGGGGATCATGATCACGCGCGGCACGCCCAGGGATTCGATGACCGCGCGGGCATTGCCCGAGGTGCAGCAAATGTCGGATTCCGCCTTCACAGCGGCCGAGGTGTTCACATAGGTGACGATCGGCACGCCGGGGTGACGGCGGCGCAGCTCGCGCACGTCCTCTGGCGTAATGGACTCGGCGAGCGAGCAGCCGGCGGCCGGATCGGGGATCAGGACCGTCTTGCGCGGGTTCAGGAGTTTTGCCGTCTCCGCCATGAAATGGACGCCGGCGAGTACGATGACATCGGCGTCGACTTGCGTCGCCTCACGCGCCAGCGCGAGGCTGTCGCCGACGATGTCCGCGATGCAATGGAAGATCTCAGGCGTCTGGTAATTATGCGCCAGGATCACCGCGTTGCGGCGCTTCTTCAGCGCCTGAATGGCCTCGATATCGACGGCGAACACCGGCCATTCGATGGCCGGAATCTGGTGCCGTACCTTGGCGTAGAGATCCTCCCGAGGCGCGAGCGCGGTGGTGGCCATGGAATATACTCCGCCTGAGCATTACTTCATAATATGCTGGGGTTGAGTATAAGTTTTGTCAAGAGCGCGAGATGGGAAGTTTGGTCCCCACGATCGCCCGCTCGGTCAAGATTTCGCGGCGGAAGCGGAAGAGCTTGGCCGGGCGTCCGCGCGTGTCCTGGCTCATCTGGCCGGTCTCCTCGACAAGCTCCTGCTGTTCGACGAGCCGGCGGAAATTCTGCTTGTGCACGAGGCGGCCGGCGAGCGCCTCGACGCAGCGCTGCAACTGCAGAAGGGTGAACGTGTCCGGCATCAGCTCGAAGACCACGGGGTTATATTTGATCTTGGCCCGCAGCCGCGCGATGCCGGTCGCAAGAATGCGGCGATGGTCGAGGATCATGCTGCGGCCATGCGCCGGCGCCGGCCCGAGCTCAGGCTTCGAGCGGCGCGCCTCGGGGATGAGGCCTGCTTCATAGAGGAGTTCATAGCGCTGCAGCACCAGCTCCTCGTTCCACGGCCTGCCTTCGAGGCCGAAGGTGAAGGCGATGCGGTTGGCGCGTTCCTGACGCAGAGTGCGGTTCGGCGCCGCCTCGGCGAAGGCCTTGAGGTTGGGGACCAGCACCGCCTCGATCATCGGCGGGATGCCGAGGCGCCGGTCTTCCCAAGGCAGATAGACATACCAGCTCTGCCAGCTCGCTTCATAACCGCCGACCGCTGGCTGCTCGCGCGTCAGGCCGAGATAGCTGATCGAGATGACCCGCTGATCGGGCCCGAGCCCGCGGTCGCGATCGGCAAAGGTGTAAAGCTGTTCGACGTAGCCGAGCGGATGACGAGTCTGCCGCTCGACCCAAGCGCGCAGCCCCGATTGCAGTGAGCGATGCGTCAATTCGAACGGCCCGGAGGGCAGGGCGCGCGCATCCTGCAGCGTGAGCACCCGCGGCTCGCCGGCGGTGACCGTGACGAGCACGGCGATGAGATCGGCGGCGATGCCATGCCCTGCCGCGTCCTGCCCCGCCCCGCGGGGGCCGGGGGCCTTGGCGCTGCCGACCCCGGCTGGCGTGGGCTGCAGGGCACGTTCGGGCCTGCTCATCGCGTCCATGTCCTTGTTGCGGCTCGCCCGCGATCCGGCGGATCCGAGCCGGTGGCGGCCACAACTCGTGGCCGCACTAGGGATCATCTGTGCCTGTGCATTGTGACGAGACTCCCGCCGCATGAGGTGAATCTATCCGATATCCAAAGGCAGCGCAGCAATGGCGTGGCGCGGCCAACGCCAGGGCGCGAGATAGATCGCATCGCCGCGCAGCGTCAAGCGTGCCGCCCAAGGGTTGGCAGCGAGCCAAACGCGAACGGCGCGCGACATACGTCGCCGCCTTCGCGCGTCGATCGTCGTCATGGCTTCGATGAGCGTCGGCCGGATCTTCACCTCGACGAAGACGATCGAATCGAATCTCTGGGCGATGAGGTCGATTTCGCCGCCGTTGACGCAATAGCGGCGGGCCAGGATGCGATACCCCTTGAGCCGCAGAAAGAGAGCTGCCGCAGCCTCGGCCCGGCGGCCGGAAAGGAGCGCCCGGCGACGTTTCCCGTCTTCAGCGGGCGCGGGCTGCCAGTTCGATCGCCCGGGCATAGACTTTTCGGCGCGGCTGGCCGGTCTCTGCGGAGACCACGGCCGCCGCCTCTTTCACGGAGAGGGTCTCGAGCGCCTTGCCGATGCGAAGATCGAGGTCCGCGGCGTCGATCTGCGCCACGCCCTCCGCAGGCGGCCCGACGAGCAGCACGATCTCGCCTTTCGGCGGTGGCGCCGCGGAGACCGCGGCAGCGAGCTCCGGCAGCGTGCCGCGCCGGACCGTTTCGAAAACCTTGGTCAGCTCGCGCGCCAGCGCGGCATCGCGCGGTCCGAGCACGGCGGCAAGATCGACGAGCGTCTCGGCGACCCGGCGCGGCGATTCGAAAAACACCAAAGTGCCCGGAATGGTCGAAAGCTCGGCGATCCTCTGCCGGCGCCCCGTGCTCTTCGGCGGCAGAAAGCCTTCGAAGAAGAACCGATCGGTCGGCAGGCCGGCGACCACCAGGGCGGTGAGCACGGCGGAGGCGCCGGGTACCGAAGTGACCGACAGGCCGTTGCCCAAGGCTTCCGCGACGAGCTTGTAGCCGGGATCGGAAATGAGCGGCGTGCCGGCGTCGGAGACGAGGGCCAGCGCAGCGCCGCTGGCAAGCCGGGCGATGAGATGCGGCCGCATGACCTCGGCGTTATGCTCGTGATAAGCGACGAGCGGGGTCGCAATTCCATAATAGGCGAGCAGCGTCTTGGTCACGCGCGTATCCTCGGCGACGACCGCATCGGCGGCCGCCAAAGTCGCGAGGGCGCGCAGCGAAATGTCGGCAAGATTGCCGATCGGCGTGGCAACCACGTGAAGACCGGGCGCCAGCGGTTCGGCCTCTGCTCTCAGGCCGAAGGCGGTGAATGTCGCCGACCCCGAGGGCTGCGGCGCGACCTCAGGATTTCTGCTCGCGTTCATGGGACTTGCCGCCGTGCCGAGGGACCGTTCTATATACCGTCCGAATGTTTCATTTGTAGAACAACACAGGATTGATCACAAGGCGGACCTTGGCTTTCGTTTACTTTCGGTTGCGGGAAAAGGGATATTATGTCTGAAACATGCGTGGCCCTTGGCTCAGCGGCGCCATGCTCCGGGCGCTCGTCAAGGGCAGGCGTTCAGCGCGTTGCGATGCGGCCAATCCCAGCGGGTGCGCCGAGAGGAGTTTTCAACTTGGCCAACGGTTCTTCCGACGGGCTTGCCCGGCATGCAGCGCAACGCTGGTGCGCCGGCGGCTGGAAAGTCCTGGCCGCCGCCGGGGCGGCTCTGGCTTTGGCGTCCTGCGGCTCGCTCAACCCCTCGAGCCAGAACAGCAACGGCGATTTCACGGCTTCGGTCCCGGTCACTCCCGTGCAAGCGGAGCCGCTTCCCGGTCCGCAGGGCAGCGCCGATCAGATCGGCACGGGACCCGTTCACGTCGCAATGATCCTGCCTTTGACTCAAGGCTCGGGCGGTTCGAGCCTCGTCGGCACGTCGTTGCGCAATGCGGCCGATCTCGCTCTCTCGGAAACCGGCAGCACCGACATCACCATCATCGTGAAGGACGATCACTCGACCCCGGACGGCGCGCGCGACGCGGCGCAGGCGGCCATTGCCGAAGGGGATTCACTCATCATCGGTCCGCTGTTCTCGCCGAACGTCCGCGAGGTCGCGCGCCTTGCGCAAGCCGCCAACAAGCCGGTCATCGCATTTTCGACCGACACGTCGACCGCCGGGCCCGGCGTCTATCTTCTCTCTTTCCTGATCGAGAATTATGTCGACCGGATCGTCGACTATGCCGCTTCTCAGGGCAAGAAATCCTTCGCCGCGCTCATCCCCGACAATGATTACGGCCGTGTCGCCGAAGCCGAATTCCAGCAGTTTGCGGCGCGCCGCGGCCTGCGCGTGATGGAGATCGAACATTACCAGCCGCAAACGATGCGCGCGGCTGTGAAAAAGATCGCCGCGCTCGGCAACCAGATCGATACTTTGTTCATCCCCGAACAGGCCGATGCCATGCCCGCCATGGCGCAGGCGCTCGCGGCGGCCGGCATCGATTCGCGGAAGGTGCAAATTCTCGGCACCGGCCTGTGGAACGATGCGCGCGTGTTGAGCCTGCCGGCGCTGCAAGGCGCCTGGTTCGCGGCGCCGGACAACAGCGGCTTTACTGCCTTCGCCGAACGCTATCGGGCGCGGTTCAACTCGGATCCGACGCGCATCGCGACGCTCGGCTATGATGCCGCCTCGCTCGTTGTGGCGTTGGCCCGCACGCCGGGCACCGACCATTTCTCGAAAGATGTGCTGGCCGGCCGCGCCGGCTTCAACGGCGTCGACGGTGTCTTCCGCTTCATGCCCAATGGCTTGAACGAGCGCGCTCTGGCAATCTTGCAGATCAACAACGGAACGACGGCCCAGCTCAGCGCCGCGCCGCGCAATCTCGCGTCAAGCCCATCGGCAACCTGACCGCCTCGTCTTGACGCGTGATCTCATCTGAAAAATCTGCAACTTTTCGGGATCATGCTCTTTGCGGCGAGCGAGCTCAGCGTCACGCGGCGGACGCTTTCGACATACGAAGTCGCTTCATGCTGAATGAGACCCGGAGACGCGATCGTCGAGAAAGTGAACTGCGCTCATCTTGTCGTTAAGCGCAAACTTCATGGCGATCTTGCCCGCTTCGACCGTCGGTTCGATTCCGTTCTGCCGAAGAAATTTATAAAACCTTCCCGCCGAAGTGTCCACCGCACGCACATGGAGACAAATGACGTCGGCGAGGAGACCAATCGTATCGCCGAAGCGCTTTCTAACTTCCGCGCTCAGCAGAGTGTCGATGCACCATCCGCTGATGCCTTCCTTGAAGACCCATCCACATTCGCGCAAGGCGCGCCGGGAAATCAGCGGCATCATGATTTCTACGGCGGATATCGGACGCAGGCCTTTCCCAGCAAAGGGCTGCTTAAGCACGGGGAAAAAACATTCCGAACTCTCCGTCAAGGATGCTTGAAGAAGATCAAGCCCATGCTCTTCATGCGTCATGAACAAAGTTTCGATCTGATTCTGCGATATGACGATATCATCGTCGAGCAATAGGACAGAGTCGTAGCCAAGCAACACGTCGGGACAGACTTCGAGGATCTTTCTCACGGCGGTCGCCTTGGATCCCTTTTGTCTGAACACGTATTGTATTTCGTCGCTCGTCCGGGTGCTCGTGTCATAGTAATTGATCAGAGTGTCGAAAATGGCAGTTCCGTAGGCATACTCCGGGATAAAGTCACGCCCGGATTGCAGGAAGACCAAGAAGCGTCGTTTTGGCTCGATTGTTTTCTTTAAAATCTGCAGCTCAATGGACGCATAGAAATCAAACTGGCGCTGCTCAAGCTCGGCGATGTTCAGGGGCATATCTCGGTTGTCCTGGCAGAGATATTCATAGGCATAATCTTTCCTATCGGCGCGGTCGCGCGCTATCGCTCTTAAGAAGAATTGCATGTCAAATCGAGGCGAGGGGTCATAGCCCCTGTCAAATCCCTTGAGCCAGAAATGCTGAAGGGGATTTTCTGACGTCGCGAGATACGCCGAATATTTATCGATGTACCAGCGCGAGTCGAAAAACTCCGATGCCGGATGACGCCACAACGGCTGCTTCTCCAGATAATCGAGAAACCGGCTTGTTCCGGACTGTCGCTCGAAATAGGCGGGATCGAAAAATGGATTGGGCCGAAAGCCGCGTCCTTCCCCTATCAAAATGTAGTGCGGCAAGGAAAGCCATTGTAGGAATTTGGTTTTGAAATAACGTTGGCTGTACATTGAATGCATGAAGACGCCGCTTCCGAACAAACGGTAGTAATCCCTTGGGAAACCTGCGAGGCGTCTCCAGAAACCGTCGAATTTCATTACGTGACCTTTATCAAACGACGAGACGGCGTTTATCTACCTCAATTTGGGTCGCCTGGCTCGCGCGCTGGCAGTTCGACTCCGGAGAGGTTGGTTCAAAGCGCCGAGGGAATCTGTATCGCCGTCTAGAACGCCGAATATTGAGCCAGATTGCGCGTTGGCCAGCAGGCCGCGGATCAGAGCCTTATGGCTTTCAATCATGCACGACCCCACAAGGCGGCGAAGCGTGTGGCTGTGTTTCCGTCGACGTGGTCGACGGCGTCTCTCGATTTGAGAATGCTGCGCGCAATGTGATCTGCAAAGACGCCGGAGAAAGATTTTGTTCCACGAACGAACGTGCCTCCTTCTGCAAGCGGAGCCAATCGCTGTCGCTCTCCAAAAGCCGTATTACGGCGCTCGCGAAGGCTTCTGTAGTGTCCGCGAGCAATATTTCGCGCTCATTGACTATGGACATCCCCTCTGCGCCGACGCTCGTTGTAACAACGGGAAGCCCGAAGGCCATGCCTTGCCCGACTTTGCCCTTCATCCCTGCGCCGAACCGAAGCGGCGCAACAAACACACGGCCGCCGTCGAAGAAGGCCGGCAAGTCGTTAACATAACCGATGATCTTAACGCCATCATACTTTTCCAATTCGTAGACGCGGCGATCCATGTTGCTGCCCGCCACATGGAATTCGATGTCCGGCTTGGCTCGACGGATCATCGGCCAAATATCCCGAGCGAACCAATCGACCGCATCGAAATTTGGACTATGCCAGAGGCGTCCAAGAAACAGGATGTTTTTCCTGCCCTCCAAACCGCGCGGCTTGCTCGCCGGAACCTGGAAAGCATTTGGCAGGCTGTACACGCGCGCTGTCGGTACGCACTCATTGACAAGCGCGCGCTCTGTGTCTGAAACGGCAAAGACGATGTCGGCGCCGCGGAACAGCGCGACCTCGAGCTTCTCCATGGCGTTGGCTTCGGCCAGCTTAGACGCTGACGACGTTAGCTCTGCTTCTCGCCGCAAGCGCAAGGCATGAAAGTCGACCATGTCATATCCAACAACGCAGTCGGGCGCGTGTAGACGCAAAAGCGGAATCGAGACCGCTCCGACATTTGGAACCGATACGAAAGCGTATCGGAGCCTCCGACCCGCGACCTTCAAATACGCGTCAATCTCATCCGCTCCATAAAGAAGCTGGACGCTTCTAACAACCTCGCCAATTCGCGGCCTTTCTGATTGCATCGTGATGGATGGATTGGAGATGATTCGATGCGAAGGCAGCCGGGATTTTTCGATTTCGATGATCGATTGAAGCGGTTGAGTGATCTCGGCGACCAGCTCGAGGCCTTC
>DATFNQ010000032.1:0-6704 GCA_035266305.1 Methylovirgula sp.
GCCGAGAGCCGCACCTCGCGCACGGGAACGGTATACCCTTGCGGCGCGCCGAGCTTCGTTGGGTCGGTCGAGAAGGAATATTGCGTCTTGGCGACGCAGACCGGCAGATTGGCGAAGCCCATGGCCTCGATGTCGGCAATCTGCTTCTTGGCGTTGGCGTCGATCGCTATATCCGCAGCGCCATAGATCTCGCGCGCGATCGTGCGCATCTTTTCCGTGAGCGACATGTCGTCGGGATAGAGCGGCTTGAATTTGGCCGTGCCGGCCTCGACGAAGGCGACGACCTTCTCAGCCAAGGCGACGGCGCCTTTGCCGCCATGCGCCCAGTGTTTGCACAGCACGACATCGACGCCGAACTCGTCGCGGCAGGTCTTTGTTATGATGTCGAGCTCACCTTGGGTGTCGCCGCTGAAATGGTTGAGAGCGACGACGACGGGCAGGCCGAACTTGCGCACGTTGGCGACATGCCGGCCGAGATTGGCAAGCCCCGCCTTCACCGCCGCCTGGTTCTCCTTGCCGAGATCGGCCTTGGCCACGCCGCCATGCACCTTGAGCGCGCGGACCGTCGCCACGATCACGGCGGCGGAGGGCTCGAGGCCGGCCATGCGGCATTTGATGTCGAAGAATTTCTCCGCCCCGAGATCGGCGCCGAAGCCGGCCTCGGTGACGGCATAATCGGCGAGATCGAGCGCCGCTCTCGTGGCGATCACCGAATTGCAGCCATGCGCAATATTGGCGAAGGGCCCGCCATGGATGAAGGCCGGCGTGCCCTCCAGCGTCTGCACGAGGTTGGGCATGAGCGCGTCCTTGAGCAGAACGGTCATCGCGCCATGCGCCTGCAGGTCTGCGGCCGTCACCGGCTTTTTGTCACGGCTGAGGCCGATGACGATGCGGGCGAGCCGTTGCTCGAGATCGGCGAGATCGCGGGAGAGGCAGAAGATCGCCATGACTTCCGAGGCGACCGTGATGTCAAACCCGCTCTCGCGCGGATACCCGTTCGCCGCGCCGCCGAGCGCGATGACGATCTGGCGCAAGGCCCTGTCGTTCATATCGACGACGCGGCGGAAAGCAATGCGGCGCTGATCGATGTTGGGCGGATTGCCCCAATAGACGTGATTGTCGATCATCGCGGCGAGCAAGTTGTGCGCGGAAGAGACCGCATGAAAATCGCCGGTGAAGTGGAGATTGATCGCTTCCATCGGCACGACTTGGGCATGGCCGCCGCCAGCTGCGCCGCCTTTCACCCCAAAACAGGGGCCAAGCGAAGGCTCGCGCAAGGCAACGATGGTCTTCTTGCCGATGATCCGCAGTGCATCCGCGAGGCCGACCGAGGTCGTCGTCTTTCCTTCGCCCGCCGGGGTCGGAGTGATGGCGGTGACGAGAATAAGCTTGCTCCTGGCCCGCGCCTTGGCGCGCTCATACGCGTCAGCCAGGAAATGCAGGTCAACCTTGCCGATATAGGTGCCGTAGGGCTGGATCGCTTCGGCCGGAATTCCAACGCGCTCGGCGATCGCCATGATCGGTTCGAGCTTGGCGGCGCGTGCAATCTCGATATCGGTCGGCATCGGTGATCCTTGCGGGTTGGCTGCGCCGGCGCGGCGCGAATAGGGGAGAAAGGCTCAGCTTATAGCAGATCTTTCCGATGATCCTCGACCGTCATTGCGAGCGAAGCGCGCGAACCCTCTCCCCGCTTGCGGGGAGAGGGTAGGGCGAGGGGCCGGGTGATTTGCCACAATGTTGCAGCCAATCCCCTCGCCCCTCACTGCCCTCTCCCCATTCGCGTTCGCTCGTGGGGAGAGGGAGTAACGGGCCCCTCCTCCCGCAGCAAGGGGAGAAGGAACGCGCACTCACGTTCCGGATTGCTTCGTCGTTTCGCTCCTCGCAATGACATCTGTGGCCATTATTGATAAAAGTCCAAAAGTTGTGGTCAATTCCTAACCTTTGATGTGAAGAACGGGCCTAATCGGCCAGCGCCGCGAGGATTCTCGCCCAGCTGCGCGCGCCCTTGTGGAAGGACGTGAGCTCATATTTCTCGTTGGGCGAATGGATGCGGTCGTCGTCGAGGCCGAAGCCGATCATCAGTGTGTCCATGCCGGGATCGCGTTTGAACGCGCCGACGATCGGGATCGAGCCGCCGCTACCGGTGAGCACCGCATCTTTGCCCCATTCCTCCCGCAGGGCCTTGCGCGCCCGCTTGAGCGCCGCCGAGTCGAAGGGCGATTGCAGCGCGCCCGAGGCGCCATGCGAGATGAATTCGGCGCGGCAATCGGCCGGCAGCCGCGCCTTCACGAAGCCGCGGAAACTCGCGGCGATCTTTTCCGGGTCTTGCGCGCCGACCAGGCGGAAGGAGAATTTGGCGCTGGCCTCGGCCGGCAGCACGGTCTTCGAGCCCTTGCCCGTATAGCCGCCGATGATGCCGTTGACGTCCGAGGTCGGTCGCGACCAGATCATTTCGAGCACGCTGCGGCCGCGCTCGCCGGCCGGCATCGACAGGCCGACATCGCCGAGGAATTTTTGGCCGTCGAACGGTAGATTCCGCCATTGCTCGGCAATCTCCTCCGGCAATTCGGCAACGCCGTCGTAGAAGCCGGGAAGGGTGATGCGGCCGTCCGCATCGCGCAGATCGGCGATGATCCGGGCGAGCGCATGAATCGGATTGACGGCCGCTCCGCCGAACATGCCGGAATGAAGGTCGCGATCGGCGCCTTTGATCACGACCTCTTCGAGCACCAGGCCGCGCAGCATGGTGGTGATCGCCGGGGTCGTCCGATCCCACATGCTGGTATCGCAGACAAGCGCGAGATCGGCCTTGAGTTCGGCGCGGTTTGCGGCAAGGAAGGCCGGCAGCGAAGGCGAACCGGTTTCTTCCTCACCTTCGAGCAGGATCGTGACGGTGAAAGGCAGGCCGCCGGTTTCCCTGAAGGCGCGGCAGGCCTCGAGGAAGGTCATGAGCTGGCCTTTGTCGTCGGCGACGCCGCGGCCGACGATGCGCTTGCCGCTCGGCGCATCGACGAGACGCGGTTCGAAGGGCGGGCTCTCCCAGAGCTCGAGCGGGTCGGGCGGCTGCACGTCGTAATGGCCATAGAAGAGCACATGCGGCGCGTTTTCGCGCGCGGCGTTAGCCTTGGCGACGACCATAGGATGGCCGGCGGTGGGCCGCACGGATGCCGCGAAGCCTAATTCTTGGAGTTCCGCAGCAAGCCATTCGGCCGCCTGCCGGCAGCCGGCGGCATAGGCGGGATCTGTCGAAATCGACTTGATCGCGACCAGGGTGAAGAGGCGGGTGAGCGCCGCGTCGAGATTGGAATCGATTTTTGCCAGCGCGGCGTCGAGCGAAGCCATGGCTGGCCTCCACCGTTGAATTTGCGGCGCGCTCCGAGTGTGGACGAATTCACGCGCGGCGCCCTATCGTGCCGGTTTAGAGCATTTTCGAGGCAAGCGCCAAGATGGACGCGCTGACCTGGTTCGGGCTTTTCGCGGTCGGCGCCATGCTGGTCTGTTACGCGCTCGAATCGCGCAGCCCTTGGTTCATCGTGGCTTTTGCCGGCGCTGCGCGCTCGGATCGGCCTATGGCTTTTTTCAGGGCGCCTGGCCGTTCGGCGTCGTCGAGGCTCGTCGCCGTCAACCGCTGGCGGCTTCGCCATGCGTTGCCGGCTGAACCATAGACCTCGTGCGATGCCGCGCCGTTCGAGACGGCGACCGGAAATTGCCTGTTGACCGACGTCGCCACTCGCTTAAGCTCGGGCGGTGATCTGCGGCGAAACGTGGGGTGCCGCCGCATGTATGTGGCGCTGCGTTGCGAGGGTAGGGGTGCCGCAATGCCTCACCGTCTCTATGTCTTGGCGTTGCTTGCCGTGCTGGGGGGAGCGACCCAACATGCCGCCGCGGCGGATAATCCCGAGCCGACGAATTTCGACAGCTTCCTTCAAGCTCTCTGGCCGGGTGCGAAGGCGTGCTTCGGCTGCAACGTCGATGCCGATTCCACATCCTTGGGGAGAATGGCCCCGGTGAGCGTCGTCGTCGCGGATCAGAAAACGGCCGCAGCGCGGATCAGCGATACGCTTGAGAATGCACGCAAGCATAGACTGCGCTCGGTCGGCCAATTGATCCAATTTCGTGTCCTGGAGGACGCAAATTTCGCCCGAAGGGCCGAGATTCTCGCGCATCGCATGGCGCAGAGAATCGATGAGTTCGAAAATCCCGCCGAGACCGTCCGGCCAGCGACCGGAGCTGCGTTTCTCGATGCATTGGTCTCCGCGTCGCGACAAGGACCGATCCGCAATCTCGTCATCTACGGTCATGCGGGATCGGCGAGTCTCTACATGGAGGAGGATCGCGGCTTCTATCGCTCCGTAAGCGAAGTTGCGGAGAGCACGCAATTGCCGAGCGAGGAAGGCGTCAGCAAAGAAGAACAACTGCGCAAGCTGGGCGCCCGCGATCTCCACGATCTGCAGATGCTGGTTCGCAGCGGCGACATAAGGTTTGCCCCGAACGCGGTCATCGTTTTCACCGGCTGCGCGGCTGCCGGAGAGAAAGATATCGATCCGTCGGGAATCGCCGCGCGGTTTGCGGAGATCACCAATGCGACGGTCATAGCCTCGTTGGGAGTGACTGATCAATCGATCGCCGGCTGGCGTCTGTCGTCCGACGAGTATTCGCGGGGCACTTGGGTTCGGTTCGTCAAAGACTCGAAGCCTGAGAAGTTGGGGTCCAGAGTGCTCGACCCGTTGAGCGTCTTGAGTTCGGCCGGCAGATTGGCGCCTCTTGTGTACCGCCCGATTCATTGGGAGGTTTTGCCTCCCATTGAGAGCTTTCGCCAGTACTGGTGTGCGGCGGCTTCCAATGTGACACCCTCACGCGCTCTGGATTGTGGTGCAGGCTCATATGGAGCCGGACATATTGCCACTGACAAGATTGTGCCGCGGTCGATCGAAGGGTTGAGAACCCGCGGCAATGCGCTTGAGCCGCAGAGGTTCGGGAATCCGTTGAGTTGATGCACGCCAGAGGGCGGCCTCACAGGGCGAGTTTTTCCAGTTTGCCGCCAGTATGGGCGCCTGTGGGCCGACAGGTGGCGTGTGAACCAAGGGAGCCGACAAGGAAAATGCCGGCCTCGAGAGGCCGGCTTGGGTGGCGAGATCAGTCCCGTTCGCTCAGAAGATCTGGCGGAACACCCAGTAGAGAGAGGCCGAGAGCATGATGGCGCAAGGCAGGGTCAGGACCCAGGCCGTGGCGATATTGCGTAAGGTGCCGAGCTGCAGCCCCGATCCGTTCGCCGCCATGGTGCCGGCGACACCCGAGGACAGGACATGGGTCGTTGAGACCGGCAGGCCGAAGCTGTCGGCGGCGAAGATCGTGCCCATGGCGACGAGTTCGGCGGCGGCGCCCTGGCCGTAGGTCAAGTGTTGCTTGCCGATCTTTTCGCCGACCGTGATGACAATGCGCTTCCAGCCGATCATCGTGCCGAGCCCGAGCGCAATCGCGACGCAGATCTTCACCCAGGTGGGGATGAACTTCGTCGACAGATCGAGCTCCTTCCTATAGGCGGCGAGCGTCTTCGTTTCGGCCGGCGTCAGATCGCTTGCGTGATCCTTGGATAGCACGCGGATCGCTTCCGAGGTTAGATACATGTCGTTGCGGACGTTGGCGACCTGGTCGGCCGGCACTTTGCCGAGCGAGCCATAAGTCACGACTTCTTTGGCGATCTCGCGAATGAGGACAGCGAGCGAAGGATATGTGCCCTCGTTGAGGTCGTGGCGCGCGATGTAATTGGTGACGGCCGGCCGTGGATCGCCGATCACGTTGTACCCCGCGCCTTTCGCTTCGACGACTTTTGAGGCCGCCTCGGAGGTTGCGATAAAGGTTTGCACGTGATTGGCGGGCACGGCGCGGTTCAGGGCATAGGCCGTGGCCACGGTGCCGATCAGGATCAGCATGATGAGGTCCATGCCTTTCTGGCCGTCGTTCGAGCCATGCGCGAAGGAAACGCCCGTGCAGGTCAATATGAGAAGACCGCGCACCCAGGGCGGCGGCGGCGAGTTGCCCTTCGGCTCGGCATAAAGCTCGCGCTTCCTGATAACAAGCTTCATGACCAGCAGCAGCAGCGCCGCGCAGATGAAGCGACGATCGGCGAAAAGAGCAGCGCATAGCCGACTTCCGTCGCTTTGTTCCAGTCGACGCCCGATGTTCCGTCGCGGCCGCGCATCAATGCATTGGCGACGCCGACGCCGATGATCGAGCCGACCAACGTATGCGAGCTCGAAGCCGGCAGGCCCAGCCACCAGGTTCCGAGATTCCAGACGATGGCGGCAATCAGCATGGCGAAGACCATGGCAAATCCCGCCTGCGAGCCGACCTGAAGGGTGAGCTCGACCGGCAACAGAGACACGATGCCGAAGGCGACCGCCCCTGTCGACCAAAGCACGCCCGGAAAATTGAACCAGCCGGACCAGACCACGGCAATAGGGGCCGGCAGCGAATGGGTGTAGATCACGGTTGCCACCGCATTGGCCGTATCGTGAAAGCTGTTGACGAATTCGAACCCGAGGGCGGTCACCAGGGCCACGCCCAGAAGAAGAAAGGGCAAGATGCTTTTGACGCTCGTGCCCGTCGCCTCGACGTCGCCGTAAACACTGTAGGCCGCAAAGAACAGGCCGCAGCCTACGATGCTCAAGAAAACGATGACGGCCCGCATATCGATCGGATGA
>DATFNQ010000033.1:0-3575 GCA_035266305.1 Methylovirgula sp.
CTTGCCCACGCGCACAAGGAGGATATGGCCTTGCTGCCGTTGCTCGAAGATTCGATGGATGCGGAAACCGAAGTCAAACTTTACGGCGAATATGTCGGCAATGAATGAGGCTCGTCATGAGCGAAGCCGCTACGACATTTGATAACGGCATCCGTGCGCTCAATGAAGGCGATCTTGAACGCGTGATCGCCATCGACCGGGCGCATAGCGGGCGCTCGAGGCGGCATTTCTTCGCGAAACGCTTCGCGGCGGCCGCGGCGCATGCGGACGAATTCATCCAGATCGGCGTCATGCAGGGCGGTGCGTTGCGCGGTTTTGCCACCGCCCGCGTGTTCAGCGGCGAGTTCGGTCGCGAACCTACCATCGCCATGCTCGATGCCATCGGGGTCGAAGTGGAAGTCCAGGAGCACGGCGTCGGCCGCTCGCTCATGGACGGACTGATCGAGGCGATGCGTCGTGCCGGCGTGGATACGTTGCAGTCGCAGGCCGAGTGGACCAATCACCCGCTGATGCGCTTTTTCGACGCGTGCGGATTTAAGCTTGCCCACCGTGTGGTATTGGAGCGATCCGCCGCCGCGCCGCTGGCGGAACCGAGCGAAGAAGTGTGATCCGCAAAGCCAGCATCGGGACAAAGTGGGAGCGAACTCATGGCCAAGCGCGCAGGCATCGACATTCCCCAGCATGTCGGCGAGGCGGCGGAAATCAATTACGGGCGACCCGCCGACGCCGATTTCGGGCCGCTCGCGCGCGACCTCATCCCGGTCCGTTCGATGCTTGAGGGCGATTTGCGCGCCCTCATCTCTATCGATCGCCGCATCACCGGACGGGACCGTTCGGCCTATTTTCAGCGCAAGCTCGACGAGGCGCTGCGCGAATCCGACGTGAGGATCTCGCTCGTGGCCGAGCTCGACGGCCGGCCAGTCGGCTTCATCATGGCGCGCGTCGATCTTGGCGAATTCGGCCACACCGATTCTGCCGCCATCATGGACACGATCGGCGTCGATCCGGATTATGGCAATCGCGGCGTCGGCCGCGCGCTCCTAACGCAGCTTCTGGTCAACCTCATGACGTTGCGGGTCGACAAGGTTCTCACTGAAGTCGACTGGAGTGGCCGCGATCTCCTGGGTTTCCTCGATAGCGGCGGCTTCCGCCCATCCTCGTATCTATGTTTTGATCGCGACATCGCATGGTCCGGCGATTCAACTAGGCCGGCGCGCTGAGCCGCCCCGCGAGTGTCACTCATGCAACTGCTGGTACTTCGCCAGCAGTTCGTCCTTGCCTTCTTCCCAATCCGGATTCTGCACGATGCAAACGGCCGGACAGACCAGCTTGCATTGCGGTTCGTCCTCGGCGCCGACGCATTCCGTGCACTTCATAGGATCGATGATGTACATCGGATTCCCCGCGGTAATGGCCTTATTCGGGCATACCGGCTCGCAGGCGTCGCAAGCCGTGCAGGCGTCGGTGATCATCAGGGCCATAACTCGCCTCCTTGCCTCAGGCCGCCTTCGGGACGTTGCCGAGCGCGGCGAGTTTATCGAAACGATAGGCACCCCACAAAGCCGCCCCGATCGCGCCGGCATAGATCGAATCGGGATGGCTGCGGATAATCGTCTTCATGTCCTTGATATTGGCGACATCTTCCGCCAGCGCGGCGACGAGGCCCTTGTCGAGCGCAAGCCCGCCAGTCATCATGACGACGCCGTTCGTCATGCGGATCGATTTCAAGAGCGCCGACAGCCGCGTCGCCATCGACAGGTGAATGCCTTTGAGGATGTTGGGGGCGGTGATGCCGCGCGAGACCATGTTAATGACGTCAGTCTCGGCCAGCACCGCGCAGATCGAGGACACCACCTCGGGATTATCTGACTTTCTCGACAACGCCCCAATCTCGTCCTGGGCGATGCCGAGATAGCGCGCGATGTTCTCCAGGAATTGTCCCGAGCCCGAGGCGCACTGGCTTGTCATCTTGTAGCTCAGAACTTTGCCGCGCTCATCGATGCTGATGGCGCGCCCATGCAGCGCGCCTACGTCGAGCGCCGCGCGCGCTTCGGGATCGAGATAGATGGCGCCACGGCCGTGCGTCGTCATCGAATAGAAGTGGCCGGTATGGAAGGGGATACTCTCGCCTTCACCAGTCGATGCAACATAGTCGACGTCCTTCTCATTGACCTTGCCGTCTTCGAGCAGCTGATCGAAGGCAACGCGCGAGAGCTCCATCGGGTCGCGTTGACGGATGCGCATGGTAAACCGCGACAGCCAAGTGCTCTGTCCATTCTCCACCTTGAACAAAGCCGCCTTGACTGTAGAGGTACCGACGTCAATTCCCGCCGCGATCGTCATGCTTCGCTCCCATCGGTCTGTCCCATATGCGCCCGCCGTGCGAACTCGGCCGCTCCGAGCGCGCCGGTGTAGATCGAGTCCGGGTTGATATTGATGGTGACGTCGCCGTAATTCTCCTTGATCACCTTGCGCAGTTCGCGCACTGCCGCTTCGTTCTTGGCAACGCCCCCGGTGAAGGTGAACTCCTCGGTCACCCCGCCGGAACGGGAGATGATCGAGATCGCGCGCAGGATAATAGCGCGGTGCAACCCCGCCAGTATGTCCTCGCGCTTCTCGCCCAGCGACAGGCGATCGCGCAGCTCGGCGCCGGCAAAAACGGTGCAGGTCGAGTTAATGCGTGCCGGCCGGTCCGATTTCATGGCCATGGGACCAAGCTCGTGCAGACCCATGTTCATCTCGTCGGCGATGTAGCCGAGATAGCGTCCGCAGCCCGCCGCACAGCGGTCGTTCATCTGAAAATTCTCGACGATGCCCTTGGCGTCGACCTGGATGCCCTTGGTGTCCTGGCCGCCGATGTCGAGCACCGTGCGGGTCTTGGGATACATCATGTGGGCGCCCAGCCCATGACAGAGGATTTCGGAGCGGATGTGCTCCTTGGAGAACGGCAGCGTCACCCGGCCATAGCCGGTACCGACGAGGTAGGTTTCCTCGAGATCGACGTCGAGCGTGGCTTCGATCGTCTTCGGCACGTCGCTCGATCCGGTCTTGATCGCACTGTCCGCTGCGAGAACGTGGCCGAGCGCGCGGCGGAATTTCTCACTCAAGCCACCCGATGGCGGCCGGTTCTCCACATCGATGATCGACTTGTCGTAGACGTTGAGCAGCAATTCGTAAGGCAGCCGCGCCGCGCGGGCGACGTCCTCGGCATGGGTGTGGTAGCGCGAGCCGGCAATGTCGCGGAAGAAGTCCGACTTGCGCTTGGCGCCGGGCGCGTAGAGCGCCGGCGCTTCCTCACGCAGCAGCTTGAACACCTCGCCGATGGCGTTTTTAGCCTGGCTTTCGACCTTGGCAAAACGCTCGCCTTTGACCTGCCCGCGGCAGGTCTCTTCGAGATCGTCGAGCTGTTCGAGGAATTGCACGAGGCGGAAAGAACGATGGAGCGCGTCGAGAAACTCGTCGAGGTCGCCGCTGGTGCCGCCGCCGGCATTCAGCGCGCGGCGAAACAGCGTGAAGCGGCCGTCGATGCGCGCCTCTTCGCTCGCCACTCGAGCCGCCGTGGCGTAATTCGAGCG
>DATFNQ010000034.1:0-10003 GCA_035266305.1 Methylovirgula sp.
CGCGGGGTTCTCAGCAGCTCGCCGACATAGGCATCGGTGCTCCGCGAAAGCTCCGCCGGCGTGCCTTGCGCGAGCAGCCTTCCAGCGCGCATCACCGCGATGCGGTCGGCGAGCAAAATCGCTTCCGTCATGTCGTGGGTGATCATGACGGTGGTCAGCTTGAGCTTGTCGTGCAGCGCGCGATAATCGTCGCCGAGCGCGTCGCGGGTGAGGGGATCCAGCGCGCCGAACGGCTCATCCATCAGGACGATCCGCGGTTTGGCTGCCAACGCGCGGGCGACGCCGACGCGCTGGCGCTGGCCGCCGGACAGTTCATGCGGAAAGCGGTCGCGGTACTCGCGGCGATCGAGCCGCACCAGATCGAGCAATTCGTCGACCCGTGAGGCGATCTCGGCTGTGGGCGTGCCCAACAATTTCGGCGTGATTCCGATATTGGCGGCGACGCTCATATGCGGAAACAGCCCGCCGCTCTGGAACACGTAACCGATGCGGCGGCGCAGCGCGACCGGATCGGCCGCGCGCACGTCCGCGCCTTCGATCTGGATGTGGCCGGTGTCGGTATCGATCAGCCGGTTCGCCAGCCGCAACAGCGTGGTCTTGCCGGACCCGGAGCTGCCGACGATGGCGAGGAATTCGCTCTCGGCGACATCGAGCGAGACGTCGTCCACCGCCTTGACGCGGCCGCCGTCGAAACTCTTGCCGACGTGAGCGAAGGCGATCAGGGGCACGTTCTGCATTCTATCCGACCACGGTGCTTTCCTTGGCCCTCCCCTGGAGGGCAGGGTGAAGAAGGCGCAGTACCATCTTGTACCACTTCGTTGAACTTGTCCCGCCAAGGCGCTATTGCATGCTCCGAACTTGGGGGGATGCGGGTGGACAAGGCAAAGCCTTCAGCGGTCGCATTGGACGACGCGACGGTGGCGTTTCACCTCGCCGAAGACCGCGTCTACACCGCGGTCGAGAAGGCCCGGCTTGCGGTCGCGCATGGCGAGTTCGTCGCCATTGTCGGGCCCACCGGATGCGGGAAATCGACGCTGCTCAATGTCGCGGCGGGCCTGCTCAAGCCGGTCTCGGGAAGCGTGCGGATTTTCGACGTTCCTCTTGCGGGGCTGAACCGGGAGGCCGGCTACCTCTTTCAGGCGGATGCGCTGTTTCCCTGGAAGACCGCGATCGACAATGTCGCCATCGGGCTCGAAATCGAGGGCACGCCGCGCAGCGACGCGCTGGAACGCGCGCAGGCCTGGCTCGTTTCGGTGGGGCTTGCGGCGTTTTCCAACCGCTATCCGCATATGCTCTCGGGCGGCCAGCGCAAGCGCGTGGGCCTTGCGCAAGTCCTGATCCGCGATCCCAAGATTCTCTTGATGGACGAGCCGTTCGGGCCGCTCGATGCCCAGACCCGCCAGATCATGGGCAATCTGCTGCTGGAATTGTGGAGCGCCGACCGCAAGGCGGTGCTGTTCGTGACCCACGATCTCGAAGAGGCGATTGCGCTCGCCGACCGCGTGGTGATCATGTCGGCAGGCCCAGGCGCGCGCATCATCGGCGACTGGCGGGTGCCGCTTGCCCGCCCGCGCGATATCACGGAGGTCCGGCTGGACAAGGAATTTCACTCACTTCACCGTGAGATTTGGAGTGTTCTCAAAACTGAAGTGTTGAAAGGCTACGCTCAGTCGTCGCAGGCCCCGGCAGGAGGGGGGTGATGCTGCCTTGATCTCGATGCGTCGAAGGCTAAACTCGCAATCGTCAACAAGCAACCAGCAAGCAATTGAAGGCAAGCAAACAGAGGAAAGTATCATGATTTTACGTGGTTCAATTCTGACCCTGACCGTCGCTTTCGCGGCCTTGTGCGGCGCCAGTGCCGCCAGCGCCGAAGGCGTGTTCACGCTGTCGTCGCCGAGCTTCAAGGACGGCGAACGGCTGGCGGTGAAGAACGCCGGCAACAACAAGTCCAACCCGAATTGCGTCGGCGAAAACGTTTCGCCCGCGCTCTCCTGGTCGAATCCGCCGGAAGGCACCAAGAGCTTCGCGATCCTGATGTTCGATCCGGAAGGCCGTCCGCCCGGCGGCGTCAGCCATTGGGTCGCCTATGGCATCCCGGCCTCCGTCACCGGCTTTGCCGAGGGCGAAGTCTCCAAGCCCAGCGACAAATATGTCGGCGGCACCAGCCTGATGAAGCTCGCGAACTATTTCGGGCCCTGCACCCCTCCCGGGCCGCAGCACCACTACACCTTCACGCTGATGGCGACCGACCTCGAGCCGACGGCGCTTGCGGCCGGCATGACGCGGGATGAGCTGATCAAGGCGCTCGACGGTCACGTCAAGCGGGCGACCGGTTTGATCGGTACGTTCTCCAAGCCGTAACAGCATTGAAGTGCTCGGCGCTCCCTTCCCCGTGTGGGGAAGGGGTTCGATCTAACCCTCGTCGTCCCCGCGTACGTCATTGCGAGGAGCAACGCGACGAAGCAATCCACTCTTACTTCCTTGGAGCTATGGATTGCTTCGCTTCGCTCGCAATGACGGATAGTGTCGCGCCATCGCGCCAACCCGAGAAAGGTTCCTACCAATGTCGCGCGTGACGCTCCTCGCATTGCAAATCCTGGTCGCGGTGGTTGCGCTCGCGCTGTGGCAGTTGCTTGCGACCGTGCCGATCTTCGGCCGCATGTGGTTGCCGCCGTTCTTCTTCTCCAATCCGGTCGATGTCGGCGGCCAGATCGTCGACTGGTTTCGCAGCGGGGTGATCTGGAAGCATCTTGCGATCACGCTGTGGGAATCGATCCTCGCTTTCGCGATCGGCTCGCTTGCGGGCATCGCGGTCGGCTTCTGGTTCGCGCGCCAGCCGCTCGTTGCCGCCGTGTTCGATCCCTATGTGAAGATGGCCAACGCGCTGCCCCGCGTGGTGCTGGCGCCGATCTTCGCGCTGTGGCTGGGCTTGGGCATCTGGTCGAAAGTCGCGCTCGGCGTCACGCTGGTGTTCTTCATCGTGTTTTTCAACGTCTATCAGGGCGTCAAGGAAGTATCAGTCACCGTGCGCGACAACGCCCGCATGCTCGGCATGAACGAGCGGCAGTTGATGCGCCACGTCTACTGGCCCTCGGCGCTGTCGTGGATGTTCTCCTCGCTGCATACCTCCGTCGGTTTCGCGGTGGTCGGCGCCGTAGTCGGCGAATATCTGGGCTCAGCCGCGGGCCTCGGCTACTTGATCCAGCAGGCGGAAGGCGTGTTTGACGTCGCCGGCGTCTTTGCAGGGATGTTCGTGCTGTCGGCCTTCGTGATCCTGATCGACGTTGCAGTGACGATGGTCGAGCGGCGGCTTCTGGTGTGGCGGCCGAATGCGGGCGAGGCGAGGGCGTGAGGCACCCGTCATTGCGAGCGAAGCGAAGCAATCCATGCTTCGGTTTGCGGCTCGATGGATTGCTTCGTCGTCGCTTCACTCCTCGCAATGGCGGCGAGGCGGCAGAACCACCTTCTCATCCCTCGCGCGCTGCTCTATCTTGTGCGCAAACGAACAGCGGAGGAAATCATGAGAAAATTGCAAAAACTCGCCGCGGCGCTTTTGGCGCTGGCCGTGATTTCCATTTCCGCCGCCGCCCAGACCAAGGTGACGATCGCCGTCGGCGGCGGCGCCTGTCTGTGCTATCTGCCGACCGTGCTGGCAAGGCAGCTCGGCGAATATGAAAAGGCGGGGCTGTCGGTCGAGCTGGTCGATCTGAAGGGCGGCTCGGATGCGCTCAAGGCCGTGCTTGGCGGCAGCGCCGACGTGGTGTCCGGCTATTTCGACCATTGCGTCAATCTCGCCGCCAAGAAGCAGGAGCTGCAATCCTTCGTGGTTTACGACCGCTATCCCGGCGAAGTGCTGGTGGTCTCGCCCGCGCATACGGGCGAGATCAAATCGATCGGGGATCTCGCGGGCAAGAAGGTCGGCGTCAGCGCGCCGGGCTCGTCGACCGATTTCTTTCTCAAATTTCTCCTGAAGAAAAACGGCGTCGACCCGGGAAGCGTAGCCGTGATCGGCGTCGGCCTCGGCGCCACTGCGGTGGCGGCGATGGAACAAGGCCAGATCGATGCGGCCGTGATGCTCGATCCTTCCGTCACCGTCCTGCAAGGCGGCCATCCGGACCTGCGCATTCTCTCCGACACGCGCACGGAGAAGGATACGTTAGAGGTGTTCGGCGGCGAATATCCGGGCGGCGCGCTCTATTCGACCGCGGCCTGGGTCACCGGCCACGAAAAGGAGGTTCAGGCGCTGACCAACGCGATCCTGTCGACGCTGAACTGGATCCACGCGCATTCAGCCGAAGAGATCATGGACAAGATGCCGCCAGAGACGGTTGGAAAGAACAAGGAGCTTTATCTCGCGGCGCTGAAGAACACGATCCCGATGTATTCGAAGACCGGCCAGATGGACCCCAAGGGCGCGGACGCCGTGCTCGCGGTTTTCAGCACAGGCTCGCCGGAGGTTGCCAAGGCCAATATCGACGTCGGCAAGACCTACACCAACAAATTTGTCGATTCTGCCAAGAATACGACGGGCACGAATGCCAAATAATTTCGCGCCGCAGCGGGCCTCATGACCCCTGCCGTCATTCACCGCGTCACGGCGCTCGATCTCCCCGTTCAGCCGGCGCCATGGCCGTTCGCGCAAGCCCGCCGCGCCGAAATCGAGGCGCATTTTGCCGAAAAGCAGCGCGAGAAGCCGGCGATATGGAACGGCCGCGTGCTGATCGGGCGCAATCCGGTCTTCACCGAAGACCGGTTCAGTGCCGAATATTTCGAAACCGATTTTGCAAGTTTTCTGGCGTGGCGCGACTGGGGTTTTCCGGATCGCGACATCTTCAACGGCTTCGGCATGGGCGCGCTGCGCTCGGCCGACGGCGCGTTCCTGCTCGGCGAAATGGGCCCGCATACGGCCAATGCGGGGCGGATTTATTTTCCCTCAGGGACGCCCGATCCCGACGACGTCAGGGATGGCGCGCTCGATATTGCCGGCAGCATCGTTCGCGAAGTCGAGGAGGAGACCGGCCTCACCGAGAAAGACTACACGATGGGCGCGCATTGGGACTGCGTGGTATCGGGTGCGGCCGTCGCGATGATCCGGCTATTGCGTGTCGACATGCCAGGGGAAGCGTTGCGCGCGCGAATCGCGGCCAATCTCGCCCGGCAACGCCAGCCGGAACTTTGCGCGGTGCATCTGGTGCGCGGATTGAACGATCTCACCGCGGCGATGCCGCGCTTTGTCACCGCGTTCATCGAAGCACACCTAACGGCATAGTCCGCCCCCGTCCCGCTGCCTCAAAACAGGTCAACGCGCCTATTGGCGCATGCCAACGCGCTTGACATCGGCCAGCGCTATCAATGTGATGGGTGGCAACAAGAGCAAGAACACGCACAATCTTCCAGGGAGGGTTTCATGTCGGTGCGCGGGGCCGTCCGCCTGTTCGGTGGGCTATTGGTTGTGATCACGGCGCTTTGCATGGCGGTTTCCGCCGAGGCCCAGGAGAGCCAGGCGAAGAAGATCAAGATCGGCGTGATTTTCGATTTGACCGGCCCGCTCGCGGGCGGCGGTTCGGAGCTGCAATATACCGGCGTCAAGATCATGCTCGACCATTACGCCAAGACCGGCGTCGAGGGGTACAAGGTCGAGGCGATCTATGCCGATGCGCAGAGCAAGCCCGATGTCGCCATCAACGAGGCGGTGCGCCTCCTGGAGCAGGAAAAGGTCGACATGCTGATGGGCTTCTTCTCGTCGGCGCAATGCGTGCCGGTGTCTGCGCGTGCCGACCAGATGAAGAAATTCATGTGGATCACCACCTGCATTTCCTCCGGCGTGTTCGACGGCAAGAACTACAAATATGTCTTCCGTCCGCAGGCCGCCGGCGACCAGTACGGCATGATGACGACGGACTTCATCGCCCAGAATTCGCTGTCCAAGTTCGGCAAGGAGCCGAAGGATCTGCGCGTCGCCATTATCCACGAAGACGGCGCCTATGGCGTCGATGTGGCCAAGGGCAACGAGGCCGGCGTCAAGAAGGCCGGCTTCAACCTCGTGCTGAACGAGGGTTACTCGGCGACCGCGCCCGATCTCTCCGCGCTCGTGACAAAACTCAAGCGCGCCCGGCCCGACGTGATCTTCCACACCGGCTACAATCCCGACATTACCTTGCTATTCCGCCAGGCGCGCGAGCAGGGGTTGAAATTCGGCGCCATCGTCGGCCATGGCGCGGGCTACGGCGTCTATGAGAAGCTGAAGGAAGGCCTCGGCACGGACGCCAATTATCTCTTCAACACCGACCCGATCTCGATCTGGCTCGCCAACCAGAAGACCATGGATCCGAAGCTGCTGCCGGTGATCAAGATGGTGGGCGAGGAGTTCGACAAGCTCAAGCCGGGGGTCGCCATTCGCTCCGCCCATGTCGGCATCGGCGCTGCCAACGCCTTTGTGTTCCTCGACGACGTGCTGCCGCGGGCGATCAAGAAATATGGCGGGGTCGATTCCGAAGCGCTGCGCAAGGCCGCGCTCGATACCGATATTCCCGAAGGCGGCACCATGCTCGGTTACGGCGTCAAATTCTACGGCGAAGGCGAGCGGTTCGCCGGCCAGAACGCGCGCTCGTTCCCGGTGGTGCTGCAATACATCGACGACAAGTCGTATGTGGTGTGGCCGAAGAGCCAGATGCAGCGCGAGACCGTGCTGCCGCTGCCGAAGGGTACCACTTTCAGTAATCAGTAAGCCCGGCGTGGGCCAGAGCATGATCCGGACCCGCAGGGCCGCGTTAGCGCAAGGTGGGAACTGGTTTCCCCTCGGGACAAACGCGAAGCGTTTGCCCGGAGTTCATGCTCTAATGGAGTGTCTGGGGTGCTGACGGTGAGCGGGTTGGTGAAGCGCTTTGGCGGCTTCACTGCGGTCAACAACGTGTCATTCAAGGTCGAGCAGGGCGAGATTCTCGGCCTGATCGGTCCGAACGGCTCCGGCAAGAGCACGATCTTCAACATGCTCTCCGGCACGCTGGTCCCCACAGCCGGATCGATCCTGTTCGACGGCGTGGAGATCGCAGGCCTTGCGCCGCATCGGATCATCAATCGCGGGGTGGGGCGCACCTTCCAGATCCCGCGGCCGTTTCACCGGCTCAGCATCTTCGACAACGTGGCGCTGGCGGGCTTCTACGGCCAGGGCAGCCACAGCCGCGCCAAAGCCTTCGAGGCCGCCGAACGGGCGCTTGCCATGGTCGGGCTGCCGGCCGACCGCCACACCGGCGTCGATGGTCTCGGCGCGGCGGGCTTGAAGAAGCTCGAACTCGCCAAGGCGCTCGCAACCGGTCCCAAACTGTTGCTAGCCGATGAAAGCCTCGGCGGCCTCGATGAAACCGAGATGGATCAGGCCGCCGACATGTTGCGCAAGATCCGCGATGAACTCAACATCACGATCATCTGGGTCGAGCACATCATGGGCGTTTTGATGCGCGTGGTTGACCGCGTGATGGTGCTCGATCACGGCGAGAAGATTTCGGAAGGGCTGCCGGGAATGGTTGCGAGCGATCCGCGGGTGATCGAGGTCTATCTCGGCACCGATGCCGATGCGAGCCGGGTCGCGGCCGCCGAAGCGCGCCGCCGGGCGGAGGCGTGAGGGGACATGCTCGAGCTCAGGTCGATCGATGCGGGCTATGGCAGCTTTCAGGCGCTGTTCGGCGTCAGCCTCGAGGTGAAGGCCGGCGAAGCCGTCGGCGTGATCGGCCCCAACGGCGCCGGCAAGACCACCTTGATGCGCCTGATCTCGGGGCTGATCCGGCCGCACAAGGGAGCGATCGCCATGGAAGGCACCGATGTGCTGGCGACGCCCGCGCACCGGATCGTCAGCCTCGGTATCGCCCATGTCCCGGAGCATCGGCGGCTGTTTCCGCGCCTCTCGATCGACGACAATCTGAAGATGGGCGCGTTCATGCACGCCGCGCGCGCAAGATACGCCGAGCGGCTGGACTTCGTGTTCGATCTGTTTCCGCGCCTGAAGGAGCGGCGCAGCCAGATGGCGGGAACCATGTCGGGCGGCGAGCAGCAGATGTGCGCGATCGGCCGCGCACTGATGTCGAACCCGAAGCTACTCTTGCTCGACGAGCCGTCGGCGGGGCTTGCGCCGGTCGTGGTGCAGCAAGTGTTCGAGCTCGTGAAGCGAATTCGGGCCAGCGGGCTCACGGTGCTGATCGTCGAGCAGAACGTGCAGCAGGTGCTGCGCGTGGTCGATCGCGCCTATTTGCTCGAAGCGGGCTCAATCCGCGCGTCGGGAACATCGGCCGAGATGATGAATACCGACACCATCAAGCAAGCGTATCTGGGGGTATGAGCATAATGACATCAGATCGGATTGGCGCGCTCGCACAGTCTCTCGTCATCCTGAGGTGCGCGCTCTTGCGCGCCTCGAAGGATGAGTACGGCCCGTGGCCCATCCTTCGAGGCTCGCTGCGCTCGCGCCTCAGGATGACGGGTGCGCTGATTCAACCAAGACTCATCACGGTCTAGGGCCGGCCATGCAATCCTTTCTCGATATCTTCGACATCTATCTGCTGGAAGCCATGGTCAACGGCATCCTGCTCGGCGGGGTGCTGGCGCTGCTCGCGCTCGGGCTCAATCTGATCTTCGGCGTCATCGACGTGACCTGGATTTGCTACGCCGAGCTCGTCATGATCGGTATGTACGGCATGTATTATCTCGTCCAATATTATCATCTGCCGTATTGGGCCGCGGCACCGCTCGTCATTCTCCTCGTCGCGGCTCTTGGCGCGGCGCTGCATTTCCTGGTCATTGCGCCGCTGTTGACGGCGCCGCCGATCAACCAGCTGCTTGCGACCGGCGGCGTTCTCTTCATCCTGCAAAGCTTTGCCACCGTCGCCTTCGGTGTCGAATTCCGCAATGTCGGCATCCGCCTGCCGGTGCTGGCGCTGGGCGAGATGCACTTCAGCTACGCGCGGCTACTCTCCTTCGCCGCCGCGTTGATCGGGATGGTGGCCGTCTATTTGTTCATGACGCGCACCTTTACCGGGACGGCGATCCGCGCGATATCGCAGGACCGCCAGATCATGCCGCTGATGGGCGTCGATGCGAAGCGTCTCTATCTCATCACCTCGGCGCTCGGCGGCGCGCTCGCAGGCCTCGCCGCCTGCCTGTTGGTGCTGCAATACGACGTGCATCCTTTTGTCGGCCTGTCGTTCGGGCCGATCACCTTCCTGATCTGCGTGCTCGGCGGGCTCGGCAATTTCATCGGCGGTTTCATCGCCGCGTTCGTGTTTGCCGAGATCATCTCGCTCGGCGGCCTGTTCTCGGACCTTGAATGGGGCTATGTGCTTGCCTTCGCCTTCTTCATCGTCATGATGTTCATCCGGCCCGCGGGCCTTTTGGCGAGGCGGCGATGAAACCGCATCACGCCGTCTGGATCGCAGCCCTTGCGGCGTCGATCGCGCTGCCCTTCGTCTATCGCGAGCCCTATCATCTGCACATCCTGACGCTGATCCTGATCTGGTCGTTCGCCTACACCTCATGGTCGATCATGGGCCGCTTCGGGCTGGTGTCGCTGGGGCATGGCGGCTTCATGGGCGTCGGCGCTTATGTCACGGCGCTGCTGTGGAACCATCTCGGCGTGACCCCGTGGATCGGCATTCCCCTGAGCATGGCGGCGGCGGGCGTGCTCGCCGTGGTGGTCGGCTATCCCTGCTTTCGCTTCCGCATCACCGGTCATTATTTCGTGCTGGTGACACTGGCGCTATCCGGCATCGTGCTGCAGGTCATCACCGCGACGCGCGACTATACCGGCGGCTCGCTCGGCTACACGCCGAACCGCGCCAGCGGCAGCCAATTGCTTGCGCTGCAGTTCGACGACAAGACGACGTGGTATTTGATCGCGCTATCGGTCTGGTTATCCGGCCTTGTGGTCTGGCGCTGGATCGACCGCAGCATGAGCCGCTATGCCATGGAGGCGATCTCGGAGGATGAGGATGCGGCGGCTGCCGCCGGCGTCAAC
>DATFNQ010000035.1:0-33097 GCA_035266305.1 Methylovirgula sp.
CGGAAGGCGGCAAATCACCCGGCCCCTCACCCTGACCCTCTCCCCGTAAACGGGGAGAGGGGACGCGTTCGATCGGCTTATCCATCGCAATGAACCATTGCGGCGTGTTGCGGAAAATCAGCGGCTTCTTCGAGCGCCAGCTATGCGGATAGGGATGCTTCAGCCGCCCGCGCGCGACGAGATTGCCGGACTCGATCAGCGCCTTGATCACCGCCTCGTTGGCATCGCCCTTATTGCCCTTGTCGTCGATGACGCGCTTGCCTTCGAAACCCGGCGCCTCCTTGGTGAAGAAGCCGTCGGCATCGACGGTGTAAGGAATGCGCGTATCGATTCCGCGCGCTTCGAGCTCGGCCCTATGCGCCATCCAAATGTCGAAGTCCTCGCAGCCATGGCTCGGCGCGGTATGGACGAAACCGGTACCGGTATCGTCCGTGACGTGGTCGCCATCGAACAAGGGAACGGGGAAATCATAGCCAGGGATAGCGCCCGCTAGAGGATGAGAAAAAGTGGCACGGCCAAGAAAAGCTTCATCAACACTAAACTTCCGTTCGAGGCGAACGCGAGCAACTTTGGCAACTTCGTCAGAAAGCCTATCCGCTAGGATGAATTTTTCGCCAAGTTTCGCCCAGTTATCGGAAGGCGCCTCGACAACTTCGTATAAGCCATACGAGATATTGGAACTAAAGGAGATTGCTCGATTGGCAGGTATCGTCCACGGCGTCGTTGTCCAAATGACTATCGAAGACGATGCCAGCTCAGCCATCTTACGTTCGGCATTTCCCGCGCCGTAATCTGCGAGCGGTCCGCGATGCCGAATTGGAAATCTTACCCACACCTGATCGCTGACGTGGTCATCATATTCGACCTCCGCCTCGGCCAGCGCAGTCTTCTCGACGACGCTCCACATCACCGGCTTCGAGCCGCGATAAAGCGTGCCGTTCGCCGCGAATTTCATGATCTCGCGGGCGATCTGCGCCTCGGCGAAGAAGCTCATCGTCTCATACGGATGATCCCAGTCGCCGATGACGCCGAGCCGCTTGAACTCGTCCCGCTGCACATCGACCCAATGCGCCGCGAAGGCGCGGCATTGGCGGCGGAACTCGATGATCGGGATCTCGTCCTTGTTCTTGCCCTTGGCGCGATACTCCTCCTCGATCTTCCATTCGATCGGCAGGCCGTGGCAGTCCCAGCCCGGCACGTAGTTCGAATCCTTGCCGAGCATCTGCTGCGAGCGGCTGACGAGGTCTTTCAAGATCTTGTTCAGCGCATGGCCGATGTGGATATGGCCGTTCGCATAGGGAGGGCCGTCATGCAGGACGAATTTCGCCCTGCCCTGCCCTTCGTCGCGCAAACGACCATAAAGGTCGATCGCCTGCCAGCGAGCGAGAAGCGCCGGCTCCTTCTGCGGCAGGCTGGCGCGCATCGGAAAATCGGTCTGCGGCAGAAAGAGGCTTTTCGAATAATCGGGGCCCTTCTTGCCCGGCCGCGTCTGTTCATTCATGTGTGAAAGGCCTGAGCGTGGCGCGGCGACGCCGCGGGTGTCTTCATCCCGGCAACGCGCGCGCCGCAAGATCTAGGCGCGAGCCGGGCCTGTAATTCGGGTGATAGGCAAAGCAGGCATGTACGCCTTCTAGAACATTCCGGCGAAAGTGGAAACCGCTCAGCCGATCCTCCGCGCCGCCCGCCAGAGCAGCCACAGCCGGCGCCAATCCGGCAAGGCGATGCGACTCGTGAAAGGATCGTAGCCGGGATTTTCCATCTGCCCCAAATAGGGCTCGCAGAGAGCCAAAGGCAGAAAAGCCGGCGCCGCGTTGCCGGCGCGAGCGGCACCGGCAAATTCCATGAGATGCCGGCGCGCGAGCGCGCGTATTTCGGCGAGCGCATGGAGGAGCGCCGCTTTGTCACGACCAGTGCGCAGACCATCGAGCCCCTGCGCGGCGAGGACATCGAGCGGGATGTAGACCTGGCCGGCGGCGAGATGCCAAGGCAAGGCCCTGAGAAGCCCCATCACCGCATAGGCGATCCCGGCATGCTCGGCGGCGGCGATGCTCTCTTCGCCTGCTCCGAGAATCGAGGCCGCGAGCTGGAACAGGCTCGCGGCCGTGGCCTTCGCATAAGTCTCGAGCGCCGCGATAGACGGCATCGGCGCGTCGTAGAGATCGAAGAGCCGCGCATCGATCAGGCCAATAAGAGGTTCGCGCGGCAGAGCGAAGCGCGCGATCGTATCGAGAAGCGCGGCGGCGACCGGATTGGCCTCGCCGCCTTCCCCCGCCAAGACCTCGCGCCACCACTGAAATCTGATCTCCCCCAGCATCGGCTCAGAGACGAGTTGCCGCACCCGGGCGATTTCGAGGCTGAAGGCATAGAGCGCATGGATGTGCGGCCGCAGGCGCGCCGGCAAGAACAGGCTCGCGAGCCAGCGGTCGCGATCGTCGCGCTTGAGCAGCGCATCGCACGTGGCATAGTCCGCCGCGAGCTTTTCCATGCAAGCATGATCCGCAAAAGTGGGAACCGGTTTTGCGAAAAGATCATGCAACGCGACGAGAATCTAGCGGTGGAGCGAATTCATTTTTAGCGCTCACGCCACGGCGATGAGCGCCGCGGCGACGCGCCGATCTTCTGCCAGGAGAACCGAATAGGTGCGCGCGGCCGCGGCCGTCGCCATAGGTTCGGCACGGATGCCAACGGCGCGCAATCTCTGCCGCAGGCTCTTCTCGAGCGACACGAGCTCGGTGCCCGTGCCGATCAGGAGATGCTCGATGAGGCCTGGCGCCTCCGCGAACACGGGCGCAAGCGAGTCGATCGAAATATCCTCAGGGCCCGCCGCGTCCCAGGCCCGGATGCCGGACGGGAGCGCCAGAATCGAGCCGCGATGCGACATGCCGGCGAAGCAGAAGCCGCCATCGCCATAGCCTTCGATTGGATGTTTGCCGGGCAGGAACCCGGTGTATTTCGCGGTCGGCATCAGAGCCTACAGAGCTTGATCTCCAAATTGCAATGTTAAACATCATGCGTGTCGGTCGCCGTCATTGCGAGCGAAGCGAAGCAATCCACGCCGTGCGAGCCCTCTCCCCTTGTGGGAGAGGGTGGCTTGCGGAGCAAGCCGGGTGAGGGGTCGCGCAACCCCTCATGCGCCCCGCCATAGCCCGCCGCAAAGCGGCGGGCGTGTTTTAATTTGACGGGCGCGCGGAGCGCGCCCTATGGCGGGGCACCCTCTCCCGCAAGGGGAGAAGAAACGCGCGCCCACATTCTGGATTGCTTTGCTTCGCTCCTCGCAATGACGGGGACATTAGCCGCGACTATGCCCGCGCCTTTGCCGGTTTCACCACCGCGACCGGCCTCGCCGGGGTCACGGGCTTGGCCGCTTTCTCTTTGCTCGCCGGCGCCGCCGGTTCCGCGCTCTCGTTGCGCAGGCCGAGATAGATCAGCATGGGCGAGCAGATGAACACGGACGAATAGGTCGCGACGAAGATGCCCCAGATCATGGCGAGCGAGAAGGAGCGGATCACCTCGCCGCCGAAGATCACCAGCGACAGGAGCGCGAGGAAGACCGTGGTCGCCGTCATGATCGTGCGCGGCAGGACCGCGTTTACCGAAACGTCGATCAACTGATCCGTCGGCATCCGCCGATATTTCTTCAGCATCTCGCGGATACGGTCGAGCACGACTACGGTCTCGTTGAGCGAATAGCCGACGATCGTCAAGATCGCCGCGATCGACGTCGTATTGAACTCGAGCCTCGTGATCGCGAAGAAGCCGACCGTCAGCAAGAGATCGTGCATCGTCGCGATGATCGCGCCGACCGCGAATTGCCACTCGAAGCGGAACCAGAGATAGCAGAGCACCGCGATGATCGCGATCACGACGCCGAGCGTGCCGGACTGCACGAGCTCGCCGGAGACGCGCGGTCCGACCACCTCAACGCGGCGGAAATCATAGGTGCCGCCGAGCTCCTGCTTGATGCGCGCAACGGTCGCCTCCTGCGCCGCGGCGTCCTCCTTCTGGCCGCCGAAGCGCACCACCACGTCGGACGGCGTGCCGAAGCCTTGCACCTCGACGTCGCCGGAGGTCAGTTTCCGCATCTCCACCCGCACCGCGGCGATGTCGGCGGCGCCCGACTTGGCGCGCAGCTCCATCAAGGTGCCGCCGGCGAAATCGATGCCGAAATTCATGCCGAGCGTCAGGAACAACACGACCGAGAGGATCGACATCGCCGCCGAGAAAGGATAGCTCACGCGCCGGAAGCGCATGAACGGGAACTTCGTATTTTCCGGAGCGAGACGCAGAAGCTTCATCAGGCGATACCTTGGTCCGATCTAGATCGGCAGTTTGGTCGGACGCGCATATTGATACCAGAGCGCGATCATCATGCGGGTCATGGTCACCGCGGTCACGATCGACGTCATGATGCCGAGCGCCAGCGACACGGCGAAGCCGCGCACCGGACCTGAGCCGAGAAAGTAGAGGATCGCGGCGGCGACGAACATGGTGACGTTCGAGTCGACGATCGTCGCGAAAGCGCGCTTGAAGCCGGCATCGAGCGAGGAGATGATCGAGCGGCCCGCGTGGTTCTCCTCGCGGATGCGCTCATAGATCAGCACGTTCGAATCGACCGCCATGCCGATCGTCAGCACGATGCCGGCGATGCCGGGCAAGGTGAGCGTCGCGCCGAGCAGCACCAGCGCCGCGAAGATGAAGGCGATGTGCACCGCCAGCGCGATATTGGCGAAGACGCCGAACGTGCCGTAGGTGATCAGCATATAGAAAAGAACGAGCCCGGCGCCGACGAAGGCGGCGCGCTTGCCGGCGTCGATCGAATCCTGGCCGAGGCCGGGCCCGACGGTGCGCTCCTCGACGATCGTCAGCTTTGCGGGCAAGGCGCCGGCGCGCAGCAGAATGGCGAGATTATTGGCCGACTCGACGGTGAAATGGCCGGAGATCTGCCCCGAGCCGCCGGTGATCGGGCTGAGAATGCGCGGCGCCGAAATCACCTTGCCGTCGAGAACGATGGCGAAGAGGCGCCCAACATTTTCTGAAGTGACCTCACCGAAGCGCTGGCCGCCGCGGATGTTAAAGCGGAAATTGACGATCGGCTCGCCGGTGCGCTGATCGAAGCCGGGCTGCGCGTCGGTCAAATCCTCGCCCTGCACCATCACCTGTTTTTCGACCGGCAATTTGCCCGGCTGATCGGTCTGATCGAGCATCTCGTAATTGTTCGGATCCTCGCCCGGATCGGCAACGAGGCGGAATTCGAGCTTCGCCGTCGTTCCCAGGATCTCTTTCAGCTTTTCGGGATTTTGCAGCCCCGGCACTTCGACGAGGATGCGATCGTTGCCTTGGCGCTGGATATTGGGTTCGGTCGTGCCCAAGGCATCGACGCGGCGACGCAGGACCTCGATCGATTGATCGACGGCGCGGCGAATCCGGTCGTCGATTGCGGTGTCGGTCACCAGGATCTGGATCGTGCCGTTGCCCATGTCCTTGATGTCGAGTGCCTGCGACGCGGCACCGCGCAGCAGCGGATTGCCGATCGGCGTAGCCAGTTGCTGAAGCTTCGGCAGGACCTTGTCGCGTTCACTCGGATCCAGGATGTGCAATTGAACCCCGCGCGGCAACAGCCTGATGCCGCCCGAGATCGGAATCTTCTCCTCGCGCAGAACGCGGCGCGCGTCATCGCGCAAATTCTCGACCTCGGTCTTGACGACCTCGTTGGAGTCGACCTCGAGCAGAACATGCGATCCGCCTTGCAGGTCGAGGCCGAGCACGATCGTGCGAACCGGAATCCAGCCGGGCATGTGACTGATAAGCGCGTCGCGCGCACCGAGCGACAGAAGGCTCGGGATGATCACCAGCAGGGCGAACACCGTCATCGACGAGATGGCTACGATTTTCCAGGTCGCGAAGCGCAGCATAGGCAAACATCATCTTATGTTCGAGGTCGAGGCCCGGCGACTATCCGGCAGCATCCTTCACCGGCTCGCCTTTGGCGCGCACGTCGGAGATCATCGTGCGGGCAACGCGCACCTTCACGTTCGGCGCGACTTCCATTTCGACTTCCGCATCATCGATGACCCTGGTCACCTTTCCGATGAGCCCGCCGGTCATGACGATCGTGTCGCCGCGGCGGACGTTCTTGATCAGCTCGGCATGGTCGCGCGCCCGCTTCTGCTGCGGCCGCATGATCAGGAAATACATGATGACGAGGATGAGCGCGAACGGCGCGAACTGGACGAGCACATCGCCGGCCCCGCCGGAGGCGGAGCCCGCGGCCTGGGCGAAAGCCGGGGTGAACAAAGGCCTACTCCTTGATGGGTCTCTGAGAACCCTTCGGATCGGGGCGGACTATAGCCGGCGCTCGCGCGAAAGCAATGGCGGAGCACAGCCGCTCTCCGGCGAAATCCGCAGCGCGGCATCCGCCGCTTCGCGCCGCCTCGACGCAGCCTGTCAGAATGGTTACATCCAGTTCATGGTGTGAGAGCAGCGCGATGACCAGCCACGACAAAGACATTCTCGCCGCTCTCGCCGCGCCCGCCGCCCCCGGCGCGGCCGAGGCACTGCTCCGGATCGCTCGGGCTCTGGAAGGGCTCGCGCCGGCGAGCCCGCCCGCGCCCGATTTCGCCGCGGCCGATGCCTGGCATCCGGACCAGGGGCGCTCTCGCCCGTCCCCAAAGTCAACCGCGTCGACATCGCGCTTTTGCGCGGGATCGACCGCGTGCGCGACATTCTGAGCGACAACACCGAGCGCTTCGCGAGAGGTTTTGCCGCCAACGGCCGTGAAAGCCGTCATGCTGGCCGGCGCGCATCGCGGCGGCGCGGCTGACGCCGGCCGGCATCGACGGGCATGAGATGGCGGTGACGATCGAGAGTCTGAAGGAAGCGGTGGTGGGGGAGTCAGGGGAACGGGAGATAGGGCACCTTCCATTGATCTAGGAAGGCAAACTGATCAACGCGCGTTCCTTCTCCCCTTGCGGGAGAAGGTGCCCCGCGAAGCGGGGCGGATGAGGGGTCGCGCAAGCCTCGCGGATCGCTGTCAACGCGTTCGGGATGCAGAATTGAAGAGTTGGTGCGACCCCTCACCGGGTCGGCTCCGCCGACCACCCTCTCCCGCAAGGGGAGAGGGGTTGCGCGCCCCCTCTCCCCATGAGCAAAGCGAATGGGGAGAGGGAACGATCAGCGAAGCGGGGCGGATGAGGGGTCGCGCAAAATCTGACCGGATCGCTGTCAACGCTTTTGGGATGCGGAATTGAAGAGTTGGTGCGACCCCTCCCCGGTCGGTTCCGCGACCTCCCTCTCCCGCAAGGGGAGAGGGTTCGCGAGCCTCGACGGGCACGAGATGCAGGTGACGATCGAGGCGCTGAAGGAGGCAGTGGCGGGGAGTCAGCGCGGGAGGTAGGGGACGAGCGGCGGTGCGTTGTTTTTACGCCTCGCGAATGCGCAACACGTAGCGCGAGAACGACAGCCAAGCTATAAACAGGCTATGGCAAGCTTCTTTTTTCCCTGCCTTTGGCTGTTTCCGGGATTCGAGGAAAGCACGTGCGAAACACATGCTGTCACGGTGCATAAGCGGTTGTGGGATGTCAGTATCTTCGATCTGTACTCGCTTGTTGCAGTGCTAGAAGGCGGCCCAAGAGGCCGAACCATCGTTTAGCTTTTACTCCGCCGCCTCCGCAGCCTCGCGCCCCTCCCTCACATACCCCACCGCCTCGCGCAGCACATCCATGCCCGCGCCCGGCTTCACAGCCTCAGTCGCAAGATGGCGGCGGAAGGCGCGGGCGCCGGGCGCTCCGTTGTAGAGGCCGAGGATGTGGCGCGTCATCGCCGCGAGCGGCACTCCTTCATTCAGCCGCGCCTCGACATACGGGACAAAGGCTTCGAGCGCAGCGCGGCGGCTTGCGACCGGCGGCGCCTCATCGAAGAACGCAGGATCGACATCGAGGAGCAGCGCCGGGTCCTGATAGGCGGCGCGGCCGACCATGATCCCATCGACATGGGCGAGCTCGGCCTTCATCTGCGCTATGTCGGAGAGCCCGCCGTTGAGCACGATCGGCACATGCGGATGCGCCAGCTTCAGCGCGTGCACGAGCGCGTAGTTCAGCTCCGGCACCGTGCGGTTGTCTTTCGGCGACAGACCTTTCAGCCAGGCCTTGCGGGCATGGATGAAAAGCGCATCGGCGCCCGCCGCGATGATGCGATCCGCGAAACGGAAGAGCGCGTCGGGGTCCTGCTCATCGACGCCGAGACGGCATTTGACCGTCACGGGAATTCTCACGCGCGCCTTCATCGAAGCAACGCATTCGCCGACGAGCTCAGGTTCGCGCATGAGGCAGGCGCCGAAGGCGCCGCTTTTCACGCGCTCCGACGGGCAGCCGATGTTGAGATTGATCTCGTCATAGCCGGTGTCGGCGCAAATCTCCGCGGCTTCCGCGAGCGCCGCCGGCTCCGAGCCGCCGAGCTGCACGGCGAGCGGATGTTCGGCCGCATCGTAGCCAAGCAGGCGCGCACGGTCGCCGTGGAGGATCGCGCCGGTCGTGAGCATCTCGGTATAGAGCCGCGCGCGTCGCGTAAAAATGCGGTGGAAGAAGCGGCAATGCCGGTCCGTCCAATCCATCATCGGCGCGATCGAGAAGCGGTAGTCCATCAGAAAAACTTCTATAGCAGCATTATCAATGCAGGTGCGCGACCCCTCTCCCAGAGGGAGAGGGTGCCGCCGGAGGCGGCGGGTGAGGGGTTAGGATGCTGCAAGTTAGTTGAGACCGTAACCCCTCATCCGCCCCGCTCCGCGGGCCACCTTCTCCCACAGGGAGAAGGGACGCGCGGCATCGATTGATCTTTCTACGCCACCATCGCCATCATTGCGAGGAGCGGAGCGACGAAGCAATCCAGAGAAACCTGGATTGCTTCGCTTCGCTCGCAATGACGATGCTTTGCGATTCACCCGCTTGGCACGCCCGCTGCTCGACTCCGGCAGGACGAGGGATTTCCGGAAGATTGCGTGCCATTCAGAGCCAATGGCCCCTGCGCTTATCTCGGAATGACCTGCGAAGGGCCGAAATGAGACAGGCAGGAACACGCGAGCTTTTCGATTATTGGAACCGCTTGCGCGGCGAGCGCGGCGCGCCGGAGCGCTCCGAAATCGATCTTGCCGCCATCCGCGGCCTGCTTGCCGACATTTTCATGCTCGAGGTCGATGCCGGCCATCGCTTTCCCTTCCTGATGTCCGGCAGCCGCGTCAACGCGCTGTTCTGCGCCGAGCAGAAGGCCCGCTCCTTTCTCGACCTCTGGCCGCGGCACGAGGTCCATAACATCGCCGCCGTGCTCCTGACTGTCATCGATGCGGCCTGCCCCGTGGTTGCCGCCATCGACGCAAGGCCCGAAGGCTATGCCAACGCCGATCTCGAAATCCTCTTCCTGCCGTTGCGTCACACCGGCTATGCCCAAGCGCGTATTCTCGGGATCATGACGGCGGCCGCCAAACCGTCCTGGCTCGGCCTTCTGGCCGTCGAGCAATTGAAGTTGCGTTCGCTGCGGGCGATCGACGAAACCGCGCCGCCCGCTGGCGGGGTTTCCGGGCCGTTGCAGGGCCTTGGCTCCCCCGAAAGACGCGGCCACCTCAGGATATTTGAAGGCGGCAAGTGAGATTTGTCGACCGAAACCGGCGTTCTCTGCCAATCCGCTAATATAGCCTTAACTCGTCGCGTTCACTTTACGGTCTTGCTGGGCTTGGGTCGGTATCAGCTGCGGCGCCCATGAAATTGAAGCTCAAGCCATTTCAGAAGCCCTTAGAGCGGCGCAGACACCAGCGTGTCGCGATTTCGCTTCTCGGCCGCTACATGCTCGAGGACAAGCGCGAATTCCCCTGCCAGACGACCGACATGTCGCCGGGCGGAGTGGCTATTGTCGCGCCGGTGCGCGGCAACATCGGCGAGCGGGTCGTGGCCTATCTCGACCAGATCGGTCGCGTCGAAGGCAGGATCGCGCGCCACACCGAGCGCGGCTTCGCCCTGCAATTGAGCCTTCCCTTCGCAAAGCGCGAGAAGATCGCCAATCAGCTCACCTGGCTCGTCAACCGCGATGCCCTCGGCATGCCGGAGGACCGGCGCCATGAACGCATCGTGCCGCATCGCCTTCACGCGATCCTGAAGATCGAGGGCGACCGCGAATACGTGGTCAGGCTGATCGACATTTCCGTATCGGGCGCGGCGATCAACACCCCGGCAAAGCCGGCCGTCGGCACCAGGGTGGTCCTCGGCCAGACCCCCGGCCACGTCATCCGGCTCTTCGAAGGCGGCCTCGCGATCAGCTTCGACAAGGTCATCACGGCGGACCACTTCGACGAAAACATCAAGCTTTGATACGCCCGGCGTGGAGAAGCTCCAGGCCGCGCCCGTAGCGGCGCGCATTCGCTGGCACCGACGATGGCAAGCGCTCAGTAATCCTCGAGATCGAAATCGAGAATGGCGACCTGCAAGGTGTAGCTGCGGCCCTTCGGATCGTCGGCCGAAATGACGCCGAGATAATCGTCGTCGGAATTCAATTCGACGGAATCGTTCTTCTTCGGCCGCGGTATGATCTTGAGCTTGTCGTTTTCGAAGAGGCGGCGCAGATAATCCTGGAGAACGGGGCGCTCGACGGGAATCTTCATCGCCAAGGCGAAGGAACGGTCGCCGTCCTCGTCGTCGACGACGATCGACGCGATGCTGCGTTCGCCGAGATAGACCTCAGCATCGTCAGGATTGCGCGGGGCGGGCACGACTCTGAGGCCTTGATTGCCAAAGGCCGTGCGTAGAAATCCCTGCAATTTGCGCAGTTCGACCTTGTCCAATATCACATCTCCGGAGCCGCGCGCGCAGTGCGAGGCAAGCGCCGAGCCATTGCCAGAATTCCGCGACACCGGCAAGTCCGCCTCATCCGCGTTTCGCGGCGAGAATCTGGTCCATCGTGCGGGCCGGCTCGGCGCAGCCCGCTTCGCCTACGACCCTCGCGGGCACCCCGGCGACGGTCTTCTTCGGCGGCACCGGCCGCAGAACCACCGAGCCCGCCGCGACCCGCGCGCAGTGACCCACCTCGATATTGCCGAGGATCTTCGCCCCCGCCCCGATCAAGACGCCGTGCCTGATCTTCGGATGCCGGTCGCCGCTCTCGCTTCCGGTGCCCCCCAAGGTCACGTCCTGAAGCATCGAAACGTCATCTTCGATCACCGCGGTCGAGCCGATGACGAGGCCTGTCGCGTGATCGAGAAATATGCCTTTGCCGATCCGCGCCGCCGGATGAATGTCGGTTTGGAAGACCTCAGACGACCGGCTTTGCAGATATAGGGCGAGATCCTGTTGCCCGGAGTGCCAAAGAACATGCGCGAGGCGATGTGTCGCGATCGCATGAAAGCCTTTGAAATAGAGCACCGGCTCGACGAGCCGCGTGCAGGCGGGATCGCGGTCCAAGGTCGCAAGAATGTCGGCGCGAAAGGCGGCTCCGATCGCAGGCTCGCGAGCGGCGATCTCGAGATAGGCCTGGCGGATGAAATCGGCCGGCAACTCGTCGTGGCCAAGCCGCGCGGCGACGCGTTCAATGACCGCCGCCTCCAAGCTTTTCTGATCGAGGATGGTCGCCGCGACCCAGCCGGCAACCTGCGGCTCGCGGCGCACGATCTCCTCGGCCTCGGCTCTCACGCGCGCGAAAACCGAATCCGTCCGATCGAGGCTGTGCACCCATGCGCCGGCCAGCGGCACATCGCTCAGAATCACCAGAACCTCCTGAGAGAGCCGGCTCTCTCCTAGCACGCTTTGCACCCCGCCGCAGCCCTTTCGCGGGGCGACGCTTGGGCCGCTCACGGCCGCCTTTCGAGAAAGCCGAGGACCGCCTTCTTGAACGCGGCGTCCCCAACGCTGCGGTTGTGATCGCGGTCCAAAATGGCCAGCCCGCGGCCCTTCGGGAACCTGGCCGCAAGCCGCTGCGGATCGCCCGCCAGATGATCCTTTGTGCCGACCGCGACCAGCACCGGCATCTCGATCCGGCCGAGCTCGGCGGCGCCGAGCTGCAGCCTTGCGCCGCGAGAACAGGCGGCAAGCGCTTTGAGATCGCTCCTGGTCGCCTCGGCGAACAGCCGGAACATTTTGCCGCTCTCATCCTTCAAGGCTGACGCCGAAGGCGCCTCCATCGCCTCGGCGACGCGGGGACCGAGGCCAGCGGAGAGGACGAGTCTATCGCCCATGCCGCCGAGAACGAGAGATCGCACCCGCTCCGGATGAGACAAGGCAAGGACTGCCGCAATTCGCACGCCGAGCGAATAGCCCATGACATCGGCCTTCGCGATGCCGAGATGGTCGAGCAGATGGCGCACGTCCTCGGCCATGCGCGGGATCGCGTACATCTCCGATCGATAGAGCTTTTCGCTCCGCCCGTGGCCGCGATTGTCGAAGGCGATGACGCGCCGGCCCGCCGCCGTCAGCGTTTTCACCCATCGCGGAAAAACCCAGTTGACCGCGTGGTTCGACGCAAAACCATGGATGAGCACGATCGGCTCGCCCTCCGGCGCCGCGTCGATATAGGCGATCCGCACGCCGCCAGAGGAGAATTCTTTCATCCCGTCCTGCCGGCGCCAGACATAGGAGCGGTTATCGGCGTTTCAATGTGCGGCCGAGTCGCGGGTTGCGCTTCTCTTTCCGCTATCCAAGCGCGGTCTGCGCCCCTATGCTGCCGCGCAATTTCGGGATTTTGTAATGGCTGACCACGGCACTCCGCATTTCCACAATCAACCGGGCGTCGCCCATGTGCGCATCGGCGCCAAGGAATTCATGTGCATCGGCGCGCTGCCGCCCGACGATCACCCGCATATCTTCATCGACATGGGCGACGCGGAGGACGTGGTCTGCCCCTATTGCTCGACCCATTATGTCTACGACGCCACACTTGCGCATGACGCATGCGTTCCGCCCGAATGCGCCTTCGCGTCGGTTGCGACCGCCTGATCCCTCAGCGGTCCTTTAGGCGATGAGCGATCGACCGCATGTGCTGATCGCCGGCGCCGGGATCGGCGGCCTTACCGCCGCGCTCGGTCTGGCGCGATGCGGCTGGCGCGTCACGCTCCTCGAACGCAGTCGGCTGGCGGACGGCGTCGGCGCCGGACTGCAGATCTCGCCCAATGCCAGCGCGATTCTGCGGGACCTTGGCGTGCTTCCGCGTCTGGCCGCGACCGGCCTCGCGCCAGAAGCCATCCATGTCAGGCGCGGCCGCGACGGCGCCACGATCGCCCGGCTTCCGCTTAAGGATGCGGAGCGGCGCTGGGGCGCCCCCTACCTGCTCGTCCATCGCAGCGATCTTCACCGGGCGCTGATCGAGGCCGTCGCCGATGAGCCCGCGATCAAACTCCAGCCAGAATGCGCGCTCGCCGGCTTCGCCGCGCGTGAGGATGGCATCACTGTCGCCGCTTCGCATGGCGCGACACGCCTGAGCTTTGGCGCGGATTGTCTGATCGGCGCCGACGGCCTGCGGTCCTTCGTGCGCGAGCGGCTGGCCGAGACGCAGAATGAAAAGGACGAAGTGCCCGACAGAGCCCGGCATGTCGCCTGGCGCGCGCTCATCAAATCAGACCGGGTCGCAGCCGACATGCGGCGCCCGGAGAGCGCGCTTTGGCTCGGCCCGGGCGCCCATCTCGTTCATTACCCGTTGCGCGGCGGCAGTGTCATCAATCTCGTCGCCGTGCTTGACGAGACAGCGGCGATCGATTGGACGGCGGATATTTGGTCGCAGCCCGGCGATCCGCGCCGCATCGCGGCGCGATTTGCAAGCTGGGATCGGCTGATCCGCGCCCTGATCGCGGCCGCCGACGAATGGCGCATATGGCCGCTCGTCGAACGCAATCAGGCCTGGGCCGCGGGGCGCGTCGCGCTCATCGGCGATGCCGCCCATCCGATTTTGCCCTTCCTCGCGCAAGGCGCGGCGCAGGCGGTCGAAGACGCCGCGGCGCTCGCAACCTGCCTTAAGCCCGGCAGCGAGATCGCGCTAGCCCTTGCCAAATTTGCCGCGGCCCGTCAGTTTCGTGTTCGGCGCGTGCAACGCGAATCGCACCGCCAGGCCGCGATCTATCATTGCTCCGGGCCGGCCGCCGTGCTGCGCGATCTCGCCATTCGGGCACTTGGCCCGCAGCGGATGATTGCGCGTTACGATTGGCTTTATGGCGGGGATCGCGAGCTCATGGGGAACCCGGCGTTTTCGAGTAAGATCCTACACGGAAGATAAAACCTGAAGCATCGCATCCGATCAGTCACGGCATAGTTCCCCAAGGGCATCGCGGGATTCCCGGTCGATTTTGATCGCTGTCGCGTTTTCCGCCCTTATCCACTGCGCTTGGAAAGCGCCGAAACGATTGTGTGGACGGATGTCATTGCCAGCACCTTTCTCGGCCGTTAGGTCTTGATGTGGAATCTTGTCCGGGATCGATTCTGCGCGGCCGACCAGAAAGCGGGATTGATGATGACCGCGCGAGTCGTGACTTCCGAGCCGCCCGACCTGCGCACCGCGCATGTCGTCGTCGTTGCCAACGAAAAGGGCGGCACCGGCAAGTCTACGCTATCGATCCATATCAGCATCGCGCTTTTGAAGGCGGGGTTTCGCGTCGCGACCATCGATCTCGACACCCGCCAGCGCACGCTCACCCGCTTCTTTGAAAATCGCGCCTCCTGGGCCGCCAACGCGCCCTGGAACGTGGAGCTGCCCTACCATCACGCGCTCGACCGCGGCAATTCGGAGAATGTACGCGACAACGAGACGGCGGAGTTCGGCGCCTTCGCGGCGGCAATCGCTGAGGTCGAACATGAATATGAATTCGTGGTCATCGATACGCCGGCGAGCGATTCCTATCTGATGCGGCTTGCCCATTCGCTCGCCGACACGCTCGTCTCGCCGATCAACGATTCCTACATCGACATCGATGTCTTCTCCCGCGTCCATCACGACAGGACGCAGCGCGGCCAGGTCGCCCAATATGCCGACCTGGTGCTCCAAGCGCGGCGCAGGCGCAAGCTCGTCGATCAGGGCATCATCGATTGGGTCCTGGTGCGCAACCGCATGTCATCGACCCAATCGAACAATGCCAAGCAGATCGCCACGAGCCTCACGCGCCTCGCCGTCGAATTGCAGTTTCGGCCGGCCGAAGGGTTCCATGACCGGGTGATTTTCCGCGAGCTCTTTCCGATCGGCCTCACCGCGCTTGATCCGATCGAGGAGGCGATGCGCAGCAACGCGCTCTCCGCCTCGCAAGCCTCGGCCCGCCGGGAAATCGGCGAGCTTGTCGCCACGCTTCAGTTGCCTGAGCGTGGCCGCGGGATGGCGCATCTTCAGGCGCGGCACGAATGGTTCGACCGCATCTCGCGCTATTATCGGGAGCTTGGCGAGGCGGGATAGCTGCGGCGTGACGCCGCTTGACCGGCGGCCTCTCGGGCGCCACACATCATTCGAACGGGAGAAAATCATGAAATATACGCTCATCTGCTGCGCAGCGCTGGGGCTCCTTGCCGCGATGCCTGCCTTCGCGACGAACACCGTTCCGGCTTCATCCGTCAGCGTCGGTTCATTGAAGATCGAGCATGCCTTTACCCGCCCAACCCCCGCTGGCGCGACGGTGGCGGCCGGGTATGTCACGATCGTCAACGCCGGCAGCACGCCCGACCGGCTCGTCTCCGCGACATCCGATATTTCGGCCAAGACGCAGATCCATGAGATGAAGATGGAGAACGGGGTGATGGAAATGCGCGAGCTGACGGATGGTCTGCCCATCCCGGCCGGCGCGACGGTGGCGCTGAAACCCGGCGGCTACCACATCATGTTCGTCGATCTGAAGCATCCGGTGAAGCCGGGCGAAGTGATCACCGCGACGCTCACCTTCGAGAAGGCCGGCAAGGTGGACATCGGCTTCAAAGCCACCGCCAGCATGGGCGCCATGGCGCCGGGCGGCGCGATGGGCGGGATGAAGATGCAGTGAGGGTGGTGCGGGCGGCCGGGATCGAACCGGCACAGCGCTTTCGCGCCGAGGGATTTTAAGTCCCTTGCGTCTACCAATTTCGCCACGCCCGCGTGAGAGCGCGGTCATGACGCGCTCCTGACCAATCCTAGAGCATGATCCGCAAAAGTGGGAACTGGATTTGCGAAAAGATCATGCGATAACAAAGGGAATCCGGAGCCAGTTTCAGCTAATCCCCTCGCCCCTCACCCCAACCCTCTCCCCATTCGCTGACGCTCATGGGGAGAGGGGAGCGCATCCCTCTCCCCACTTGCGGGGAGAGGGTTAGGGTGAGGGGCTGGGTGATTTGCTACACTGTCGTCCGCCGCTCAAGCGCGGCGAGAATGGTTTCCGTTATGCTGTCGGCGGCGTTGAACACTTCGGCATTTGTAAAGCGGATGACGCGATATCCTTGATCCGTCAAATAAGCGCGGCGTCTTTCGTCCCGTTGGATTTCGGCATCCGTTCCGTGTGTCGCCCCATCAAGTTCGATGACAAGCTTCTGTTCGCGACAAACGAAATCGCCGAAATAAGGGCCAAGAGGCACTTGCCGGACAAATTTCAAGCCTTTCAATTTGCGCCCACGCAAGCGGCGCCATAGCCGGCCCTCAGCTGCGGTCTGTTCGCGCCGCAATTCCCTCGCGCGCTGGGTTTCATGAATATGTACGCCACGCATTGCCCTAATCCCCAGCCCCTCACCCTAACCCTCTCCCTGCAAGCGGGGAGAGGGGACTCATCCCTTGTTGGTCGCGATCGGCGCCTGGAACGCGAGGCCGAGATCCCAGGGGAAATAGATCCAGGTGTCCTGCGAGACCTCGGTCATGAACGTGTCGACGTGCGGCCGCCCGAGCGGCTTGGCATAGACGCAAGCGAAATGCGCCTTGGGCAGAAGCGCGCGCACGACGCTCATGGTCGCGCCGGTGTCGACGAGATCGTCGATGACAAGAACGCCAGCGCCTTCGCCGCGCACGATATCAAGCGCGATCGGCTTGACGATCTTGGGAATCCCCTCCTGGACCTCGTTCCTATAGCTCACGACCGAGACGCATTCGATGACGCGCAGATCGAGCTCGCGCGCCACGATCGCCGCCGGCACGAGGCCGCCGCGGGCGATCGCGACGATCATCGCATAGGAGCCTGTCTCCGCCAACCGCCAGGCCAGCGCCCGCGCGTCGCGATGGAACTGGTCCCAGGAGACGTGGAAAGGCTTCTTCGGTGCCATGTCGCTCATGTTATCGTGTATTTGTCTTTCCCTGCGGCGCGCAGCTTGGCGATGATGGAGTGGATCGCGGCGGCGGCGGCTTCGACATGCGCCGCATCCTTGCCGCTCACCACGATCTCATTGGCGAACTTGCCATCTACAAACGACGGATAGGAGCCGATCGCAAGATCGGGATGCTGCGCCGCCAGGGCACTGAGCTCGCTTGCATAGGCGCCCTCCGGCATATTGCCGACGACGATCGTTTTCAAAACGGTGCGTGTGCCGCGCTCGAGCTTCGGAGCGACCGCGGCAAGCATGGATTGCACGATCGCCGGAACGCCGGCCATCACTATGACATTGCCGATTCGGAAGCCGGGGGCTTTCGAAATCGCGTTCTCCACCAGCTCCGCGCCTTGCGGAATGCGCGCCATGCGCCGGCGCGCCGCGTTGAGATCCTCGGGCTGGATGCGCTGAAGCATGAGCGCGATCGCCCGCTCGTCCTCGATGAGCGGAACGCCGAAGGCGGAGGCCACGGCATCCGCGGTCACGTCGTCATGCGTCGGGCCGATGCCGCCGGTCGTGAAGACGTAGGTGGTGCGATGCCGCAGAGCATTGAGCGCGGCGACGATTTCGGCAGCGCTGTCGGGCACGACCCGCACTTCGCGGAGGTCAATGCCGAGATCGGCGAGGAAATCGGCGACGATGCCGATGTTCTTGTCCTTGGTGCGCCCCGAGAGGATCTCGTCGCCGATGACGAGAAGTGCCGCGGTCACGGATTGCGGTGGCATGATGCGTCTCCGGACGCACATTAAAGCATTCTCGCCAAGGATGTAGCAAAGCGTAGCGGCCCGGTGCATCCCCTCTCCCCGCTTGCGGGGAGAGGGTTAGGGTGAGGGGCCGGGTGATTTGCCACAATGTTGCAGCCAATCCCCTCGCCCCTCACTGCCCTCTTCCCATTCGCTGACGCTCATGGGGAGAGAGGGTTCGCTACCCTGCCCCGCCCACCCAACGCTCGTCGAGGGCGGCGGTCTTGATGAGCGCGAAGACAGGATCGCCCGGATGGAGGCCGAGCTCGTCGATCGCGCGGCGCGTCGCCATGGCCGAGAGCCTGCCTTCGCCGGCAAGCGCGATATCGACGATGGCAAGCGGCCCTGCGGCCTCGACCCTCGCGAGCTTTCCCGCCAGCACGCTTTGCACGCTCAGGCCGCGCGGCGGCGCCGCCGAAAGAGTCACGTCCGTCGCCTTCACGACGATCCGCACGCACGCGCTTTCGGCGCCTGCGGGCCCCGCAATCCAAATCGTGCCGGAGGGATGCAGCAATTCGGTCAAGCCATAGGCCGCATCGCGCTTCCCGACCCGCATTGTGAGCACGCTCGCGCCACCGAACCGCGGGTCCTCGCTAGCCGCCGACGGCAAAACTTCGGCGGGATCGCCTTGCCCCGTCACGCGGCCGTTGTCGAGCACGATCACCCAGGCGGCAAGTCGGACCACTTCCTCGACGGCATGCGAGACATAGACGATCGGGATCTTGAATTCGTCGCGCAGCGTCTCGATGAGCGGCAGGATTTCGAGCCGGCGCGGCATGTCGAGGGCCGCGAAAGGCTCGTCGAACAGAAGCAGGTGCGGGCAGGAGAGCAGCGCGCGCCCGATCGCGACGCGCTGGCGCTCGCCGCCCGAAAGCTGGGCCGGCGCGCGGTCGAGCAGATGGCCGATGCCCAGCGTTGCGACCACCGCATCGAAACTGAGGGTGCGTTCGTGGCGCGGCGCGAACCAGCGCCCGAAGAGGAGGTTCTGCTTCACACCGAGATGCGGGAAGAGATGCGAATCCTGAAAGACGACGCCGATACGGCGCTCATGCGCGGGGACGAAGAGGTGCATCTCTGTATCGACGAGAACGCGGCCGTCGAGGACGATGCGGCCCTGGTCGGGCCGCGCGAGGCCGGCGATGAGGCCGATGGTCATCGACTTGCCCGCCCCGGAGCGGCCGAAGAGCGCGGTGATCCCCGCGCTGTTCTTGAAGGCGACGTTCAAGCTGAACTGGCCGACCCGGCGTGCCACATCGACATCGATCATGCCGATCTCGCCAGGCGTTTCTCGCCGCGCCGCTGGATGATCTCCGAGGCGATCACCGCCGCGAGCGCGATCGCGATCGCCACGAGCGTCAGACGCAAGGCGGCGGGATCGCCGCCAGGAACCTGGATATAGGTGTAGATCGCCGTGGCGATGGTCTGCGTCTCGCCGGGAATATTCGCCACGAAAGTGATCGTCGCGCCGAATTCGCCGAGCGCGCGGGCGAAGGCGAGCGTGGCGCCGGCGACGATGCCGGGCATGGCGAGCGGCAGGCTGACGAGAAAGAAGGTGAGGATCGGATTGGCGCCCAATGTGCCGGCCGCTTGTTCCAATCGCGGATCGATCGCCTCGAAGGAGAGGCGCATCGCCCGCACCATCAGCGGAAATCCCATGATCGCGCTGGCAAGCGCCGCGCCGGTCCAGTGAAACGCAAGCACGATGCCGAGATCGGCGAGCATGCCGCCGAAAATGCCCCTCCGCCCGAAGGCGATCAGCAAGAGATAGCCGGTGACCACCGGCGGTATTACGAGCGGCAGATAAAGGGCCGCGGCAAGCAGCGTCTTGCCCGGGAAGCGCCAGCGCGCCAGCGCATAGGCGGCGAGAATGCCGAACGGCAGGCTGGCGAGCGTAGCGAGGATCGCGATCCGCAGCGAAAGCAGAACCGCGGTCCATTCTGCCGGCGACAGGAAAGCGGGCAATGCTATGTTCTCCCGGATATCGCACGGCTTCTGTGCCGATCACCGGGAGATGTCAAGGAACGGCGGCGTCTGAGCCGGGCAACGCGGCTGCCGGGCTCGCTCACATTGGCTTAGAGATTCTCGATGACGCTCTTCAGTTTGCTCTGCACCACGGCCGCCGCCTCGCGCAGGCGCGGATTGTCGATGGCCTGCATGGAAGCAACGGGATCGATCGCCGCAACCTCGACCCGGCCGCCGCCGATCTCCTGCACCACGACATTGCAAGGCAGCATGGTTCCAACCTTGTCCTCGATCTCGAGCGCTTCATGCGCGAGCTTGGGATTGCAGGCGCCGAGAATGCGATAGTTCCTGAAATCGACGCCGATCTTTTTTTCAACGTGTCCTTGACGTCGATCTCGGTGATGATCCCGAAGCCGGCCTGCCTCAGGGCCTCGGTCGTGTGCTTGACCGCGTCCTCGAAATCCGTCGTCAGCGTTGTCGCGAAATAATAGCTCATCGCGCGCTCCTAAGTGGGTGTGGCCTGCTGTGTGCGAAACATTGCTGACGCACATAGGCTAGAGGCTGCGACATAGCCATGATCTAGATCAGTTAGCCCGTTGGTGCTCTGGAGACGCATGCGGCGCGCGCTCTCCAGTTCGGCGTGAGTTGATTCAGGCCTGTGGCCGCTGGCCCACCCTCTCTATTTCCCATTCGAGCCTGATGCCGCTCGTCGCGAAGACACGGCGACGGACTTCCTCGCCGAGATTTTCGATGTCAGCGGCGCTCGCGGCGCCGCGATTGATCAGGAAATTGCAGTGAAGATCCGAGACCTGCGCGTCGCCGATGACGAGGCCGCGGCAGCCGGCTCGATCGATCAATTGCCAGGCCTTATGTCCTTGCGGGTTCTTGAAGGTCGATCCGCCGGTGCGCGCGCTAATCGGCTGCGTTGCCTGCCGCACCTCCGTGATCTCGGCCATCTCCGCCTTGATCGCGGCGGGATCGCCGGGCCGTCCTGCGAACAGAGCCGACGTGAAGATCACATCCGAAGCGATGCCGCAGCAGCGATAGGCGAAGCCCATGTCGGCATTCGTGAACGTGCGAAGCTTGCCGCCGCGATCGACGCCGCGGCAGGAGATGAGCACGTCCTTCGTCTCCGCGCCATAGGCCCCCCCGTTCATCCGCAAGGCGCCGCCGATCGAGCCCGGAATGCCGCGATAGAAGGCCAGCCCAGCGATGCCGGCTTCCGCTGCGGCAAGCGCCAATTTGACGTCGAGCACGCCGGCGCCGGCGGTGATTTGAACAGCCTCGATCCGGATCTCATGGAAGGGCCGGCCGAGCCGGATCACGATCCCCTCGATGCCGCCGTCGCGCACCAGAAGATTGGAGCCGACCCCAACCGGCAGGACTGGGAGGGCCGGATCGAGCCGGCTCAGGAAATAGGCGAGGTCCTCCTCGTCGGCCGGGGCAAACAGAACTTGCGCCGGACCTCCGGTGCGAAACCAGGTGAGGTCCCCCATGCGCACGTTGGCGGCGATCTTGCCGCGCAGATCCGGCATCGCGGCGCGCAGCGCGGGCGTGAGGTCAGGAAAGGTCATGGGAGGGACGGACGATGGAGCGGCGCGCCCCTTCTCCCGCTTGCGGATGCCACCCCATCCGGCAGCGTCGCTGCGCGCCGCTGCCACCTTCCCCTGAAGGGGAAGGATGAGCGGCAATCACAGCTGGTGCTCGGGGCGGCAATCGTGCAATCCCTCCCCTTCGCAAAGGGGAGGGTGGCCGCGAAGCGGCCGGGTGGGGTGTGGCGCATCCTTTTTGCCAATCGAGAGAACCGCAGATTTGCTGTCACGGCCTGCTCTCTCATCTATCGGCCGCCGCCAATTGCCCCGGCAGAGCATAGGCCCACTGGGTGATGCTGCCGGCGCCGAGGAACACAATGTAATCGCTTGGCTTGGCGAGTGACCGCAGCATGTCGGCGAGCTTTTCGGGGCACGGCATGGGAAGCGCCTGGCGATGGCCATGCGCCGTGAGCGCGGCGACCAGACTGTCGCGATCGGCGCCGGCGATCGGCGCCTCTCCGGCCGGATAGACATCGGCGACGATCACCGTATCGGCATCATTGAAGCAAGTCGCGAATTCGTTGAACAGAGAGTCGAGCCGCGTGTAGCGATGCGGCTGCATGACGGCGATCACTTGGCCCTTCGTCGAAGCGCGCGCGGCGCGCAGGACCGCGGCGATCTCGACCGGATGATGCGCATAGTCGTCGAAAATGCGCACCCCCTTCCATTCGCCGGTCAGCGTGAAGCGCCGCTTGACGCCGCCAAAACTTGCGAGTGCGCCGCGCACAATTGCCGCGCCGATGCCGAGCTCGTGCGCCACGGCGATCGCCGCCGTCGCATTGAGCGCATTATGGTGGCCGGGCATCGGCAGGGCCATGTCCTCGAACCTGACTTCGCCGCCACTCTTGCGGTCGCGCATGACGACGCCGAAACGGGATTTGCCGTTGGCGAGGTCGACGTCGACGAGCCGCGCGTCCGCCTGCGGATTTTCGCCGTACGTGATGATGCGCCGGTCCTCGATGCGGCCGACGAGCTCCTGAACCGTCGGATGATCGAGGCACATCACCGCGAACCCGTAGAACGGGATGTTCTCGACGAAGGCGCGGAAAGCTTCCTTGATCGCGTCGAAGGTCTGGAAATGATCGAGATGTTCGGGATCGATATTGGTGACGACGGCGATATCGGCCGGAAGCTTCAGGAAGGTCCCGTCGCTCTCGTCGGCCTCGACGACCATGAAATCGCCGGCGCCGAGCCGCGCATTGGTGCCATAGGCATTGATGATCCCGCCGTTGATGACGGTCGGATCGAAGTTGCCGGCCTCGAGCAGGCAAGCAACGAGCGACGTGGTCGTGGTCTTGCCATGCGTGCCGGCAATCGCGACGCATTGCTTCAAGCGCATCAGCTCGGCGAGCATTTCGGCGCGGCGCACGACCGGCAAGCGCCGCTCGCGCGCGGCTTGCACTTCGGGATTGTCGCGTTTGATCGCCGTCGAGACGACGACCACTTCGGCGGCACCGAGATGCGCCGGGTCATGACCGATATGGACCACCGCGCCGTTGGCGCGCAGGCGCAGGACATTGGCGTTTTCAGCCACGTCGGAGCCTTGCACGCGGTAGCCAAGATTCATCAGAACTTCGGCAATGCCGGACATGCCGATGCCGCCGATCCCGACGAAATGAATGGGGCCGAGTTCGCGCGGTAGCTTCATGCTTTGTCCTCCCGTCGCGCCAGCCTCAGCACCAGATCGGCCAATCGCTCTGCGGCATCGGCGATACCGGCGCTGCGGGCTGCGGCGGCGCGGCCTCGCAGGGCGGCCAGCTGCTGGCGCGCCTCGCACAAGGCCGCCGCCAGCCATCGCGGCGTGAAATCCTGCTGCGCCACGACGACGGCTGCGCCGATCGCGCCAAGATGCGCGGCATTTGCGGCCTGATCCTGATCCAGAGCATGCGGAAAGGGAACCAGAATTGCAGGCCTCCCAATGACGGCAAGTTCAGCGATGGTCGATGCGCCGGCCCTTCCGATCACCAGGTTTGCCGCCGCCATACGCGCCGGAAGATCCGGAAAAAACGGCAGGACTTCGGCATTGACCGCAAGATCGGCATAGGTCTGCCGGACCCTCGCCTGATCCTCGCCGCGCGCCTGCTGCGCGATGACGAGATCGTGGCGGCCCGCCTCCGGCATGAGGGCGACGCCGGCGGGTACGACATCGGCCATGATTCGAGCGCCTTGCGATCCCCCGATGACGAGAAGCGTGAACTGGCTGGCATCCGGATAGGCGGTTGCGGCCGCCGCGATCACGCTCGGGCGGACCGGATTGCCGGTGTAATAGGTCTTGGCTTCGACGGCTGAGCCGGCCCCCTTCAAGGTCGGAAATCCGGTCGCCACCGCATCGACGCGGCCGGCGAGAAAGCGATTGGCGCGGCCGATCACCGCGTTTTGCTCGTGAACGATGGTCGGAATGCGGAGCAAAGTGGCGGCCAAAACCGGCGCAACGGTCGGATAGCCGCCGAACCCCACGACGGCGGCAGGACGCAGCCGGCGTAGCAGCCGCAGGGCCGCGAATGTCCCAGCAAGCAGCGTCACAGCCGCCTTGGCGCGCCTGAGAATCGGGCCGCCGCTCGGCGTCGCCGCGACGATCTGATGGATGGCGCGGGCCGGAAAATCGCCGCCATACTGCTGGGCTCTCACATCGGTTGCGAGTTCGACCGCGATCCCGCGCGCTTTCAGCGCATTGCCGAGCGCTTCGGCCGGAAACAAATGCCCCCCGGTGCCCCCCGCCGCGATGAGGACCGGACCGGCGAGCCTCATGCCGGCTGCGCCTCGGATTGCCTGAAGACGATCTCGGCGCGCGGCCTCTTGCGCATGACCGCGATCAGGAACCCCATGCCGAGCGCGAGCGAAATCACCGACGAACCGCCATAGGATATGAAGGGCAAGGTCATGCCCTTGGCGGGAATGAGGTGAAGATTGACCGCCATGTTGATGGCGCTCTGCATGCCAAACAGCATGATGAGCCCGGCCGCCGCCAGACGGCAGAAGGGATCTTCGTTGCGGGCCGCGGCCAACAAGCCGCGCATCACAATGAAGGCGAAGACCGCCACCAGAACCAGGCAGGCCACGATGCCGAATTCCTCGCCGGTCACCGCAAAGATGAAATCGGTGTGGGCGTCGGGAAGAATGCGCTTGACGGTCCCTTCGCCGGGTCCCCTGCCGAACCAGCCGCCGGCGAAGAAACTGTCGAGCGCCGTATCGATCTGAAACGTGTCGACGACACCGCCGCTCGTTCCCGGATCGATGAATTTCAAAATCCGCCCCCGCACATGCGGCACCAGTTTGTAGGCGAGCAGCATCCCGCTAATGCCGATGCTGCCGATGCCGGCAACCCAAATCCAGCGTAGCCCGGCAATAAAGAAGAGCCCCAGCCAGACGAGCGAGACGAGCATCGTCTGGCCGAAATCCGGTTGCAGAATGAGCGGGACGATCGTCGCCGGCAGAAGGAGAAACGCAAGCAGGTTGCCCGGGAGCTCGCGCCTGCCGCCTTCCGCGAAAGCCCAGGCGGCGAGAACGACGAAGGCCGGCTTCAGGAATTCCGACGGCTGAATACCGAAAATCCAGCGCCGCGCGCCCTTCACTTCCGCGCCGAAGAGAAGCGCCGCGATGATCAGCGCCATGGAAACCGCAAAGACAATGAGAGCGGCGCGCCGCACATGCCGCGGCGACAGGAACGAGGTCGCGAAGAATACCGCGATCGCAGGAAGCAGAAAGAGCGCCTGCCTATGCACGAAATGGAAGGTCGGCAGGCCGAGGCGTTCGGCAACCGGCGGACCGGCAGCCATGATCAGGACCAGGCCGAAGACGATCAGCGCTCCGAGCGCGGCGATCAGCCAGCGGTCGATGGTCCACCACCAATTCGCCAGAGCCGAGCGTTCGAGGCGCGACAGCATTTTCTTCTCCTTCAGGCCTTCGGCTGTTCCGCAATCTTGGCCAGAGCGACTTCCCGGAACTTGTCGCCGCGTTTCTCGAAGTCCGAAAACTGATCGAACGAAGCGCAGGCCGGCGAGAGCAGGACAATGGGCATGTCCGTCGCGCTTCTTTCCGCGTCCCGAGTGGCACTTTCGACCGCCTTGTCAATCGTGCCGCAAAATTCATAAGGAATCGCTTCACCGATCGTCCTTGCGAAGACCTCCGCGGCCTCGCCGACCAGATAGGCCTTGACGACCTTCGGGAACAGCGGCCGTAGCGGCTCGATCCCGCCGTGTTTGGCCCTGCCACCGAGAATCCAATAAATATCGGTGAGGCTCAACAGCGCCTTTTCCGCCGCGTCGGAATTGGTCGCCTTGGAATCGTTGATGAACAGCACCTTGCCTCGGCGGCCGATTTCCTCGAGCCGATGCGGTAAGCCGGGGAAGCTCGCGAGCCCCGTTTGGACAGTGGCAATATCGAGCCCATGCGGGCCGAGAGCAGCGACCGCCGCCGCGGCGTTCTGGCCATTGTGGCGGCCGCGCAGTGAGGCGATGCCCGCGAGGTCCGCGATCGGCAGCGAGCGGCCGGCGACGCGGCGAACGAGGCGCGTTTCCTCAAGGACGATACCGTCCGGGATCATCGGATTGTTGATCGAGACGAAGGTGACGGGCTTGGCCGCCTTGCGCAATCGCTCGGCGATCGCGATCGAGATCTCGTCGTCGAGACAGACGACGGCATGATCGGCCTGCGCCACCAGCCTTTCCTTGATCTCCGCGTAATTCTCCATGCTGCCGTGCCGGTCGAGATGATCCGGCGTCACGTTGAGCAGCACGCCGAACGAGGCATTGAGCGAGGGCGCGAGATCGATCTGGAAGGAGGAACATTCGATGACATGGACGCGCCCCGGCGCTGGCGGCGAAAGGGCGAGGATCGGCGTGCCGATGTTGCCGCCGACCTCGGCCTCATAGCCGAAACACCGATAGAGATGCGCCACGAGCGCCGTCGTGGTCGATTTGCCGTTCGTGCCGGTGATCGCGACGAACGCCGATTTCGGCGCGATCTTGGCGCGCTCGCGACAGAAGAGCTCGATGTCGCCGATGATCTCGACTCCCGCCTGTTGCGCCTTCACGACGATCCAATGCGGAGTGGGATGCGTGAGCGGCACACCGGGCGCGAGGATAAGAGAGTCGAAGCCCGAAAGATCGCCAAAGACGAGATCCTCAAGCCTAAGGCCCATCCCCGCGGCTTTATCGCGGGCGCGTCGATGATCGTCCCATACGACGACGTCGGCGCCGCCCGCGACGAGCGCCTCGGCGCTGATGCGTCCCGACGCACCGAGGCCGAAGACGGCGACCCGCTTGCCGGCAAAGGAAGTGATCGGCGTCATCTCACCTCAGCTTCAACGTCGAGAGGCCCACGAGGGCAAGGACGAAGGCGATGATCCAGAACCGCACCACCACTTGCGGCTCTGACCAGCCGAGCTGTTCGAAATGGTGGTGGATCGGCGCCATTTTGAAAACTCGCCTGCCGGTCAGTTTGTAGGACACGACCTGGACGATCACGGAGAGCGCCTCGACCACGAACAAACCGCCGACGATGGCGAGCACGATTTCATGCTTGATCGCGACGGCGATCGTGCCGAGCAACCCTCCCAAGGCGAGCGAGCCGGTATCGCCCATGAAGATCTGTGCCGGCGGCGCGTTGAACCACAGGAAGCCGAGACCTGCGCCGATCATGGCGCCGCAGACGACGGCGAGCTCGCCGGCCCGCGGCACGAAATTGATGCCGAGATAGGTCGAGAAGATCGCATTGCCGGCGAGATAGGCGATAATTCCGAAGGTCGCCGCGGCGATCATCACCGGCACGATGGCCAATCCGTCGAGACCGTCGGTGAGATTGACCGCATTGCCGGCGGCGATGATGACGAGGGGCCCCAAAACGAGAAAAAAGACGCCGAGATCCACGACATAGCCCTTGATCGCCGGCAGCGCCAATCCTGTCGTCTCCGATGTTCCCACCTTCATCATCGCATAACACGCGACGACGGCGATAATAGCTTCGAGAAGCAGCCGCGTCAGCCCTGATAAACCGCCGTGCGACTGCTTCGTCACTTTCAGATAATCGTCATAGAAGCCGATGAGACCGAAGCCGACCATGACGAGAAGAACGATCCACACATAGCGGCTTGCGAGATTGGCCCAAAGCAATGTCGACACGATGAGGCCGGAAAGGATCATCAGGCCGCCCATTGTCGGCGTGCCTTTTTTCGTCAGCAAATGCGATTGCGGCCCGTCGCTGCGGATCGGCTGACCCTTGCCTTGTTTGAGACGCAGCGCCGCGATGATCCGCGGTCCGAAGAAGAAAACGAAGAACAGCGCCGTCGCCGTCGCGCCGCCGGTGCGAAAGGTAATATAGCGAAACAGATTGAGCGGACCGAAATGATGCGAGTATTGGGAGAGCCAGGTGAGCATTCAGAAATTCCTATCGGCCGCTTCACGTTGTCTTTTAGGCGTGCGCCGCGCCATGATAGCGGGACTTGAGAGTCGCGACGATCGCATGCATGCGGCTGGCGTTCGAACCTTTCACGATGACCACGTCGCCGGCGTGGACAGCGGCTGCGACGATCGGCTCGAGAGCCGCCGCGTCCGCCTGCCAGGCGCCTTTCAGCGTGTCGGGCACCGCATCGAAAAGATGTTTCATCAGTGGACCCGCCGCGAAGACGAGATCTATGTGGTTCTTGGCCACATCCGCAGCGAGGCCGGCATGAAGTTCGGGGCCGCGGGCACCGAGTTCGAGCATGTCGCCGAGCACCGCGATGCGCCGCCCGGCCGCCGGCAGGGCCCCGACGAGCGCGAGCGCCGCACGCGTCGAGGCGGGATTAGCGTTGTAGCTCTCGTCGATCAAGGCAAACGGCCCGTTTTCGGCCTGGAGCAAGACCCTGCGCCCCCGTCCAACCGGCACTTCGAATTGGGCGAGCCCGCCCGCCGCGCCTTCCAGATCGAGGCCGAGCGCCTGCGCAGCCAGCAAAACGGCCAGCGAATTGATCGCGAGATGGCGGCCCGGTGCGCCAAGCCGGTAGGTGAGATCGCGCCCCGCGATCCGCGCCGCCACGATCGTATGATCCTCGGCAAGCTGCACATCGAAAAGCCGGGCGTCGGCGCGCTCGCTCTCGCCGAAGGTCGCGATATGGCCGGCCTCCGAGAGCCGCGCCGCGGCGGCAAGCCTTTCATATTGATCGATGTCCCGATTGAGGATGGCGACGCCGCCTTGAACGAGGCCTGAAAAAATCTCCGCCTTGGCGTCGGCGATTGCCTCCATACTGTCGAAATATTCGAGGTGGACCGGGGCGACATTGGTGATGATCGCGATATGCGGCCGCGTCATGCCGACGAGCGGGGTGATCTCGCCGGCGTGATTCATGCCGATTTCGATCACGCCGAAACGCGCGTCGCGCGGCATGCGCGCGAGCGTCAGCGGCACGCCCCAGCGATTGTTGTAAGACGCGGGCGAGGCATGCACGCTGCCGGCTTGCGACAGCACCAGGCGCAGAGCCTCCTTCGTTGTCGTCTTGCCGACCGAGCCGGTCACTGCAACGATTCGCGCGGCGCCGCGCGCACGCCCGGCGGCGCCGAGCCGTTCGAGCGCCGGCAGAACCGCCTCGACGACATAAAGCGGTCCGCTCGATTTCAGCGCCTCGGCATGGGCCTCGTCCACCACCGCCGCGGCGGCGCCCTTCGCGAAAGCCTCGGCGACATGATCGTGGCCGTCGCCCTTCTCGCCCTTGATGGCGAAGAAGAGATCGCCCGGCACGAGCGTGCGTGTGTCAATCGAAATTCCGAAAATCGGCGGTGGCAGGCCGCCGCTGATCCGCGCCTGCAGGGGCGCGACAAGGCCGAGCGCCGTCCACAGGGGCCTCGGCTTCTCTTGCGGCAAGGAATCCTGCGACAACGATTCCTGCGACACGTCGATGCTCATGCCGCAAAATCCTTCAAGGCCGCGCGGACGCATTGCTGATCGGAGAAAGGCAGGATTCTGTCGCCGACGATCTGGCCGGTTTCATGGCCCTTGCCCGCGACGAGCAGAACGTCGCCGTCTTCGAGTTGGGCGACCGCCGCGGCGATCGCCGCCGCGCGATCACCGATCTCGCGGACGCTCGCCCCGCCGACCGTCCGAGTGCCTTCGAGAATGGAATGGCGAATCGATGCGGGATTCTCGGAGCGCGGATTGTCGTCGGTTACGACGACCTCGTCGGCGAGCCGCGCCGCCACCTCGCCCATGATGGGGCGTTTGCCAGGGTCGCGGTCGCCGCCGCACCCGAAGACGACAATGAGCCTGCGGCGCGCCAGCGGACGCAAGGCGCTGAGCACTTTGTCGAGCGCATCCGGCTTATGGGCGTAATCGACGAAGATCGGCGCATTCTTGCGGCATCCGACGCGTTCGAGGCGGCCGGGCGCTCCTGCGAGCCTTTCGAGCGCGGCGAAGACCTCATCGGGGGCGCCGCCCGTCGCCAGGGCAAGGCCGGCGGCAACGAGCGCGTTCTGGGCTTGGAAATCGCCGGCGAGCGGCAGACGCAAGGCATAACGCTTGTCCGCATATTCAAGGACGATCCCGGTCGCGAAATCGTCAGGTTTTGTTTCGACAAGCCGCAACGCCCTGCCCTCCCGGCCGACCGAAATAACGTTGAGCCCGCGCGCCCTGCAGGCCGCGGTGATTCTTTCGGCAACATCGCTATCGGCGTCGATCACCGCAGGCTGACCCGGCGCGAGCAAGCGCTCGAAGAGGCGCAGTTTGGCGGCGAGATAGGTCTCCATATCGGCGTGATAATCGAGATGATCGCGCGACAGATTGGTGAAGGCGCCGGCCGCAAGCCGTACTCCGTCCATCCGGCGCTGGTCGAGACCATGCGAGGAGGCTTCGAGCGCGAGATGGCTGACGCCGTCCCTGGCGAGATCGTTGAGCGTTTTGTGCAGAAACACGGGATCAGGCGTCGTCAGCGCACCGGAGACAGCGCCGGAGGGGGCCACGAGTCCAATTGTCCCGAGCGAGGCGGCGCGGTGGCCGAGCGCCAGCCAGATTTGCCGCGTAAAAGCAGCGACGGAAGTCTTGCCGCTGGTTCCGGTGATCGCCACGATGGTCGCAGGCTGCAACGGAAAATAGCGCGCCGCCGCCAGCGCGAGCGCGCGCCGCGCATCATCGACCTTGATGAAGACCGCAGGCGCGATTGGCGCCTCGGGCGCTCGTTCGCCCACGATCGCGACGGCGCCGCGCGCGACCGCTTCAGCGGCGAAGGCGAGCCCGTCACGCTTGCTGCCCGGCAGAGCAAAAAAGGCAAAGCCGGGGCCGACGTTCCGGCTATCGGAACCGAGACCTTCGACGCGGCGCTGGGCGAGCGGCTCGGCGAGCGCCGCCTCAGGCAAGAGATCGGCGAGGCGCATCAATGGCCCCCGGAACCCACCGGAACATTGGCCGCAGTATAGCCAAGCCGAGCAAGCAGCGGGAACGGTTGGCTCGGCGGCGTGAAGCGCGGCGCGATGCCAAGCAAGGGGCCGACGCGTTCGATAATCTTGCCGGTGACCGTGCCTGCGTTCCACGCCGCGGTACGATAGCCGCCGGTCTCCGGCAGGCCCTGCGGTTCGTCCATCATCGTGAAGAACAGGTATCTCGGCTTGTCGGCCGGCAGAATGGCCATGAATGTGGTCAGCACTTTGTCCTTCGAGTAATGGCCGTGGAAGATCTTGTCGGCCGTGCCCGTTTTGCCGCCGATGAAATAGCCTTCGATGTCGGCATTCCGCGCGGTGCCTATTTCCGCATTGAGACGCATCAGATAGCGCAGGCTCTCCGATGTCTCCGGCTTGACGACCTGCGGCGCGTCCCTTTTGGCATCTTCCTCGCTCCGCTTCAAGAAAGTCGGATTGATGAGCGTGCCACCGTTGACCAGGGCGCCGACCGCCATGAGCGCCTGAAGCGGCGCGACGTTCAGGCCCTGGCCGAAGGCGATTGTCATCATGTTCAGTTCGCCCCAATTCCTCGGGACGAGCGGCTCGGCGGATTCCGGCAATTCGGTTCGCAGCCTGGTCAATTGTCCCATCTTGCGCAGAAAAGCCTTGTGCGCATCCACGCCAACCATCAGCGCCAGCCGCGCGGCGCCGATATTGGACGAATAGGTGAACACCTCGGGCACCGAAAGGACCCGGTGTTGGGCGTGGAAATCGTGAATAGTGAAATGGCCGTAGCGCAATGAATCGCGGGCATCGATCTTCGAATTGAGCGTCACCTTCCCGCAATCGAGCGCCATGGCGATCGAAAGCGCCTTGAAGGTTGAGCCCATTTCATAGACCCCCACCGACAGCCGGTTGATGCGATTGGGATCGAGCGCATCGACGGGATCGTTCGGATCGAAATCCGGCAGCGAGGCCATGGCGATGACTTCGCCGGTGTTGACGTCGAGAATCGCGGCGGCGCCGGCCTTGGCCTTGAATTTGGCGATGCCTATGGCCAGCTCGTCGCGCACCGCGTAGGTTGCGCCGAGGTCGAGCGAGGTGACGACCGGCTTCAAGTCTTCGGTCGTCAAGTCGAACCCGGCATTGTGAAGGTCCGCGAGGCCCTCGCCGTCGATGTATTTCTCGAGCCCGGAAATGCCCATCCCGTCGAGATTGGCAAAACCCAGCACATGCGCCGCGATCGGACCGTTCGGATAGACGCGCTTGTTCTCCTGCATGAAGCCGATGCCCGGCAGGCCAAGATGATAGACATCCTGTTGCTGCTTGGGTGTCACCGCCCGCTTGACCCAGACGAATCCTTTGCGCGAGCTCAATTTGCTGCGCAGTTCCTGCGGGTCGAGATCGGGGAATATGCCGGTCAGTTGTTCGACCGCATCGTCCCTGTCGATGATGCGCCGCGGTTCGGCGAAGATCGAGGTGACCTTGATGTCGGTCGCGAGAATTGCGCCGTTGCGATCCAATATGTCGGGCCGCGCCGCAGCGACCGTGTCGGAAGCGGCGTGCCGCATGCCTTGCCTTAGCTCCGGATGCATGCCGAAAAAGATGAGCTTGCCGGCGATGACGCAATAAATGAGCGCAAAGCCGCAAGCGATGAGCTTGATGCGCCGCGTACTCTTGTCGTGCTTCAACGTGAAGAGACGCAAGAGCCGACTGCGGGCGGCGCCTAGCTTGCGCGGCGCGCCGCTTTCCCCTTCGCTCCCCTTGATCTCCGTGTTCTTTTCCATCGATAATCAATTCGTGGCGGGCGTTGTCTGGGCGCCCGTGTTCGGGTCATGCGGCGTATTGGTCGGATCTGCGAGGTCGGGCGCCTCCGGCTTGCTGCCGATCGCGGCATTTTTCGCGCCCTTGTCGGGCAGAGCCGTGATCGGAACGATCTGTCTGAGCGAGGGCTGCTGAAGGTTCAGGAACTGGTCGGCCAGAGCCTCGATCCGCTCCGGCCGCGAAATATGTTCCCATTCCGCCCTGAGCATGGCGATCGAATCCTCCTCCGATTTGATCTGCTGTCGCAATTGGACAATTTTCTCGGCGCGGAAGATCGTCTCGTACTTGATCGAGTAGGCGTAGATCGCCGAGCCAACGAGCGCGGCTATCGCGAGCACATGGAAGACGCGCACCATTTCAGCCTCCCCTCTTCTGGT
>DATFNQ010000036.1:0-39315 GCA_035266305.1 Methylovirgula sp.
ATGGTGTCAGCAACCAAATCCTACGCTATATCAAAGCATTACGCCACGCTCGTCAGCCACAAATCCCGCCTGTCGTGAATAAAATGGGTTAGCAGCTTAGCGCCGAATTGGTTCGGCCCGAATGGCCGCCCGCCATTTACAGGGTGATCTTTAGCCCGATATAGGCTTCGAACGGCGGCGAGATGGTGACAGCGCGCGGATCGGTCGACGAGAAGAGTCCCGGGACCGGCAAGCCGGTGACTTGGTTCACGGTGGAACCAGTATCGTAAAGAGCGCCGTACGTGTAATAGCGGTAGTCGAGGGCGTTGTTGATCATGCCGAAGATCTGGACGGTGCTGTTGAATTGATAGGAAGTGCGCAGATTGAGCGTGGCCCAACCGGGAACCTGCGGAAGCGCATTGATCTCGTCGCCGAAATAATAGCGACCGGACTCATAGACAACGTCGGCACCCACCGTCCATTTCGGAAGCACCGTATAGTCGAAGCCGATCTTGAATTTGTGCCGCGGTATGCCGGGGAGATTGTCGCCCGGCACGACAGATTCGTTGCCGTTGGCATTTGAGAACGGGTTGTACGGCGAAGAAAGCAGAACCGGTGTCAGGAATATGGCCTGAATGTAGGAATAGTTTGCGTAAACCGACCACTTGTCGGTCGTGAATGTCCCGCCGAGATCGACACCCTGGCGCAAGGTATCGCCGGCGTTCGTGAAATACCCAAAACCAATGACTGTAGGACTCGGCACGTTCAAGATGTCATTCTGGTTCTCCGTCCGGTAAAGGTCTACGCTCCATACGAGCCTGCCGGAAATAGGACCAGTGATATTGTTGTCGCCCTTGACGCCGCCTTCCACGGTGCGCGACACTACTTGCTTGAGCGGCGGATCGGCGACGAGAAAATTGTCGATCTGACAGGGCTGAGTCGGGCTGGAGCAGCCAAGCTCCAAGGGAGTCGGCGCGCGGTTCGCTTCTGAATAGCTGGCATAGAGCGAAATGTCCGGCGTTATCTTATAGGTCGCGCCGACCATCGGATTGATGCGAGTGAAGTTGTTGTTGCTCGTCAGGCTGGTGCCGAGTTCGTCATTCAAGTTGATCTGCGCATCGTTGAAGCGGGCGCCGGCGTTGACCGTAAGTTTGTCGGTGACATCAAATGCGTCGAGCACGTAGACGCCGAGATAATTGTTCTGCGTCAAGAGCGCCACCGGCGAAACGTCATACGCGGGCTGGTCAATGGTAATGCCGTAGCTACTTATGATGCGATCCGATGGCAAGTCGCCGATCAGGCTGCTGCCCGTGAAATGCGTCCAGCCATGATCTTCGCTGACCCCTGCCGTGAAATTATTTTTATGACCAAGGATTTGATCCGTGTCGTTCAACTGCACCGTAGTACCGGCGCCGTAAGTATGTGTCCAATTGTCGTCGATCTCGCCAGCAGGCTGGCCGTCCGGTAGACCCGTCGTCGGATCGGGCAGGGTCGTTAACGTTCCGCTATTGCAGAAAAATGCGGCCGCGCAGTGATAGAAATCGCTGACATTTCCGTCCTCACGCGATGCGGCGTAATCGCGAAAATAGACGTTACCGTTGAACTGCAAAGTGCTCGTGATGCTCGACTGGTCGGAGAGCGTGACCATGCCGAGAGAATCGGTCGACTCGCCAGGAAGGTTGAAGACGGCTGCGGGATTTTCTTGAGCAAGGACGATCGGAGTCGTTCCGGCCGCGCCGAACGAGGCTCGCGCTGCCGTGACGTTCACGTGCACCTCGTTGCCTTCGGCGCGATAACCGATATCGCCATAGGCGCGACCCACCCCCGAGGCGCCGCCATAGCGAAAGCCGTTATCGCCAAGCCCCTCGATGGCAAAATAGTACGCCCAGTTGCCCTTGGTCATGCCGTATTCAGCCGTGGCTTGATGCCGGAAGTCGGTGCCGAACTGGGTGTCAAGTTCCGTTCCTTGCCAGGTGAAGCCATTCTTCATGGTCATCACAACGGCTCCCGCAAGCGCGTTGAGGCCAAAGACCGGATTGCCGGTTACGATCTGCGCCTGTCCGATTGCCACCGTGGGGATCAAGGCCCAATTGACGACATCGCCATAGGCTTCGTTGATGCGGACGCCGTTTTGATAGACGGCGAGACCTTCGGGACTGCCGGGCACGGGCGTAGCGGTTTGGCCACGGAATTCGAGAGATTGGTCCAGCGGACTGCCGAGCTCGTCCGTAGCGACAACGCCAGGCGTACGGCGAGCCAAGTCTTCGGTTATCGTAGGCTGATTCAAATTCTCGATTTCGGTGCCGCTGATCGATTGAACCTCGGTGGGCACGTTCAACGTGCTGGTCTCGGCGCCCAGGGGCGAGGTCGCCACGACCTCGACCGTCGGAAGAGCTTCAGTCGGCGTCGCGCTCTGCGCCATGCTCCGCTGCGCCGGCAGCACCAGAAGGAAGCTCCCCGCCAGCACTTGCGCCGCGCGGCGGAGGCAAAATCCTTCGCAAAGCAACATGACTCCCCCCGAACGCAACTCGCGCGAATAGCCGACCCAAGCGCTCTCGCCGCTGCTTCTCTCTGTCGGCTCAAGCTGTTCCGTTCGGGATCTTTTTTGATCGGTCCGATGATGAACGGTTAGAATATCAATTGCCGCGATTCAAGTGCAGTTATGCAACAGGGGTCTTCTAAAACGTTGGACTTTCAGGAAAAATCCATTTCGACTACGGAAAAGTTCCTGAGCCTGCTCGCGTGGTACGGCTGCTAGTTCGTCGACCCCCTCGATGCATGATCTCGTCAGCTTCAAGTGCATCGGCGCTCAGGCATGCCGATCCCTGGCATTCACCTCGACCGCGAATTTGATGAGCGCCACGCTCGTCGCGATTCCGAGCTTCTGCTTGATCATGGCGACGATGTTGGCGACGGTCTTGTAGCCGATGTCGAGGCCGGCTGCGATTTCCGCGAGGCTTTTGCCTTCGCCAAGCAGGGCGACGACCTGTTTCTCCCGGCCGCTCAGCGCGCGCAGGGGATCGCTTGCCGGTTCGAGATTGGCCAGCGCCAAAGCTTGCGCGACCGATTGCCCGAGATAGACGCCGCCGCTGCGCACCTTGTCGATGGCCGCAAGGATCGTATTGGGATCATCGTTCTTGGTAATATAGCCTCGGGCGCCCATGTCGAGGGCGCGCCGCACGAAACGCGCGGTCTCGTTCATGCTGAAAATGAGGATCCGCGCCGCTTGGTTGTCGGCGAACAGAATGGGAATCATGTCGAAGCCGCTGCCGTCTCTGAGCCCGAGATCGAGGACGATGACGTCGGGCCGAAACTCACGATTGGCGGCAAAGCCTTCCTCCGCCGTGCTCGCCTCAACCACCTCGATATCGGAACGACGGTTGAAGATCAGTCGGCAGCCGTCGCGCACGATCGGGTGGTCTTCGATCATCAGGACTTTCACGCGTTCGCTCATGCGATCGATCTCTCACTGGCGTTCGTTTAAGACTTTGCGGGCGCTCGACTTCGATGCGTCCGGTTGTCCCAAGCCGACGCGTTCTCTGATGACAAGCCTTCGTTCGGCCTTTTTGGCGCGCTTAAGGGATGAGCGCAACAGATCTCGTCGGCCCGGACAGCTGAGATCGTGCGAAACTCTGGTGAAATCGCCGAATTCGGCTTCGGAACGCCGTCTCGATCGGATAAGAACTGGGCGGGCAGGCGATCTTTGCCGGGAGCGGCCGTCAGATGGGTGAATTCGAACCGAGATGGCGGCGGGTCGTCGTCAAGCTCTCCGGCGAAGCCTTGATGGGGCCGGCAACACACGGGCTCGACGCCGGTACCCTCGAGCGGATCGCCGCGGATCTTGCCGGCGCCGCAAGGCTCGGGGTGGAAACCGCCGTCGTCGTCGGCGGTGGCAACTTCTTCCGCGGCATTGCCGGCGCCGAAAAGGGCATCGAACGGGCGCGTGCCGATTCGATCGGCATGCTCGCCACAGTCATGAACGCTCTGGCGATGGAACATGCCATCGAGAAGCAAGGCCAGTCGGCGCGCGCGCTCTCTGCAGTCGCCATGCCCTCGCTCTGCGAACCTTATTCACGCCAGGCCGCGCTGCATCATCTCAGCAAGGGCAGGGTGGTCGTTTTGGCCGGCGGCACCGGCAATCCATTTTTCACGACGGACACCGGCGCCGCGTTGCGCGCCGCCGAACTCTCCTGCGACGTGATCATGAAGGCGACGCAGGTCGACGGCGTCTATTCCGCCGACCCAAAACATGATCCTCACGCGCGGCGCTTCGACGTCCTGACCCATGATGAGGCGATCGCCAAGAACCTTGCCATCATGGACACGGCGGCCTTCGCGCTGGCCCGCGAGACCAAGATCCCGATCATCGTCTTTTCGATCAGGGAACCCGACGCCATCTGTGCCGCTCTGCTTGGGAAGGGCAAGGCCACGCTCGTGGTGCCGTGACCTCTCGTCGCGGCGGGCGCGCCCAGCAAGCTGCGCGGCCGGCGAAGGGGTTCGATGGCAGCGGAATAACTAGAGAGGTCGGAAATCACGTAGCAAACCGCGCGATTCTATGATGATATTAATGCCTGCTCAGACGCGGCGGGCGCGCCGCAGGTTGCCGCAAGCGCAGCCGTCGACGTGAATTTCCCTTGCGGCTTCAAAGCGGAGTTCCCAATTTCCGGTCGCGCTCAAGCTCTCGCAAGGGAATTGGCTTGCCTGCGACCGGCGTCCGCGATCCACGGTGCCCGGCAATGCGGGCAAGGCGCGCGGCGCCCGGAAGACGAAGCATGGTTGAGGGATGAGCGAAGATTTTGATATTTCCGATTTGAAGCGGCGCATGCAAGGTGCGATCGCGTTGCTGCGGCACGAGCTCGGGGGGCTGCGCACCGGACGGGCCTCAGTTGGCCTGATCGAGCCCGTCCATGTCGAGGCCTATGGCCAATCGATGCCGCTGAACCAGCTCGCGACGATCAGCGTGCCGGAGCCGCGCATGCTGTCCGTTCAGGTCTGGGATAGATCCATGGTCGGCGCCGTCGAACGGGCGATCCGCGACGCCAATCTCGGCCTGTCGCCCGTCGCCGAGGGCCAGGTGCTGCGCATTCGCATTCCTGAGCTCAACGAACAGCGGCGCAAGGAGATGGTGAAGGTGGCGCATAAATATGCGGAGGAGGCGCGCGTCGCCGTGCGCCATGTCCGCCGCGACGGGCTCGATGTCCTCAAGAAGTTATTGAAGGACAAGCGTATCAGCGAAGATGACGAGAAGCGTCACGAATCCGAGGTCCAGAAGGCGACCGACCAGCATATTGCCGAGATCGACCTCCATCTGGCGACAAAGGAAAAGGAAATCATGCAGGTGTAGGCTGCGCCTCCGGCGAGCGATAGGCCTGTGGACGTAGCTTGCTTGGGCGCATGGGCCGCGAAGTTGAACAGGATGAGCCCGGACGCGCCCCGGCGCGCGGCGGCGATCCAAGCGCGAGGCCCCGGCAAGCTCTCGTCGGGCAAGATGTGATTCGCTCGGGCGGGCTCTCGAGCAAGATTTCGAAAAGTTGCAGGTTTTCGGATGAGATCTGAAGTGCGATTGCGGTTTAAGCTCATGGCATCGCGCTGCGGAGCGTGTTTAATACGAGTGGACTTCGGTCGCGCGATGGTCCACCTCGCCAAAGCCTGCTCTATAGATGAGGGCTAAGGAAGATGCGGAGCGTGATCGAGATGGAGACGGCAGCAAAGGCCAGGACGTGGCCCGGGCGGGTGCCGGCCCATGTCGGCATCATCATGGACGGCAATGGCCGTTGGGCTTTGAGCCGCGGCTTGCCGCGCATCGAGGGCCATCGGCGCGGCGTCGAAGCCCTGCGCGCCACAGTGCGCGCGGCGATCGATTTCGGGCTCCATTACCTCACCGTCTATAGTTTCTCCGCGGAGAATTGGAGCCGGCCTATCGAGGAGGTCAGCGACCTCATGGGTCTGTTGAAACGATTCATTCGCGATGATCTTGCCGAGCTTCAGAGGACCGGCGTCAAAGTAAGGGTGATCGGCACCCGCGAGAATCTCCATCCGGAGATTCTCGCCCTTCTTCGAGAAGCCGAGACTACGACATCCGGCAATACCCGCCTCACCTTTGTCGTCGCTTTCAACTATGGCAGCCGCCAGGAGATCGCTGCCGCGGCGCGAATGATCGCCGCCAAAGTGGCGGCAGGTTTCATCGACGCCACCGAAGTCGATGAACATCTGCTGGCGCAACATCTCGATACCGCCGGAATTCCCGATCCGGATCTCATCATCCGCACCTCCGGCGAGCAGCGGCTCTCGAATTTCTTGATGTGGCAGGCGGCCTATAGCGAATTCGTGTTCCTGCCGATTCACTGGCCGGACTTCGATCGTCAGGCTCTGGCTGATGCGCTTGCGGTATTCTCCGCGCGCGAACGCCGGTTCGGCGGCGTGACCTTGTCTCCCCAGAGTGCTAAGGTCGGCGGATGATGGAACCCGCTGAGGCGCCGGAGCCCAGGCCGGATGACGGCCAAGATGCGGCGGCGCCTGACGGGCCGCCGGCTTCGCCAACGCTTGCTGCGCGCCTCGCCGATTTGGGACCGCGCGTGGGGTCATCGACAATTCTGGTCGCGGTCGCGATCCTGAGCTTGCGGGTTGGCGGCGTCGTCTTCGTCCTTGCCTGGCTCGCGGCGGCGCTCGTCGTGCATTTTGAATGGCAGCGCATCATCGGCGGCGCCCGGCAGGCGACGCGGCTCGCAATCGGCTCCGCGGCGCTCGTCACGGCGGCGATTCTGGTGAGCACGGTGAGCGGCAACCTTGCCGCCCTCACGATCGGCATCGGCGCGCTTGCCGCAGCCAAGGCTACCGACCACGGGCGACGTGGTTGGGCGGCGGGTGGAGTTCTCTATGCCGGCAGTCTCATCATCTCAGTGGTCACGCTGCGGATGTCATTTCCCTTCGGGCCGCGGGCCATCGCGTGGCTCTTTGCGGTGGTCTGGGGCACCGATGTCGTCGCCTATTTCGCCGGGCGGCTGATCGGCGGCCCGAAATTCCTGCCGCAGATCTCACCTTCCAAGACTTGGGCCGGCACGGCTTTAGGCGTCGTCGGGGGGGCCTTGATCGGCTCTTTGTTCCTGGCGCTTGCGGCGCGCCTCACCCGGCTCGATACCCCGGCGCCAAGCTTCGCTCCCTTTCTTCTGGGCCTAGCGACGGCGGCTGTGGCGCAGGGCGGCGACCTCTTCGAATCCTGGATGAAACGGCGGTTCGGCGCTAAGGATTCGAGTAATTTCATCCCCGGCCACGGCGGTCTCATGGACCGCCTCGACGGGTTCATCGCCGCCGCCGTATGGGCGGCGGTCCTTGGCGCGCTGCGCGGATTTCCGTCGACGGCGGAAGGCCTGTTCCACTGGATGTAAGGACCGGTATGGCGATACGGCCTGAGCTTAAGCCTGATTTGGCTTGCGAAGAGGCGATGACGGGCTCTGCGCCACGATCGGTCGTGATCCTGGGCGCCACCGGGTCGATCGGCAAATCCACCGCCGACATCGTTGTAGGCGCCAGGGGCGCCTTGAAGGTTACGGCCGTTGCCGGTGGTCGCGATCCGATCGCGCTGGCGCGCGTCGCGCGCGATCTCGGTGCCGGGTTCGCGGCGCTGGCGGATCCCGCTGGCTACGCCGAGTTGAAGGAGGCTCTCGCCGGCACCGGGATCAAGCCGGCGGCCGGACGCGCCGCGGTCATCGAGGCGGCTCTTCATCCGGCCGACATCGTCATGGCGGCGATTGTCGGCACGGCCGGCGTCGAGCCGACGTTTGCCGCGCTCGCGGCCGGCCGCACGGTGGCTCTCGCCAACAAGGAGTGCCTCGTCTGCGCCGGCGCGGCCTTCATCCGCAAGGCGGCCTCGCTCGGCACTCAGCTCCTGCCGGTCGACAGCGAGCATAATGCGATTTTCCAGGCGCTGGGCGCGGCCGATCACGACACGGTCGAGAAAATCACGCTGACCGCCTCCGGCGGGCCGTTTCGAACCTGGTCTGCAGAAGCGATCGCCAAGGCGACGCCCGAAGAAGCCCTTAAGCACCCGAATTGGTCGATGGGACAGAAAGTTACGATCGATTCTGCAAGCTTGATGAACAAAGGGTTGGAACTTATTGAGGCACATCATATCTTTGGCATTGAGCCAGAGCGGCTCGACGTCGTCGTCCATCCCCAGTCGATCGTTCATGGCCTGGTCGCTTTCCGGGACGGGTCGGTCATCGCCGGATTGGCAGCGCCCGATATGCGGGTGCCGATCGCCCATTGCCTCTTCTATCCGAGACGGCTCAAGACCGCGGCCCGCCGTCTCGACCTCGCGAGCATCGGCCAATTGACCTTCGAACAGCCGGATTTCCAACGTTTTCCGGCCCTGCGGGTGGCGCTCGAGTGCCTGCGGATTGGCCGCGGCCTGCCGACCGTTCTCAATGCCGCCAACGAGGTCGCGGTCGAGGCCTTTCTCGCCCGGCGGATTTCCTTTCACGATATCACCCGGCTGGTTGAGCTCTCCTGCCAGACGGCGCTGCGCGACGGCACGGCGTGGGAGCCGCTATCGGTTGAGGAAGCGCTGGCCATTGACCATATGGCCAGAGAAAGGGCCCGCGCCCTCTTGGCGCAGCCGTTTGCTTCCGGCATGTTAACGAGTCGCTAACCAAACCGCCGGCCAGACGCGATCTCCCCGAATACCGCGCTCGGCCTGCGTGCGGTCAGTCGAAAGCCAATGCCGCGCACGCCGCGCCTCTAGAGGAAGCTCAATGTCGTTTTCCAGCCATTTCGTCTCTATTTTCGGAACGATCGTGCCGTTCCTCTTCGTCCTCAGCATCGTGATCTTCTTTCATGAGCTCGGGCATTTCCTCGTCGGGCGCCTGTGTGGCGTGAAGATCGATGTCTTTTCGCTGGGGTTCGGGCCCGAGGTCGCCGCGCTGGTCGACGGCAAGGGTACACGCTGGCGGATAGGCATGCTGCCGCTCGGCGGCTATGTCAAATTCCACGGCGATGCCAACGGTGCTTCGATGAGCAATGCGGCAGCGCTTGCCGCCGTGCCCGAGGCAGAGAAGTCGACCACCTTCTTCGTCCAGAAAGTATGGAAACGGGCTGTCATCGTCGCCGCTGGGCCGATCGCCAATTTCATCCTCGCCATTTTGATTTTTACCGGAATCTACTTCGTTCACGGCCGCGGGATCCTCATTCCCGAGATCGACAAGATCATCCCCGGCAGCGTCGCGGAAGCCGCCGGCTTCGCGCCCGGCGACATCGTCGTCTCCATCGACGGCAACAAGATCGAGAGCTTCGAGGACATGCAGCGGATCGTGCAGACCTCGAGCGACACGCCCTTGTCCTTTGTCGTCGAACGGCATGGGACGAGGATCACCCTCGTCGCGACCCCGCGCCGCCGCGACGTCAGTACGCCGGTCGGCACCTCGCGGGTCGGAGTCCTCGGCGTCGAGGCCAACGCCAGTGCGGCCAACTGGCATGTTCAGCATTACGGCCTTGTCGAATCGGCGAAGCTCGCGACCGCCGAGACCGGCTTCATTATCGAGCAGACGGCATCTTACGCCGGCGGCTTGCTTACCGGCCGCGAGTCGACCGACCAATTGTCGGGACCGATCCGCATAGCGGAGGTTTCCGGCCAAATGGCGAAAATCGGCTTTGCCGCGCTTCTCAATCTTGCCGCTGTTTTGTCAATATCAATTGGGATCTTGAACCTTCTGCCGATCCCGCTGCTCGATGGCGGCCATCTCTTCTATTATGCAATCGAGGCGGTGCGGGGGAAGGCGCTCAACGAGAGGATTCAGCAGGTCGGTTTCAGGATTGGGCTGACTTTGGTCGCCGGGTTGATGATCCTGGCCACGTATAACGACATTTTGCGTCTCGCCAAGTGAGCAGAGGGAAGATCGGCGTCTTCTTGGGCGAGGCCAGTGAAAGGGGGACGCATGGCGATTTTTGCGCGATCTCGGTCGCGATCAACCCCAGCGGTTGACGCGACGCTGAAGAAGCGTGTCTTACTCGTCACGCAGCCTCGAAAACGACGGGCCGCCGGCAAACTCCATTTGCAGGGTCACCTAAACCTTGTAGAAGCGGAAGCTGGGGGCATGAGGGGTCGGCGACGGAAAACGCCGATGAAACAAAGGGTGCGGCTACCAAGCCCGTCCGATTCCCGGGCCGATTTCCAATCCCGCTGCGGGCAAGCGGGGATTTCGATCGAAGCATGATCATGGGTGCCGGGAGGCGGGGTTGCTCCCTCTGGCCTCGCGGCGAAAGCCAGAGCGATAGATTCGGGGACCGGCGTAGATGCAATTGAAACGGGGTCATTTGTTCCGGTGGCTTTTGGCCGTTCTGCTCGTGGCGCCGCTTCTTGCAACGGCACCGGCTCTCGCAGCCGGCGTCGTCGTCGAGGGAAATATCCGGGTCGACACGGAAACGATCGAGTCCTACTTCACCGGCTCGGATCCCGCCGCCGTCAACCAAGGCGTCAAGAACCTTTACGCGACGGGCCAGTTTTCGGACATACAGGTCCTCCATGAAGGCGGCCGCGTCATCATCCGCGTCAAGGAAAACATTCTGATCAACCGCGTCGTCTTCGAGGGCAACAGCAAGATCAAGACCGATCAGCTCACCACCGAAATCCAATCGAAAACACATGGGCCCTTCAATACGACGATCGTCGATGCCGACGTCGAACGTATCAAGGACCTCTACCGCCGGGCCGGCGAGGCAGCAGCCAACGTCACCTATCGAATCGTCAAGCTCCCGAACGGCCGCGTCGACGTCGTCTTCCACATCGACGAGGGCCCGAAAACCGGGGTGAAATCCATAGTGTTCGTCGGCAACCACGTGTTTTCGTCTGGTCGGTTGCGTGATCTCATGCAGACCACGGAGATGAACTGGCTTTCTTTCTTCAAGAACTCCGACGTCTACGATCCGGACAGGCTCGCCTCCGACCTCGATCTGATCCGCCGACTCTATCTCAAAAATGGCTACGCCGATTTTCATGTGATCGGTTCGGACGCCAGCTATGATCCCAAACTTAGCGGCTATGTCATCACCATCACGGTCGAGGAAGGCGTTCAATATCGGGTCGCCAGCGTCGACGTCGAATCCCACATTTCCGAGATCGACGGCGCGGTGCTGCGGCCGTATCTGCGCGTAGCCGCGGGACAGATCTACAATGGCGACCTGGTCCAGAAGACGACCGACGCCCTCACCATAGAACTCGGCCGGCGCGGCTATGTCTTCTCGCAAGTGCATCCGCGCGGCGATCGCGACCCGGCGACCCGGACCGTCAGGATCGTCTTCGTCATCGACGAAGGCCCGCGGGTTTATGTCGAACGCATCGACATACGCGGCAACACGCGGACGCGCGATTACGTCATCCGCCGCGAATTCGACATCAGTGAAGGTGATGCCTATAACAAGGTGCTGATCGATCGAGCCGAGCGGCGGCTCAACAATCTCGGCTTCTTCAAGAAGGTGAAGATCACCAACGAGCAGGGTTCGGCTCCCGACCGGGTGATCGTGGTCGTCACCGTCGAAGATCAGCCGACCGGCTCGTTCTCGGTCTCGGGCGGCTATTCGACCGCTGATGGAATCATCGGTGAAGTGGCGGTGCAAGAGACCAACTTCATGGGCCGCGGCCAATTCGCTCGATTGTCGGTCATGCTCGGCCAATACGCCGAAGGCGTCACCTTCTCGTTCACCGAGCCCTATTTTCTCGACCATCGCATCGCGGCCGGATTCGACGTCTTCGCAAAAAACAGCGAAGTCTCGCAATACGCGTTCTATCAGGATTTCATGGTGGGAGGCACTGTACGCTTTGGCCTGCCGGTGACCGAAGAGATCACCTTCTCGCCGCGCTATTCGCTCTATTCGTCCTATATTTCGATCCCCGACAATGCCAGCTTTCCATACAACGGTTGTCACAACCCGATCCCCGGCATAACGCCCGAGAACTTTGGATCAGGGCCCCTCATAGGAACTGCGATCCCCGGCCAGCCCCTGGCCACCTCCACCTTTAACTGCTTGACGCAAGGCCAAGCCTCGCTTGCACTGCTCCAGGCGCGAGGCACGACCGTGACATCGATGCCGGGCTACGTTTTGTCCTACAACTCGCTCGACAACAATAAAAATCCGACCAGCGGCATCCATGCGGAAGTGCATCAGGATCTGGCGGGCGCCGGCGGCGACGAGCACTATATCCGCACGACCGGCGATTTCCGTTACTATCAAGATCTCTACTCGGACCTTGACCTCGTCGGTATCCTGCATTTGCAGGGCGGCTTGCTTCAGGCCTATGGCGGCAACCCGATCCGGATCGTCGATAATTTCGATATGGGTCCCAGCCTGGTGCGCGGCTTTGCGCCGTTCGGATTGGGCCCGCGCGACGTTTCCCCTGGCGTCAACCCGGGCGGCAATCCTCTTGGCGGCACCAGATATTGGGGCGCTTCGCTCGAGACCGATTTCCCGATCTGGGGCCTACCGAAGGAAGTCGGCCTGAAGGGCGGCGTCTTTGCCGATGCGGGTGCCGTCTGGGGCTACCAAGGCCAGACCAATTTCACCGGCCCTAACGGCACTCCCTGTTCTACTTGCGCTGTGATTCCCTATAATGCGTTCCCGCTTTTCACGCAGGGCAACACGATCCGGGTCGGCGGCGACTCGACGGATGTGCGCACCTCGGTCGGCGTCTCGCTGATTTGGGCCTCGCCGCTCGGCCCGATCCGCTTCGATTTCGCCAAGGCGATCACCAAGAACCAGTATGATCAGACGCAGATCTTCAATTTCACCGGCGGCGCGACCTTCTGATCCAGTCGAATTCTCATTTGCCGCCTGAACGAGCGCAGCTCACGACTGGCGGCGTGACCAGCGAAACGCGCCGGGGGCGCGCTCCATTCTTGCAAAGCCTGCTGAATGGGATTGGTCCAGATAGCGGAGCGAGGCGCTCTGACGGCTTCCGCCTTTCCTGCGCGCCTTGCCGCGAGATGGAGTATAAGCGGCGAAGCGTTTCCATCCCCTGCAAAACGAGATAGATGGATCGAGCACTGGTGTTGATTGGCATGAGTGATCCGATCTTCTTCCGTCCCCCCCTTCGTCCGAGCCTGGCCGACGTCGTCGCCTGGACCGGCGCCATGGCGGCGTCCGACGTCGATCTCGCGGCCCTCATCGTGGAGAAGGTCGCTCCCCTCGACGAGGCGGGACCCGCAAGCCTGACCTTTTTTGATAACCCCAAATATCTCGATGCCTTGCGCGCGACCTCCGCCATGGCGTGTTTTGTCGCTCTGCGCCATGCGGCACGGGTCCCGAAGGCAACGCTCGCCCTGTTGACCGAGACGCCCTATCGCGACTTCGCGCTCGTTCTCGCGCGGCTCTATCCGGACGCCTTGCGGCTCGGCACTCTCTTCGGATCGAACGGGGTCAGCCCCGGCGCCTCGGTTCACCCGGAGGCGCGGCTCGAGCCTGACGTGATCGTCGATCCGGGCGCCGTCATTGGGCCCAAGGCGGAGATCGGCTCGGGTTCGGTCATCGGGCCCAATGTCGTCATTGCGCCCAACGTCAAGATTGGGCGCGGCTGCGCGATCGGTCCGGGTGTGCGCATCGCCAATGCCTTGATCGGCAACCGTGTCATCATCCATGCCGGCGCGGCCATCGGCCAGGATGGATTTGGCTTTGTCGTCGGATCCTCAAGCCACACCAAGGTGCCGCAGATCGGCCGGGTCATCATTCAGGATGACGTGGAAATCGGCGCCAATACGACGATCGATCGTGGCGCGATGCACGATACGGTCATCGGCGAAGGCACGAAGATCGACAATCTCGTGCAGATCGCGCACAACGTGCGGATCGGCCGGCATTGTCTGATCGTCGCTCAGGCCGGCATTTCCGGCTCCACGGAGCTCGACGATTTCGTCGGCGTCGGAGGGCAGGCGGGATTTGCCGGTCATCTTCATGTCGGCGCCGGCGCGCAGATTGCCGCGCAGGCGGGAGTCATCAGCGATGTGCCCGGCCAAGCGCGCCTCGGCGGAACGCCGGCGCGCTCATTCCGTGCCTGGCTGCGCGGCCAGGCGGCGCTCGACAAGCTCGCCAAGGTTGAGCCGCGGGCGCGCAAGCGGCGTGCGAAGGTTCGCTGATGGACGAAAAGGTGGCCCATACCCTTGAGGCCTTCGATATTCAGCGGCTCCTGAAATCGCTGCCGCATCGCTATCCGTTTCTGATGGTCGACCGGATCATCGAGGCGAAGGGCGATGAGTCCTGCATTGGGATCAAGAACGTCAGCGTCAACGAACCGCAATTCCAGGGGCATTTCCCGGACCGGCCGGTCATGCCGGGAGTTTTGCTCATCGAGGGGATGGCGCAGACGGCGGGCGCGCTCTGCATCAACGCGATTGGCGGGGTGCAGCCGCCGCTCGTCTATTTCATGACGATCGAAAAGGCCAAATTCCGCAAACCCGTATTGCCGGGCGACAGGGTCGAGTTCCATATGACGAAACTCAACCGGCGCCGCATGATCTGGTGGTACAACGGGCGTGCCCTCGTCGACGGACAGCTCGTCTGCGAGGCGGAGATCTCCGCCATGCTGGTTCTCGAGGGGACGGCGACCGAACCGGGAGCCGCGGCAAACGCCGGATGAGTGGCAGTCAAGAGCGCTTCGTCCATGCTTCGGCCTTGGTTGAGCCGGGCGCCAGCTTGGGGCAGGGCGTTACAATCGGACCATTCTGCCACGTCGGCCCGCATGTAGAGCTCGAGGATGGGGTCGAGCTTGTCTCTCATGTTGCGGTCGCCGGCCGCACCAGGATCGGTGCGAAGAGCCGCATCTTTCCCTTTGCCTCCGTGGGTCATGCGCCGCAGGACCTCAAATATCGCGGCGAGCCTTCGAGATTGGAGATCGGCGCGGACTGCCGCATTCGCGAGGGCGTGACAATCAATCCGGGCACTGAGGGCGGCGGCATGCTGACGAGCATCGGCGATCGCTGCACCTTTCTCGCCAACGTCCATGTCGGACATGATTGCCGGATCGGCAACGACGTCATTTTGTCGAACAACGTGATGATCGCCGGCCACGTGACGGTCGGCGATTTCGCGAGCCTCGGCGGCGGCGCGGCGGTGATCCAATTCACTCGGATCGGCGCGCACGCCTTCCTGGGCGGCTTGAGCGGCCTCGAACACGACCTCATTCCCTACGGGCTCGCGTTCGGCAATCGCGCCACGCTTGCCGGTCTCAATCTCATCGGCCTCAAGCGACGCGGTTTTCCGCGCGAGACGATCAATGATTTGCGCCGCGCCTATCGCCTCCTCTTCGCGCCGGAAGGCACGCTCGGCGAGCGGATCGCCGACGTGGCGCAACAATTTTCCGATCAGCCGCAAGTGAAAGAAATCCTCGCCTTCCTCAAAGAGGGCGGCAACCGCGCCATCTGCGTGCCGGCTCACGAAAGCGGGACGGCATGAGCGGTCGGCTCACTGCAGGCTGGAGACGACCGGCTTCGATGGGACGACGGCAACCCATACGTTCGGGTTTTCCTGCGACTGACGCTTCAGGAAATGATAGCCGGTCGCGTCCCAGGGCCGAATCTCATCGGTCAGATTGTCGAGCGTGAATTCGCCCTTGTTGGTCTTGACGGTGAGGATCGCATGACCTTCCCCATTGAGGTCGCGGACGATCGTCATGAGCAGCGCTTGCCGCGGCACGCCCGCCTCCATCAGCAATTTGCGTTTGTAGAGAGCGTAGATCTTGCAATCGCCCTTGCCGTCGGTCGGATAGTCCCAATGATCGAGCATCGTGCCCCAATGCGCCAAGTTCGAAAGCGGTTCGATCGTATGGTTCACGTGCCGGTTGATCCTGTTGAGGATCTGCCAAGTTTCCGAGGTAAGGTTCACGTCGACGGCCTGGAGAACCGGCTGGTTGCATTCCTGCGGTTGGCGGCCGCAGAAATCGAGCCAGCCATAGGGCACGGAGGTTTCGGTGCCGACGGTCGCATAGCTTGCATGCGGCTCTCCGGTGCCGGCCGCCGCGGCGCTGGCCATAAAAGCCAGCACCACCACGGATGGTATGAACAATGTGCGAAAACTCGTCCCCTGGCGCATCGCAAGCTTCCCGCGTCCATGCGCGGGGTTTGCGTGCAGCCCCGCGCCTCAATCGGGGGCGAATGTGCCGGAGGTCGTTTGTCGAGTTCGGAAGCCAAAAGCTAAACTTTTATGCATCTGGGCTTGATCCGTTGCGCGCCTCAATCTCGGTGAATGATGTGTTGCGCGCATAGTTTCGGTGAACGATGCATGAAGATGGTATTTCTGATTGCAGGCGAGGCTTCGGGCGATCAGCTCGGCGCCGGATTGATGCAAGCGCTGCGGCGGGCAAGAGCCGACATCGAATTTGTGGGCGTCGGCGGAACGGCCATGCAAGCCGAGGGTCTCACGAGTCTCATCCCCCTCGAGGATCTCGCGGTCATGGGATTCCTACCGGTTCTTCGTCATCTGCCGCGCCTGCTCCAGCGCATGAACGAGGCTTTTGCCGCGGTGCTTGCCGCGCGGCCCGATATCCTCGTCATCATCGACAGCCCGGATTTTACCCACCGAGTCGCGCGGCGCGTTCGCAAGGCCATGCCCGACCTGCCCATCGTCGATTATGTGAGCCCGACGGTGTGGGCATGGCGCAGCGGGCGCGCCGCCAGAATGCGCGCCTACGTCGATCATGTGCTCGCACTGCTGCCGTTCGAGCCGGAGGCGCATCGCCGTCTCGGCGGACCGCCCTGCACCTATGTCGGTCATCCGCTTGTCGAAAGGATTGGCGATCTTGTGCCCGATGCCGAAGATCTGCGCCGACGCGAGATCAAGCCTCCCTTGCTCGTCGTTCTGCCCGGGTCGCGGCGAAGCGAGATCGAGCGGCTGATGCCGGTCTTCGCCGCGACGCTAGAGCGGCTCGCCGACAAGATTGGCGCCTTCGACGCCGTGCTGCCCGCCGTTGCCCATCTCGAAGATGAAATTCGCAAAAGAGTCGAGACTTGGCGCGTGCGCCCGTGCATCATCAGCACCGAGGCTGAAAAATTTGCCGCGTTCCGCGCCGCGCGCGCGGCGCTTGCGGCATCTGGAACCGTGACGCTCGAACTCGCCCTGGCGCGTGTGCCGATGGTGGTCGCCTACAAGGTTTCTTGGCTCGAGGCTCAGGCGCGGCATTTCATCAGCGTGCCTTCGATCGTCTTGCCGAATCTCATTCTCGGCGAGAACCTGATCCCCGAGTTCTTGCAGGAGGAATGCGAGCCGGAGGCGCTCGCCGAGGCTGTTGCCAAGCTCATCGTCGGGGGTCTCGAACGAGAGAGCCAGAGCCGCGGCTTCCTGCGGCTCGCCCAGAGCTTGCGGCTCGCTTCAGGCGAAACGCCGAGCGCGCGCGCCGCCGATATCGTCCTCTCCGTCGCCGCGACGAAGGATGGCATGCAGAAAGGGAGTTGAGAGAAATGATCAAGGCTGTTCGCGTGCACGAAGTCGGGCCGCCGGAAGTCATGCGGATCGAAGAAATCGAATTGTCGCCGCCGAAGCCGGGCGAGGTTCTCGTCCGCAATCATGCCGTTGGGCTGAATTACATCGACATCTATTTCCGCACCGGCGCCTATCCGGCGCAACTGCCTTTCATTCCCGGCAACGAGGCTGCTGGCGAAGTGGTCGAAGTCGGAAAAGGCGTGAAGGAATTCAAAGTCGGCGACCGTGTCGCCTATGTCGCGAGTCTCGGCTGCTATGCGCAGGCGCGGCTCGTCGATGCGGCGCGGCTCATTAAATTGCCGAAGGCAATATCATACGAGACCGGCGCGGCCGTTCTGCTGAAAGGCCTCACCGCTCAATTTCTGCTGCGCCAGACATTCAAGGTGAAAAAGGGCGATCGGATTCTCGTCCACGCCGCGGCCGGCGGGGTCGGACTCATTCTTTGCCAATGGGGGAGCGCGCTCGGCGCGCATATGATCGGCACGGTCGGCTCGCCGGAGAAAGCCAAGCTCGCCAAAAAGGCCGGCGCAAAAGATCTCATCCTCTACCGCGAGGAGGATTTCGTCGCGCGCGTGAAAGAGATCACCAAGGGCAAGCTCTGCGACGTCGTCTATGACGGGGTAGGGAAGGCGACCTTTCCCGCTTCGCTCGACTGCCTGCGTCCGCTTGGCATGTTCGTGAGCTTCGGCTCGTCCTCCGGTCCGATCGAGGCCTTCAACATCGGAATCCTCGCGCAGAAGGGCTCGCTCTTTGCCACGCGCCCGACGCTCAACACCTATGCCGCCAAGCCTGCGGACCTTCAGAAGATGGCCCGCGATCTCATCCGCGTGGTGACGAACGGCACTGTGAAGATCCCGATCTCAACGCGTCCGCTCAGTGATGTCGTGGCGGCGCACCGCGCGCTTGAAGCGCGCGAGACGGTGGGCGCGACCGTGCTGTTGCCGTGACCGGCGGCCGATAGAGAAATGGCCGGGATGGACCCGGCCATTGAGCGCGCCTGAGTTCTCGCTCCGTCAGGCGCCGCCCTTCAGCTTCTTGTTGCAGAGGCTGTAATAGCCGTCGCCTTTCTCGATCCACCGCAAGCCGCCGTTCGAATTGGTGGCTTTGTTGGCGTGATATTGGTCGAGGCAGGTCTTTTCGCGCGCCTTGCCGGGCTTGTCACTGGCGTATTGCGGCGAGATTGCGGTCGGGAACACGATCGGGCCCGTCGGTTTCGGCGCGGCCGTCGTCGCTGCCGGTTGTGCCGGTTGCGCGGGCGGAGCTTGCGTCGCTGTCGGCTTTGCTTCCGGCGCGGCCGGCGCCGCGGCGCCCGACGGCGCTGCTTCCGGCGCGCCCTTCAGCTCGGCGGCGCATTGCTTGTAGAATTGGTTCCAGGTCTGGCCATTGAGCGAATTCGCCGCCTTGGCCGCCTGATATTTGTCGCTGCATTGTTTCTGGACGGATTCCGCCCGCGCCTCTCCCGCCAATGTAAAGGCGGCAATCAGGGCTATGCCGGCAAACGCCAATCCCGGCCGCCAAACAAGATCAAACATGAAGACCCTCCTCGTCATGGGCACATCGACCCCGCCCTCTCGGCAATCAAAAACGAAAGGCGTCCGTCCTCTCCCACTCCTTATCGGCTCGTCGCAGTTGCGGGGCCTTTGGACGAGGATCTAAGCAGCGATCCTCTGCTCGGTCAATCGCGCCCCGGATGCGATTCCGGAAGATTGCCGAATGACCGCGCAAATCCCGGATCTTGCGTCAGGTATCGCTCACTTGGCGTCAAGCCTCGCGATCAGGCTCGACGTATCCCAGCGCGCGCCGCCCATGTTCTGAACCTCGGAATAGAATTGATCGACGAGCGCGGCGACCGGCAGGTTGGCGCCATTGCGGCGTGCTTCGTCGAGACAGATCGCAAGATCCTTGCGCATCCAGTCGACGGCGAAACCGAAGTCGAATTTGCCTTGAATCATGGTCTTCTGGCGGTGGTCCATCTGCCAGGATTGGGCGGCGCCCTTCGAGATGACATCGACCACTGCCTCCGTGTCGAGGCCGGCGTGCCGCGCGAAGTGCAGCCCTTCGGCGAGCGCTTCGACGAGCCCGGCGATGCAGATCTGATTGACCATTTTGGTGAGCTGGCCGGCGCCTGCGGGGCCGATCAGCCGGCAAGCGCGCGCGTAGGCTTTTATGACGGGTTCGACGACCGCGTAATCTTCCGGGTCGCCGCCGGACATCACGCTAAGCGCTCCATTCTCGGCGCCGGCCTGGCCGCCCGAGACGGGCGCATCGACGAAACCGAAGCCGCGGCTCTTGGCGTTGGCATGAAGTTCGCGCGCGATGACAGCCGAGGCCGTGGTGTGATCGACGAAGATCGCGCCCGCTTCCATGCCGTTGAAGGCTCCGTCTTCCGCCAGAGTCACGGCGCGCACATCGGCATCGTTGCCGACGCAGGCGAAGACGATCTCCTGGCCCGCCGCCGCGGCGCGCGGCGTTCTCGCCAGAGCGCCGCCAAATTCGCCGACCCATTTTTCGGCCTTTGCCAAGGTCCGGTTATAGACCGTGACGCCGTGACCCTTCTTCTTCAAATGGCCTGCCATGGGATAACCCATGACGCCCAGTCCGAGAAATGCAACCTTCGCCATGCGCGTTCATTTCCGAAAATGCCCAAGTTGCGCGGTCGCATGAATGGCATAGCTCTCGCGCGCATGTCCAGGCGAAGTGGGTACCGATTCGCTTCGCCGCCTAGGCGCTTTTTTTAGCGTGGGCCATGCGTTTCAGATGGCGGAGGAAATCATAGAGCCAAGGACTTCGTTTGATGGCTCGCTTGAGGCGGAGCCACGAAGATTCAAAGATCGCGAATACGTGCCCTTGGAAGCGAACCGGGATGGGTTGCGGCGCGGCCTTCGCCGCCTCTTCGGAAGGTCCGCCGTGCCGCATACGCAACGCGAAGCGTTTCCAGCGGCGCAATCTTGCGAGGAATTGCGGATTTTGCTTGATCGCCAGCTTCAGTCGCGAACTCGCGGATTGGAGGAGCGCAAATAGATGGCCTTTGACTCCCAACGGTATAGCGACGTCAAAAAGCGGTACGATCAGCTCGCAATAGGTCGACTTGTAGCGCGCCTCACCGATGCCGAGATCGAAGCTCGCGATGCCCCTTTCGCATTGCCTGGCGATGAGTTTCATGAGCAGGAGGTCGCCGGGGCTTGACTTGGCAATCTCCGGGTCGGTGTCGAAGGAATTAACCATAGCGCTAAAATGACCGCGATGCACCGCCCCGGCATAGGTGGCGATGATCCGGCCGCCGAGGGTCAATCCGTAGAGTTCGAGCCAGGGCTTGCCGGCGCCTTGGCGGCTCAGCCGATCGAAAAAGGCCCGCATGGCGGGATTGGAAAAGTCGGTGTCAATGGCCTGCTCTTCGCAGCGGGCGATCTTCTCGGCAAAAAATCCTTCGAGGATTTTGCGCGCCTCGTTCCGGTCGTTGCCGATCAGCGCGAGCGGACCCATGGCCGAAAGCCGCGCTTCCTTCTTGCGCAATTTCTTGCGCGCGTCCTTGGAGAGTTTGACGGCGAGGAAGGCTTCGGCGTCGCTGGCGAGCGCGGTCGCATAGGGCAAGCTCGGACTTGGCCGATGCGGCAAGAGCGCGAACGGGTTTTGCACCTCTTCCCATTCGAAAGGCTGGTTCTTCAACAGGAAGAGATCCGGAGCCTCGGGCCCGAGCGCGCTTGCCGCCGCGCGCAACAAAGCCATGAGATCGGCGGCCTCGAAGCCGGCATCGGGCCGGAACAGGCCGAGATTGAAATTCGACTCCTTGCCGCCGAGAAAGGCGGCACAGCGGAACCAGCCGTAGCGCTCGATGCCGAGGCATAAAAGCGCCGTGACCTGGTTTTTCCGGTCCCTGGCGGTGATGAACAAGGGTTCGATCTTGCGCGCCGCGCCGAGGGTCTCTAGCCAGGGGAGGAGGAAGGCGCGGGTCTGATAGACCGAAGCCGGCACGATGGCCTCGAACTCCGCCCAAGCGCCCAGAACCGAAGTCGGGTCGCGATGAATTTCGACTTTGGCGAAGGCGCGGGCTGGGTCCTCGGCCAAAGGCCGCTGCGATCGCGCCGATCGGAGATATTCCGTCACTGTCGACATAAACGCGCCTTCCAGGACGAAGTATCACGACAGATTTAGCAACGAAAGGTCAACGACATCTTGCCAAACTGGCAGACTTCGGAGGTCGGCTGTGAACGGGATTAGGGAACGGCTCATTTCTTCGGGCTTTTCATTCTTCAGAACGACCGGCTTGCATCGGCTTGCCGCGGGCTTAACCCGCGGGGCAGGGGCGATCCTGATGTTCCATCATGTGCGGCCCTGGGTCGCGCGCGAATTCGCCCCGAACCGGCTGTTGGAGATCACGCCGGAATTCCTCGACGCCGTCCTCGCGCGGCTTAACGCTCTCGGGTTCACCATCGTGAGCCTCGACGAGGCCTTGAAGACGGGGAGGCGGGCCGAGCGGCCCTTCGCCGTGCTGACCTTCGACGACGGGTACAAGGACACCCGCGATTTCGCGCTGCCGATCCTCGAGAGACATCAGGCGCCGTTCACGATGTTTGTGGCCACCGGCTTCGCGGAGCGCACGGCACGCCTCTGGTGGGTTGAGCTCGAAGAGGCGATCCGCAGGCTTCCGCAGATTGCCGTCGAGATCGACGGCGTCAAAATCGCCTTGCCGAGCGCCACGACGGCGGAAAAATATGCCGCTTTCGCGCAGCTTTACTGGCGCCTGAGAGAGGGCCCGGAAGAAGTCCTGCTCGACGTGATCGGTCGGCTCGCCGCAACCGCGGGGATCGATTCTGCCGCGCTCGCCGGCGATCTCTGTCTCGATTGGGCGGGAATCGAAGAGATGGCTCGTCACAAGCTCTGCACGATCGGCGTCCATACGCTCACCCATCCGAGGCTCGCTAAGTTGAGCGAAGCCAATATGCGTCATGAGATCGTCGAGAGCCGGCGATTGATCGAAGCCCATATTGGCCGACTTGCCGAGCACCTCTCTTTTCCGGTCGGCGATCGCGCCTCGGCGGGCGAGCGCGAGGTGAGGGCCGCGGCGGAACTCGGATTTGCAAGCGCGGTGACGACGCGGCCGGGCATGATCTTTCCCGAACACGAAAGTCACAGGACCGCGCTGCCGCGGCTCTCGATCAACGGCACTTGGCAGTCGCTCGATGCCGTCGAGATCCTGTTGTCGGGGGTGCCCTTCGCGCTCTGGAACCGGGGCAGGCGGGTGGCCTGAGGCAATGCGGCCGCCAAGGTCATTCACGTTGGCTCAGCTTCGATGTTTATTCGCGCGGCCCCGGCCGATTACGCAATGACCAACGTCGGGATGTCGCGCACGTCCACTTCGCGCTCGGCATGCCACGTGTCATAAGCGGCCTGCATCCGCGTCCAAATGCCGGCGCCGTCGCCAAAGAGCTTGCCGAGCCGAACCGCAACATTCGGAGAGACCGGCTTGCGCTCGGCCAAGATGTCGTAAAGGTGCTGACGCGAGATGCCGAGCAGTGCGGCAATCTCGGCCACAGACTTGCCAGTGGCAGGGATCATATCTTCGCGCAGCAATGCGCCCGGATGCGTCGGGCAGCGATCGGGGTTGCGCTTGGCTGCATAAGTCACGGCACTCTCCATTTCAGTGGTACTGTTCGTAATCAACTTGACAGGCATCGCCATCCACAAACTCGAATGTGATGCACCACGGACCATTCACATGCACGGCATAACGGGTCGGCGTGAAACCACGCAGGGCATGAAATTTGAAGCCGGCAACATTCAGTTCCTTTGGCATCACGGCGGCATCGAGACGGTCCAGCCTACGCAGAATGCGTTCCTGCATCTCGGCGTCGATCTTCTTTGTCGTGCCCTTCTCCCAAAGCTCCGCCAGCGCCTTGCTTTTGAAGGTTCGGATCATGGCCGCGATGTAAGCAAGTAGCTGACATGTGTCAAGTGGCCAATTCCATTTCGGCTCCGCGCGCCCAAGTTTTGTGAATGGGTTCGTGATATTGCTCCATGAATGGAGTACCGATGAATTGCAAAACGCAGCGATAATATATCAGTCACTTCTATCAGGCCGTTCCATCCATTTGATGAGCGGCATGATCGGCAAGATCCAGGCCATGCCGAGGACTGCATAATAGAGGGCCTGGAGGAGGCCCGGCGCCTGCTGCACAAACCGCGCCTGGGCGAGCGCCATGCCGACCAGCGCATAGACGATCACGAATGAAAGCATCAGGATCGCGCCGACGAACTTGCGCTGGCTCTTGCGCATCATGCCTCCGAGTGCTGCGACAGGGAGCGCCTGGACTTGGCGCCCGTGCCGGCCCTATGTCTAAAGCGGATTTTTGATACAGCAAGCAGGGCTGCCGAGGTTGAGATGCACCGCATTCGAACGCACCCAGGCGAAATCCTCAACGAGGAGTTTCTTGTTCCTCTCAAGATCAGTGCACGCGCCCTGGCTGCGGAGATTGATGTTCCGCCCAACCGCATCACCGAGATCATTCGCGGCGAGCGCTCCGTCTCGGCCGATACGGCAATTCGCCTCGGCATCCAATTTGGCACGACCAGCCAATTCTGGCTCAATCTCCAACAGGCCTATGATTTGTCGAAGGCGGAGCGGGACGGCGATTTCAGGAAGGTCAAGGCGCGTCAACGGGAACATGCGGCGTGATGTCCGATTCCCATAAGTCGGACGATGCCTAAGCAGATGCGCGACATGACCGTGCTGACAACCGCGAATGCCGCCAAAACCGAGGCTGGTGCCTCAAGCCATCGCACCCCCCTGCGGCTCTGGCTTTGGAGCGTCGCGGCGCTGGTCTTCGCCATGGTCGTGGTGGGCGGCGCCACCCGGCTCACCGAATCCGGCCTGTCGATCACGGAATGGCAGCCGATCATGGGCGTCCTGCCGCCGCTCAGCCACGATGCCTGGCTGGGAGAATTTGATAGATACAAGGAAATTCCGCAATACAAGGAACTTTTCTCAAGTCTTGATTTAAATGGGTTCAAATTCATTTTCTTTTGGGAATGGAGCCATCGGCTGCTCGGCCGGCTGCTCGGTCTCGCCTTTGCACTGCCGCTCATCTTCTTCTGGGTGCGCGGCGCGCTCACTCCCGCCTTGAAGATGAAGCTCCTTGCCGTTCTGGCGCTCGGCGGCCTTCAAGGCGGCGTCGGCTGGTGGATGGTGAAATCAGGGCTCGTCGGCCGCGTCGAGGTGGCGCAGCAGCGCCTCGCCTTGCATCTTCTGCTGGCGTCTCTCACGTTTGCCGCGCTCGTTTGGATCGCAGCCTCGCTTGCGCCGCGCCCCGCGGAGCGATCCGCGCCTTGGCAGCGCGGCTTGGCCATTGCGATCCTGCTCGTCACCTTCTTGCAGATTTTTCTTGGCGGGCTCGTCGCCGGGCTGCGCGCGGGAAGGGCGTACAACACCTGGCCGCTGATGGACGGGCATTTCGCCCCGCCCCCCGAGGTGCTTTCGGCGCTCAGCCCAATCTGGCGCAATTTCACCGACAATATCGCGATGGTGCAGTTCCAGCACCGCATGGTCGCTTACGTGCTTCTCGCGTTGGCGCTCGTCCAAGCCGTCTGCACTGTCGCCTTCGCCTCGCAGAGCGCCGCGGCGCGCCGCGCCGTCGTCTTCGCCGGCATCGTCATCCTTCAGGCAACACTCGGCATCCTCACGCTCCTGCTCTTCGTCCCGCTCTGGGCAGGGCTTCTCCATCAGGCGTTTGCCATGCTCGTGCTCGGCTTCGCGACCGTGCATCTGCAGGCGCTAATCCCTCCCCAAAAAGGGGAGGGTGGCCATAGGGCGCGCTGTGCGCGCCCGTCATAAAATGAAAACGCCGTGCGCAAAGCGCACGGCTATGGCGGCCGGGTGGGGTGGAGTCGCTGAGAATCGTGTCGAGACCCTATTCGAGACCCCATCCGGCAGCGTCGCTCCGCGCCGCTGCCACCTTCCTCTGAAGGGGAAGGATTGGCGCTGCGGTACCATAATACCTCATACGAGAATGATCTGTTTTTCAGGCCTTTTCTGGTTCAATTCAGTTGACGAACTCGATGTCTGCGCCTAGAAGCGGCGCCTCAACGCGCGGCGTTTGCCGCTTCTCCAGAGCACATCCATGTTCGGCAAGACTCATTCGACCAAGACGGCCGATATCGACAAGAAGTGGGTCTTGATCGACGCCACGGGCCTCATCGTCGGCCGGCTCGCCTCGCTGATCGCGCTGCGGCTGCGCGGCAAGCACAAGCCGAGCTTCACGCCGCATATGGATGACGGCGACAATATCGTCGTGATCAATGCCGAGAAGATCGTGTTCACCGGCCGCAAGCGCGAGGACAAGATCTATCGTCACTACAGCGGGTATCAAGGCGGTATCAAGGAGCGCTCGGCCAAGTTCATCCTCGAAGGCAAGTTTCCCGAGCGGATCATCGAGAAGGCGGTCGAGCGCATGTTGCCGCGCGGGCCGCTCGGCCGCAAACAGCTCGGCAATCTGCGTGTCTACAAGGGCGCCGAACATCCGCATGCCGCACAAAATCCCACGCCGCTGGATGTGGCGAGCTTGAACCGCAAGAATGCGAGAAGCACCTGAGCATGGCCGATTCACTTTCATCTCTTCAGGATTTGAAATCCACCACCGCGCCGCCGCAGCCGGCGCCGCAGATCCATGTGCAGAAGCTCGACAAGCAGGGCCGCGCCTATGCGACCGGCAAGCGCAAGGACGCGGTCGCGCGCGTCTGGATCAAGCCCGGCACCGGCAAAGTGATCGTGAACGACCGGCCTTTCGAGACCTATTTCGCCCGCCCGGTCCTGCGGATGATCCTGCAGCAGCCGCTTGGGGTTGCCAAAAGGGTCGACCAATATGATGTAACGGTCAGCGTCGCCGGCGGCGGTCTCTCCGGCCAGGCCGGCGCCGTGCGTCACGGGCTTGCCAAGGCACTCACGCATTATGAGCCGGATTTGCGGGCGATCCTCAAGCACGAGGGATTTTTGACCCGCGACTCGCGCGTCGTCGAACGCAAGAAATACGGCAAGAAGAAAGCCCGACGCAGCTTCCAGTTCTCGAAGCGCTGATCTTTCGACGCGCGAAGTTTGGCGCCGCTGCTTAGGCTCCCGAAGCGAAGCTTCGAGCCGGGATCCAGGGGTCGCCCGTCCAGGGGAAGGTGCGCCTCTTATGAAACACGATTGGATCGTGAATCGGTAGCCCATGGCGACACGCATTTTCATCGACGGCCAATCCGGCACGACCGGGATCGGCATAGTGGAGCGACTCGCCGCGATCCCTGATATCGAACTCGCGAGCTTGACTTCGGAAGAGCGTAAAAATCCGTCGGCCAAGGCGGCGTTGCTGCGCACGGTCGATCTCGCCATCCTCTGTCTGCCCGATGCGGCAGCCAAAGAAACGGCGGCGCTCGTCGCCGATCTGGGCAAAGCGGCGCTGCGCATCCTCGACGCTTCGAGCGCGCATCGCGTCGCGCCGGGCTGGGTCTACGGCTTCCCGGAACTCGCGGAAGGGCAGGCGGAAAAGATCAAAACCGCCCCGCGCGTCAGCAATCCCGGCTGTTATGCGACGGGGGTGATTGCGCTTCTGCGTCCGCTCGTTGATGCCGGCCTGGTCCCTGCCGATTTTCCGATCACGATCAACGCGGTCTCCGGCTATACCGGCCGCGGCCGGAGCTACATCTCCTATTACGAGTCGGAGGCAGCGCCTCCCTTCGAACTCTATGGGCTCGATCTCGAACACAAGCACGTGCCGGAGATCATGGCCTATGCCCGGCTCACGCGCCGGCCGATTTTCGTGCCGAGCGTCGGCAAGTTTGCGCAAGGCATGCTGGTCTCGATCCCGCTGTTCCTCGATGATCTGCCCGGCCGGCCGAAGCCGGCGGATCTCGCCGCCGCGCTTGCCGCGCGCTATGCGCAAAGCCCGTTCAATCGCGTCATGCCAACCGATCCTCAAGACCGGATCGAGCCGCAATCGCTGAACGGCAGCAATGATCTCGAATTGCGCGTGTTCGGCAACGAAGCGCAAGCCGTGCTTGTCGCCAAGCTCGACAATCTCGGCAAGGGCGCGTCGGGCGCCGCGGTGCAAAATCTCGGGCTCATGCTCGGCCTCGAGCTCGCGCCGTGATTGGCGCGCACAGCGGTTTCGTTAATAGACGCGGCGCAGGCCGTGCGAGGTGCCGATATGTCCGATCTTGATCCCCGCTCGACCGCGCTCGTTCTGATCGATCTTCAGAAGGGGATTGTCGGCACGCCGCTCGCGCCGCGCTCCGGCGACGACGTGCTCGCAGAGAGCCGGACTCTTGCCGAGCGGTTCCGCGCGGCGGGTGCACCGGTCGTGCTGATTCGCGTCGCTTTCGCGGAGGATTTTGCGGATGCGCCGAGCCGGAATGTCGATCAGCCGATGCCACGGCCGCAGAGTGGGATGGCCGCCGACTGGACCGCGCTTGCGGGCGGCCTCGCCGGGCCGAAGGACATTCTCATCGTCAAACGGCAGTGGGGCGCATTCTACGGCACCGAACTCGATCTTCAACTGCGGCGCCGAGGCGTGAAGACGATCGTGCTCGGCGGAACGTTGGGGCGATCTTCTCCGCTTCGGGAGACTGGGGCGGATCGGCACTCAGTGGGCAATCCTCTTCGTCCTCTCGGCGCTGTTCGTTTTGGTGCTGGAGAGCTTGCATCTGCCTGCGGCTCTGATGCTTGGGCCTGGACCGATCCGCGGCCTCTCGGCGATGGGCCGGGGCCATCCTGGCTCGCGCAGGTTGATGGGTGTCTACGAACAATCCTGACGCTTGGCGTCCCTACAGACCGGCTTTCCAGGCGACGATCTCTTGGCGCTGATCGCCGAGGTGGTCGCCGCCGAGGGTTATGACATCGCCGACTTTCAGGAATCGCGGCGGCTTACGGGCCATGCCGACGCCTGACGGCGTGCCGGTGACGATGACGTCGCCGGGCTCCAGCTCCATGAAATGCGAGACATAGGAGACGATCTGCTTCACGTCGAAGATCATCGTGTCCGTATTGCCGGTCTGCATTCTTTCGCCGTTCACGTCGAGCCAGAGATTCAATCCCTGAACGTCGGGAATTGCATCGCCCGTCACCAGCCAGGGGCCGAGCGGGCCGAAGGTCGGCGCGCTCTTGCCCTTCATCCATTGGCCGCCGCGCTCCAATTGGAAGGCGCGTTCGGAGACGTCGTTGGCGAGGCAGAAGCCGGCGATGTGATCGAGCGCGTCGTGGTCCGCGACGTAGGAGGCGTGCTCGCCGATGATGATCGCGAGCTCGACTTCGAAGTCGAGCTTTGCGCCGCCCTTCGGCATGATGATCGGATCGTGCGGGCCGCTTATGCAATTCGGCGCCTTGCTGAACAGAATCGGCTCTTTTGGAATCGGCGCGCCGGTCTCCTTGGCATGGTCGCCGTAATTGAGCCCGATGCCGATGAAATTGCCGGGCTTGGCGACCGGTGCGCCGAGCCGCGGCTGGCCGCGCACGAGCGGCAGGCTCGGTGGTTCCACCCTGGCGAGCTTGCTGAGATATTTCCTGGCGAGATATGCGCCGCCGAAGTCGGGAACGATGGCGCTCACATCGCGGATCTTGCCTTCGGCATCGATCAGGCCAGGCTTCTCCTTGCCCTTCTCGCCGTAGCGGACGAGCCTCATGCGCTTCTCCCCTTCATGTCCCCGCTGGAATCGCGTGGATTTATGCCTCGATCCTTAGCGGGTTAGGGGCGCCCCGTCGAGCCGGCGAGGCGCCGGCTCAATCCAGCGTCTCGCGATAGAACCAAAGGCCGATCATCGTGACGGCGAGCGTGAAGACCGCGATCGGCCAGAGTTGCGGCAGGATGTCGGACATATCATTGCCCTTGAGCAGCACCCCGCGGACGATCCGCAACATATGGGTAACGGGAAAGATTTCGCCGGCGAATTGCGCCCAGATCGGCATGCCCTTGAAGGGGAACATGAAGCCGGAGAGAAGGATGGACGGCAGCAGAGTGAACTGGGCCAGCTGCAGCGCCTGCATCTGATTATTGGCGAGCGTCGAGATCGTCAGTCCGAGGACGAGATTGCTGGCGATGAAGAAGAAGAGAGCGAGCATCAGCAGCGCAAGCGATCCGCGGATCGGCAGGTGAAAGACGAGCGCCGAACTCGCGATGATCAACAGAACCTGGATATAGCCGATGACGATATAGGGGACGATCTTGGCCATCATCACTTCCATCGGCCGCAGCGGCATGGCCAAGAGATTCTCCATCGTGCCGCGCTCGCGCTCGCGGGTGATCGAGAGCGTCGTGAGGAACAGGGTCGAGAACATCAGGACGATGCAGATCAATCCCGGCACCGTGTTGAGGACAGTCAATTGCTCGGGATTGTAGCGGGCGTGGACGTCGAAACGGAAGGCCGGGTTCGCAGGACTTGTCTTGAGCGAAGGCGGCAGGTCGCGATCGAGCACATCGGTCAAACCGGCAAGCGCTGCCGTTGCATCGCCGATCGCGATCGGGTCGGTCGCGTCGGCGTCCATGAGCAGATTGGGGCTCTCGCCGCGATCCACGTCGCGGGCGAAATTGGAGGGCACATTGAGGACGAAAAGAACGTCGCCTTGCGCGAGCGCGCGCTCCGCCGCGGCCTCCGAACTCATTTCGCGGATGTCGTAATAGCCGGAATTTTCCAGGGCCGCGATGATCCTGCGCTCGTAATTTGAATGGTCGGCGGAGAGAACGCCGGTCGGCAGATGTTTGGGATCCGAATTGATCGCATAGGCGAAGAGAAAGAGCTGCATGAGCGGCAGCACGATGATGAAGCGCAAGGTCAAGGGATCGCGCCGCACCTGGATCCATTCCTTGCGCAGCACGGCAAGGAAACGGCGGAAGGAGAACCCGGTCACGAGGCTTGCTCCGTGAGCAGATGGATGAACACGTCCTCGAGCCGCGGCTCGACCTCGTGCCAGGCAAATTCGCGATGTACCGAAATCGTCTGCTCAAGCGCTGCGCGATCGGTGCCGGCTACGCGCAACGCGCCGCCGAACACGGCGGCTGCTTCCACGCCCGGCGCATGACGGAGCTCGCGCGCCGCCTCGTCGATTCCGCTTCCCGAGGCTTCAAAGGTGATAAGCCCGGCGCCGCTTCGCACGTCTTCCGGCGCGCCTTGGGTGACGATATGGCCATTCGAGAGATAGACGATGCGTTTGCAGCGCTCGGCCTCGTCCATGTAGTGGGTCGAGACCAGAACGGTCAGCCCTTCGCTCGCCATGTCGTGGATCAAGTCCCAGAACTCGCGGCGCGCGGCGGCGTCGACGCCGGCGGTCGGCTCGTCGAGCAGCAGCAATTTGGGCTCGTGCAGCACACAGGCGGCGAGCGCCAGCCTCTGTTTCCAGCCGCCCGAGAGCTGGCCCGCCAGACGGTCCGCGAAGCCGCCGAGTTCCATGCGCGCGATAATGTTCGCGACAGCCTGTCGGCGATCGTCGAGCTCGTAGACTGCGGCGACAAAGTCGAGCGTTTCGGCGACGGTGAGATCGTCATAGAAGCTGAATCGCTGAGTCATGTATCCCGCGTCGCGGCGGATGCGCAGAGCGTCGCGAAAGAGATCGAAGCCGAGACATGTTCCGCTGCCTCCGTCAGGCACGAGCAGGCCGCAGAGCATGCGAATCGTCGTCGTCTTGCCGCTGCCGTTGGCGCCGAGAAAGCCGCAGATCTCGCCCGCCGCGACCTGCAGCGTCAGCCGGTCCACCACGAGATTGGGGCCGAAGCTCTTGCGCAGATCGTGCACGTCGATAACGAATTCGCTCATGGCCGTGCGTCCGCGGCGGGGCGCACATTGATCGGTTGTCCCGGATTGAAAAGAACGGCCTGATCCGGCGGTGGCCGGGCCTCGATGAGGAAGACGAGCTTGGCGCGCGTCTCGTCGCTGTAGATGAGGGGAGGGGTGTATTCGGCCGTCGGCGAAATGAACGAAATGGTCCCGTAGAGGTTCGGCCTGCAGCCGTCGCAGCTGAAGGTGACCTTTTCGCCATAATGGATTGAGGCGAGCTGCTCCTCCGGGACGAAGAAGCGCACGAAGATGTTTTCCGGCGGCAGCAGCGAGACCACCGGCGCACCGGCGGCGACCGTCTCGCCGGGGAAGGCGATCACGTCGGCAATGCGGCCACGGGCCGGGGCCACGACCCTGCGCTGGGAGAGGCGCCAGTCCGCCATTCCGAGCGCCGCTTGCACGGCGGCCACCGCGGCGCGCTGAGTCCTGATCTCGCCCTCGCGCCCCATGGGCGTGTGGAGCTGTTGCAAGGCGGCTTCGGTGACTTTCACCCTGGCTTGCGCCGAGAGATAGGCGGCGCGCAGCTGATCGACATTCTGCCGGGTCTCAAAGCCGGAGCCGAGGAGTTTTTGGCCGCGGTCGAAGTCGAGCTCGGCACGCGTCACGGTCGCCTGGGCATCGGCAAGGTTGCCTTCGGCCTGCAGGATCTCAGTCGGCTTTCCACCAGCCAGCAAGTTTCCCAATTGCTCCTGGGCTTGGGCGAGCTGGCGCGCCGCCTGGTCGCGGGCGGCGCGATCGTCGATTTCGTCCTGGGTGAAAAGCGGAGCGCCCTCATTCACCTCGTCGCCGCGCGCAACCGCCACGGAGCTCAGCAGCCCCTCCAGCACGGGGCCGACCTTGACGTAATCGGCTTCGGCGTAGCCTTGCCAGACGACCTCCGCGGACTGGCGATGCAGCGCCCACCAGGCCACGCCTCCAGCAACGAGGGCCAAGATGATGATCCCAATGGCGAAACGCCGCGCCATGCGCGCGAGCCCTCTTTGCAACGCAACCGTTTCGTTGCATTATAGTGGCGGCCCGAGCTTGGCAAGGGCATGCGGCAAGGGGCTGAAGGGTGACGAACATCGGGGACCTGCCGGACGAGGCGTTTCGGCGTGGGCGCGGCGGCCGCCCAACCCAGGCCGAGGCCGAGCGCCGGCATGATGCTCTTCTGCGGACGGCGGCCGATCTCTTCATTGAGCATGGACTGCAGGGCGTCTCGGTCGATGCGATCGCTCGCGCCGCGGGCGTGGCGAAGCGGTTCATCTATGCCCGCTATGCCGACAAGGGCGAATTGTTCGCCGCTGCGATCGAACGGCTGATTGAGGATCGCACCGGACCGCTCTACGCCTATGAAGTCCGGGATGAACCGGTCGAAGAAGGGCTTTTGGAGTTTGCCCGCAGGCTGCTCGATCTCGCCTTGAAACCGCAGACGCTCGCGCTTTTTCGGATGCTGATCAGAGAAGCGCCACGTTTCCCGCAGCTCGCCAGGCTTGATGCCGAGCGCAACCGCCACAAAGGACTCGTCGCCATCGCGCGCGTGCTCAGGATCTATGCGGAGCGCGGCGAGATCGCGCTCGGCAATCTGGAGATGCTCGCCGAACTTTTCGGCGTGCTCGTCGTACGCAGCGCCCAGCACCGTGCCTTGATCCTCGGCCTAGAAGAGCCGGCGCACGTCGAACGCCGGCTGAAAGCCGCTATCCATCTCTTTCTGGATGGCGCCCGGCCACGGTGACCCCCTCGCCGGAAGCGCTCTCCTTCTGGGAATAGCGAGGACCGGTCCTACAGCTATGCGCTATCAACATGGTCGCTTAGACCTTTGGGATGGGCTGGCGCAATGGTTCGCGCGTTGCAAAGGCCGCGCGCATGAGCGGTGTTCGCGCAGATCCTCCCTATAGATGCAGAGACAATCTTCTATCTCGGCTGCCGTGAGGCGAGAAAAGGCGGGAGGAAGCTGGGTCGGGTCTAAGCTCGTTCCGGTGAAGCCCATCAAGCGGGCGCCGGCGCGAGTGCCCGCATGCAAATAGACTCGAGTCGGTTCCTTATCAAGAAACGCGCCGATGCGATGCGCGATATCATAAATTGTGAGTTCACCGATCCCACGAATGTTACCAATAGCCTCATCTACGAGCGCGTGAACCTCGTCGAAAGTTTTAGCACGGGTCAGCTTACTGCGAATCCCTTGCAACTTCCGTTCGGCAGGTTTGAGCAGTGCTCCTGGTATACGACGTTGATGAGGGTGGCGCTTGCAGTCAGGCAAAAAATGGCAGAGTGCAGCGTGCTCGATGGCAACTTCGATTGATGCTAGCCGCTGGAATTCGTCTGCCTCGCTGCGAGCGCAACGACGACGATTTTGGATGTAGGCGGCGACGATTTTCGCAGGCGTCATGTTTAGACCGTAGGTCTGATGCTTTCCAAGTTTAGGATGCTTTCCAAGTTTACTCAGCTCTTCACCCGCACATATTCGCCGGGCGCGTCGCAGAGCGGCTGATATTTGCCGCCGCCTGGCTCGCGGGCCGGCACTTTCTCAGGCGCCTGCCGCGCGATCCAGTCGCTCCAGTCGGGCCACCAGCTGCCCTTGTGCTCGGTCGCCTCGTTCAGCCATGCTTCGAAGGCGCCAGCCGGACGCGGGCCTGTCCAATAATGATATTTCGGCTTTCGGGCGGGATTGATGACGCCGGCGACGTGGCCCGACGCGGCGAGCACGTAGCGGACATCGCCGCCGAATAATTTCATGCCGGTGAACACCGAGGTCGCCGGCGCGATATGGTCCTCGCGCGTCGCCAGGCTGTAGATCGGTATCGTGACCTCGGAGAGATCGAGCTTCTCTCCGGCGATCACCATCTCGCCCTTGCTGAGTCTATTCTCGAGATAGCAATTGCGCAGATAGAAGGAATGGTTGGCGGCCGGCATCCGCGTCGAATCCGAGTTCCAAGTCAAAAGATCGAAGGGGAGGGGCGTCTGGCCGCGCATATAATTGTTGACGATGAAGGACCAGATGAGGTCGTTGGGCCGCAGCATGTTGAACACCGTCGCCATTCTCGACCCCTCGAGATAGCCTTTCTTGGCCATGCTTTCCTCGACGGCCCGGATCTGCGCCTCGTCGATAAAGACCCGCAAGTCGCCCGCATCGGCGAAATCCGTCTGGGTCGTGAGGAAGGTCGCGCTTTCGATCCGCGAATCCTGCATCCGCGCCTTATAGGCCAGCGCGTCCTGCATCCGCGCCATATAGGCCAGGGCGATCGCGAGCAAAGTGCCGCCGACGCAATAGCCGAGCGCATGCACCTTCTTTTCCCCGGTCACCTCGGCGATCACGTCGAGGGCGGCGAAAATCGCCTCCCTGATATAGGCCTCGAAGTCCTTGTCGCGGTGGCGTTCGTCGGGATTGACCCAGGAGATCAGGAAGACGGTCAGGCCTTCTTCCACGGCGAAGCGCACGAAGCTCTTCTCCGGGTTGAGATCGAGGATGTAATATTTGTTGATCCAGGGCGGAATGACGAGCAAGGGCCGCTTGAACACCTGCGCCGTCGTCGGCGCGTATTGGATGAGCTCCATGAGTTCGTTGCGGAAGATCACCTTGCCGGGGGTCGCCGCCATGTTGACGCCGAGCTCGAATTTCGAGGAATCGCTCTGCCTGATCCTGAGCGTCCCGCGGCCGGCCTTGATGTCTTCGGTGAGGATGGAGACGCCGCGCACGAGATTTTCGCCGCTCGAACTAAGAGTCTCGTGCAGAAGTTCCGGGTTGGTGCCGATGAAGTTCGAAGGCGAAAGCGCGCTGGCGATCTGCCGCAGGTAGAATTGCGCCTTCTGCCTCGTATGCGGGTCGGCCGTCTCGGCGCGGGCGACGAGAGTCTCGGCCCAATTCGTCGAGATCGCATGCGCCTGGCGGAGGAAATCGAAGATCGGGCTCTCGCGCCATTGCGGCGCGGCGAAGCGTTTGTCGGTGGGGTCGTGCGGGACGACCGGCTCGTCTGCTTCACCGGAAAGCCGCCGCAAAGTATGCGCCCAGAGGCTGAGAAAATTGCTCGATAGCGCGGTCTGCGCCACGACCGCGCGCTGCGGATCGGCAAGCCAATATTCCGCCACGCGGCCGAAGCTCTTGACCGCGTCGACCACCGTGTCGGCCAATCCGCTCGCGCTGCCGCTCTCGGCAGGTTCGAGAAGAGCGGCGAAGGCCTTGCCTCCCTGTCCGACCAGCAAGGCCAGATTTTGCGAGAGCCGATCGAAGTCCGGAGTGGCGGAAGAGGTCGTCTCCGGTCCCGTCGCCTTCTCGGGCGGCGGCGAAACGAGGGCATTCGATGCCGAATCTTCGCGGTCGGGCGGCGGCGAAATGATGCCATTCGATGGCAAAACTTCGCGGGCGGGTGGCGGCGAAATGATGGCCTTAGGCAAAACTTTGCGGGTTGCGCGAGGCTTGTCATTGCTGCCGCTGCCGCCCTGCCTCTTCCGCTTCTTTGCCATGCAATGATCCAGCTTCGCCGCTTCACGTGCCATGATAGAGCTTTATTCCATGGCTAGGAAATCCGCCTCGAGTCGCATGCGCCTCCCCAATGAGCTTGGGATGATCGAAATGTGGTCTTCAGGGCGGATAATTCAATTTTCGCGGCGCGCGGCAATTTTGGCCTGTCTCTGCGCGGCGCCGGCGCTCGCCCAAGAAAATCAGCAGCCGGCTCCGCAACAAGGCACAGTGCCGAAGCCGCCGCAGCCCTATGGCGGAGGCACGCCGCTCGACGTGATCCTGAACACGCGGCTGTGGACGGACGTTCCCGAAGCACAAGACTTCGTGAAGGCAACGCGGCCTCCCGAAGGCACGCTCGAATATCAGCCGACGACCGGCACGGACCCCGTCCGGCCGAAGCTGCGAACGCCCGCGGAACTCAAGGCGATGGAGGACGAGCTCGAACGTACCGGCGCGGCCGCCGAGCGGGCCGCCGGCTTCAAGACGAAGAATTTCCATGTCGAAGCGAAGACGGCGGTGAGCGCCACGACGAAGCCAATGCACCATTTGGACGCACAGAACCGATCGCAATGAGCGTCTTTGCGAGAAGCGCAGCGACGAAGCAATCCAGTGTCGGTGGTGAGCGCTCCTCTCCCCTTGCGGGAGAGGGTGGCTCGCCATAGGGCGCGCTGCGCGCGCGCCCGTCGCTCAATCAAACGCCCCGCGCGAAGGCAGGGCAATAGAAAGCGGGGTGGCCTCACTGCGCTGAGCGCCCCTCTCCCCATTCGCTCACGCTCATGGGGAGAGGGGGTAACGCGGGGCACCCTCTCCCGCAGGGGAGAGGTTCGCGCATGCACATTCTGGATTGCTTCGCTTCGCTTGCAATGACAGGCGGCCATACAGCCTCTCACTCCTGCTCCGGCGCGCAGAAGCTCAAGATCGCGTCCTTCGGAAAGTCATAGAGCTTGCCGGTTTGCGTCCATGTTGGGCTGACGAGCGTGACGATCTTCGGCGCAAGCTCTTCCGGCGCCCTGAGCGTCGAAGGATCTTCGCCCGGCATGGCGGCGGCGCGCATGCGGGTGCGCAGCGGGCCGGGATTGACGAGCATCACTTTCACCTGCGTCGTCGCCGCGGTCTCCGCCGCGTAAGTCCGCCCGAGCGCGTCAAGGGCGGCCTTTGAGATGGCGAAAGGGCCCCAATAGGGCTTCATCTGCGCCATGTGCCCTGCCGCTGAGGTGACGAACACCACGCGGCCGGCATCGGCCGCGCGCAGCGGCAGGTCGAGCGAGCGGATGAGCCGCCAGTTGGCCGTGACGTTGACCGCGAGCACCTCGTCCCATTGCGCCGGATCGACATGCGCGAGCGGTGTGAGAGGGCCGAGAATCCCGCCATTGCCGATGAAAATATCGAGCTTCCTCCAGCGCTCGTAGATCGCCGCGCCCAGCCGATCGAGCGCCGCGAAATCCTTGAGATCGCAGGGGACGAGGGTCGCCTCGCCGGATTGCGCACGGATTAAGTCGTCGAGCTCTTCGAGGCCGCCCTGCGTGCGGGCAAGCGCGACGATATGCGCGCCGGCACGGGCGAGTTCAAGCGCTACCGCGCGGCCGATCCCGCGTGAGGCGCCGGTGACGAGAGCGATGCGGCCGAAGAGGGGGCGGGACATTGTTCGGTTGGGCTAGATGGTCGGAATGCGGCGCGCATGCGCGCGTCAGCCCGTCTCGGCGAGCAGCGAGAGCTGCGACTTCGTCTCGCCGCTCACATCGGTGAGATTGGTCGGATAGTCGCCCGTGAAGCAATGGTCGGTGAATTGCGGCCGCGCGGCATCGCGGCCCGTCTCGCCCATCGCCCGATAAAGTCCGTCGACGGAGAGGAAGGCGAGCGAATCGCAGTCGATATAGCGGCGCATTTCCTCGACAGAATGGGTCGCGGCCAGCAGCTTGTCGCGTTCGGGCGTATCAATCCCATAATAGTCGGGATGCGTGATCGGCGGCGAGGAAATCCGGAAATGCACCTCGCGGGCGCCGGCCTCGCGCATCATCCGCACGATCTTCACGGAAGTGGTGCCGCGCACGATGGAATCGTCGATGAGCACGATGCGCTTGCCGGCCACGGCGGCGCGGTTGGCGTTGTGCTTGAGGCGCACGCCGAGTTCGCGCACCGACTGGCTCGGCTGGATGAAGGTGCGGCCGATGTAATGATTGCGGATGATGCCGAGCTCGAAAGGAATGCCCGATTCCTGCGCGAAGCCAAGCGCCGCGGGAACGCCGGAATCGGGAACCGGCACGACGACATCGGCATCGATCCCCGTTTCGCGCGCGAGTTCGCTGCCCATCGCCTTGCGCACGTCATAGATGGAGCGGCCGTGGACGATCGAATCCGGCCGCGCGAAATAAATATATTCGAAGATACAGGGCCGCATCGGCCGCTTCGGAAACGGCCGCAGGCTTTCAATCCCCGTTCCGGAGATCACCACGATCTCGCCGTTCTCGACATCGCGGATGAAACGCGCGCCGATGATGTCGAGCGCACAGGTCTCGGAGGCGAAAATGTAATGGCCGTCGAGTTCGCCGAGCACGAGCGGCCTGATCCCGAGAGGATCGCGCGCGCCGATGAGCTTCTTGTGCGACAGCGCGACGAGCGAATAGGCGCCTTCGATCTGCCGCAAGGCCTCGATGAAGCGCTCGATCAGCCGGGTGCGGCGGCTCTTCGCCACGAGATGAAGAATGACTTCCGTATCCGTGGTCGATTGGAAAATCGCGCCGTCTCTCACGAGATCGCGGCGCAAGGTTAATCCGTTCGTGAGATTGCCGTTATGCGCGATGGCGAAACCGCCCGAGCTCAGCTCCGAGAACAGCGGCTGGACATTGCGCAGGATCGTCTCGCCCGTCGTCGAATAGCGGACGTGGCCGATGGCCGAGCGGCCGGGCAGGCGTTCGATGGTCGAAGCGCGGGAGAAATGCTCGCTGACGAGACCGAGACGGCGTTCAGAATTGAACCTATGGCCGTCGAAGGTGACGATGCCGGCGGCTTCCTGGCCGCGGTGCTGCAGGGCGTGAAGTCCCAGCGCCGTGATCGTTGCCGCCGAAGGATGGTCGAAAATGCCGAAGACGCCGCATTCCTCGCGCAACCGGTCGGCGTCCAGATCGAAGGTCTCCTCACCCCCCGTAGAAGCGGCAGCCTGCTCCTCCGCGGCACCCATCAATTCCCGAGAGTCGCAATTCAACGGGAGCCACCTTCCATTGCCGAACGCCGGGCGGGCAGGGGCGAAGCCTTCACCCATTCAAATAATATCACACGGGTCAAATGCCAGAAATTTCGTGCTTCGGCCGAGAGTTAGGCCCAGGAATCCCATGCCAAGCCGGCGCGCACCCTTAACCTTCCTGGAAATTTACCCCAAATCAACGTGTTAGGTGGCCGGCGATGCTCACGTCTTATCCGGCGGAGACGCAGCCGGGGCCGCCGCTGGAGGGGCAGCCGGCGGAGCCGGCGGGGGCGCCGCCGCCGGCGTATCGCTGTCCGGCACGGCTTCCTCGGTGGCGGCCTTCGGATTCTTCAACCTGTTGAGAAGACCCTCGGGGTCGTCCGGCAACAGGGCAATGAGTTCTTCGCCGGTCGATTGAAGCACCGGTTTCATACGCGCGTCCTTCACCCACTCCGGCTGGGATTTCTCG
>DATFNQ010000037.1:0-4827 GCA_035266305.1 Methylovirgula sp.
TCTCTCCCGCAGGGGGAGAGGGTTCGCACTGCACGCCTGTGCCGCGCAGGACGATATCTTTATGCCGGCGCGGCGCGCCTGAGCCTCACGCCGGACACATAAAGTCCGAATCCGAGGACCAGCGCATAGACGAGAGCGCCGCCGGCAAGCAGCAGCAGCAATTCGATCTCGTTTTCGAAGCGCCCGATGCGCCCCGCAAATTCCGCCGCCGGCATAATGAACGAAAGAGCAAAGAGCGACAGCACGAAGCACGCAACCGAGGTTACGGCCGCCGTTTTACCCAGCACCCAATCCGGCCGCATCAGCCCCCGCGCGATTGCGATGACGAGAAGCAGAGCGAGGTTGATCCAGGCGCCAACCGCCGTCGCGGTGGCGAGCCCGGGGGCGCCAAGCCGCCTGAACAGCAGGATCTTCAACCCTATGTTGATGGCGACGGCGAAGAGCGAGATCAGCATCGGCGTGCGCGTGTCGCCAACCGCTTGAAAACTCGCAACTGCCGAGCGGATGAGCACGATGGCGAGGAGGCCAAATCCGTAGGCCGTGAGTACCGCGGCCGAGGCTTCGGCCGCCTGCTCGGTGAATGCACCGCGCAGAAACACGCCGCGCATGATGACATCCGGGATCATAATGAAGGCGACGAAGCAAGGCGCCGCGAGCGCGATCGACAGCGCCATCGTCCGATTTTGCGCATGATATGCGCCGCCATGATCGCCGGACGCAAGCCGTCGGCTCATCTCCGGCAACAGCACGGTGCCGGCGGCGATGCCGATGACCCCGATCGGCAATTGATAGATGCGGTCGGCGTAATAGATCGACGACACGCCGCCGGTCGGCAGCATGGAGCCGATGATCGTGTCAGCGAAGAGCGCGAGCTGCACGCCGGCCGAACCGATGACGGCGGGCCCGAGGACGGCGAAGAAATGCCTGACCTCACTGCTCCACACCACGCGCACCAGCCGCTCGTGGATGCCGATGCGCCATAGCGCCCAGAAGGTGAGCACGAATTGGCAGACGCCCGAGACCGTGACGCCGGCGGCCGCCGCGATCCCCGCGTTCGGAAACAGAAAGGCGACAGCGAGGAAGAGGATCATCACCACGTTCAGGAGCACCGGCGCAAAGGCGGCCGCAGTAAAGCGCCGCTGCGCGTTCAATGTGCCGGACTGCAACGTGACGAGCGTGATGAAGAGAAGATAGGGAAAAGTGATCCGCGTCAGGGTGACGGCTGTTGCGAACTTCTCCGGATTGGCGCGAAAGCCCGGCGCCAAAACATCGATCAGCTGCGGCGTGAAGGCGAGCGCCAGCGCAAGCAGAATGATCTGCGAGGCCAGCAGCAGCGTGAAAATCTGGCTGGCGAAACGGCGGCTCGCTTCCTTCCCCTCTTTGGCGAGGATCTGCGAATAGCACGGCACATAGGCCGCGTTGAACGCGCCTTCGCCGAATATGGCGCGGAAATGATTGGGCAGCCTGAAGGCCACGACGAAAGCATCGGCGAGGAGTCCGGCACCCAGCAGCGCGCCCAGCATCACGTCGCGGACGAAGCCCGTCGCGCGCGACAGAAGCGTCAGTGCGGCGACTGAGAAGAGATTTCTGTACATCGAGGCGCCCGGCCCGCGCGAATCGCGCGCCGAGCCACGATCTTGTGATTTCACTGCCGAGTCAAAACCCGGGCCTTGGGTGGCGAGCGAGGCAGAGTTTGCGTTGCGGCCGAATGCGCGGCGGAGCGCGACGCTGGCTCGGCGCACGTCGCCGCCTCCGCTCGAACCAAGCCCTCTTCGAAATATCGCCGCAATTCTACGCCCGAATGCGCCCGATTAAGCGCGCGGCGAGCGATCGGCTGCGGGATAGCGATGGCGACCCCGTGAGCCGATACCTGGGTGAGGGATCAGCTTTATGCGACCTTGTGGTAGAGTTCGGCGACATATTCCCAGTTGACCAAATGATCCATCACGGCCTGGAGATAATCGGCGCGCCGATTGCGGTAATCGATGTAATAGGAATGTTCCCAGACGTCGACGCCGAGGATGGCAGTCGACCCGAAGATCAGCGGATCTTCGCCGTTGGCGGTTTTCAAGACCGCGATCTTGCCGTCCTTCACCGTGAACCAGGCCCAGCCGGAGCCGAACTGGGTCATGCCGGCCTGAATGAACTGCTTTTTTGCCTCATCGACCGAACCGAAGGCTTCGATGAGGGCTTTTTCGAGGACGCCGGGAATCTTGCCGCCCCCGTTTGGCTTGAGCACCTTCCAGAATAGCGAGTGATTCCAATGCTGTGCGGCATTGTTGAAGAGAGGGGCGTTCTTTCCGTGCGATTCGGTGACGATCACTTCGAGCGGCTTGTCCGCCAAAGGACTGTCCTTGAGCAGATTGTTCGCCGTGTCGACATAGGCCTTGTGATGCTTGTCGTGATGATATTCGAGCGTCTCGCGCGACATATAGGGCTGCAGCGCATCATAGGCATAGGGGAGAGGTGGAAGAGTGAGAGCCATGTCAACTCCTAGGTGCTTTGCGGGCGAATGACGGGTGGGGAAGCCTCGGCCGAGGCCATCTCTGCCGCACGCCCTGTCAGTTAGGATGACGCAAGCGGCCGACAAGCATGTGTTGCGTGAATCACGCCGGCCGCTTCGCTCGACGCATCGGCCACACGTCCCGGCGAGGTTCGAGCCCTGTTAGCCATATCACAACGGGTCGCAGGCTAAAATATTCAGATCTGAGGCGCGGAAAATGCCTCAAGTGCCCTTCTATGCTGCGCAGGAAAAACGGACATGAAATACGTAGTTTTGCTATTCGGGATCGTGCTCGTCCTCGTCGGCGGCCTGTCGATCTATTCAGGCTATGGCATCATTGAAGTCGAGCGCGGATGGGCGAGCGTCATCGCCGGCGCGACCGCGCTGACAGGCGGGGTGATCACCATCGCTCTCGCGTGGATCCTGAGAAGCCTCGATCGGCTCCGCTCTGCGCTCGAGGGCGCCGAAGTGCGACTGGCGCAACGTGATGCGAAAGCGGCGCCTGAACCGGCACCTTCAGATCTACCTCTCGCGCCGGCGACTTCACCGGGAGCAGCCGGGCAGCAGCGCGAAGAGCCCCTCATTGGCGCGGTGGGCGCCAGGGCGGAAACCGCGGAGATCGTCGGCCTGAAATCCGAGCCTCCGGCGGCCCGACCAGCCGCCGTCGCCGTGGCGCCGGAAACGGCAGAATCCTCAGCCAGGGCCCTCTCGCGCGCCGCATCCGCCTTTGCCAATGCAGCGGCGAAAGCGGAGCGGCGGACCGAGCCATCGATCGGCGAGCTCTGGCGGCGCGTCGGCGTCAATCTTGACGCCGAAAGATCCGGCAAGCCTGCGGATGGGCCAGGAGCCGCGCTACAGCCGAAAAACATTGCGCCAAATCATCAGGCCGAAGCGCATGAGAGCGGCAGCCCTGCGACTGAGCCGGCCGACTGGCTCGATGAAGCGCTGGCCGGTTTCGACGCTTCCGCAGGGCCAGAATCACCCGAGACGGCCGAAGAACCGCCGCCGCTTGCGCCCAATTCGCCGCCGGACCGGCCCGGCCCGCAGCCTGAGGTCATCGGCCGCTATGAGGCGGAGGGAACCGCTTATGTGATGTATGCGGACGGGTCGATCGAAGCCCAATCGGAACAAGGGATCATGCGCTTCAGGTCCATGGCCGAGCTGCAGGCTTTCTTCCAGAGCTAGAGAGCGCCTCAGCGAGGAATTCCACTTAGTTGAGAGCGCCCTAGTCTAGCTTTTTGCTTCCTGCCCAAGACTGAATATGAATTCTGTTTGATTTTCAGGTTCATTCACCTGTAGCTACTTGCGCGAGGATAGTTTTTCTTCTAATGATCAACTGTATCTACGTCGGTTCGGATGAAATCACGCAAACGGCTTCCGTTGTTGGGGCAAGTTAGAACACTGCGTTCAGAAGAGATCGTCTCTCGCGGGATCATCTCATTGGGCGCCGCTTGCATCTGCGGAAATGAAGCGCCATGAGTGACACAATGGGTTCCAACAATTACATCGAATTGGCCGCTGATATCGTTTCAGCCTATGTCAGCAACAATTCCGTCCCGGCGAGCGACCTGCCCTCGTTGATCAACGAGGTCCACTCGGCGCTTTTGCGGGTGACCTCCGGCCATCCGGTGGCGGTGGCAGAGACGCCGAAGCCCGCCGTCCCGACCAAGAAGTCGATTACCAATGATTTCATCATCTGTTTGGAGGACGGCAGAAAGTTCAAGTCGCTGAAGCGGCATCTGCGCACCCAGTACAACATGTCCCCCGACGAATACCGGGAGAAATGGGGTCTGCCGCCCGACTATCCCATGGTGGCTCCGAACTATGCCAAGGCGCGCTCCAATCTCGCCAAGCAGATGGGGCTCGGCCAACAACGGCGGCGCAAGCGCTGAACGCAGAAGCTTCGATGAGGGGCGGTCACGCGTTGCGGCCGCAAATCTCTTCGAAGCTCGTCTCGTTGAGAATGCCGCTCGGCCTGAAATGTTTCTCAGGCGACCTTCGCTTCGGCGGCGCGGCGCGCTTCGCGTTTGATACGCTCCACCATGGACCGCACGCCATTGGTCCGTTGCCGCGTCAAATGCGCCGAAAGACCGAGATCCTGGAACAGCGCTTCCGCGTCGGTCGCCAGGATCTTGGACGGTGTCGTGTCCGAATAAAGCGCGAGGATCACCGCCAAGAGGCCGCGCACGATATACGCGTCGCTGTCGGCGACGAAGGTCAGGATCGGTTCGCCGGGACCCGAACGATCGACCCGCGTCTCGAGCCAAACCTGGCTTGCGCAGCCCAAAACTTTGTTGGCTTCGTTATGAGCGGCTTCGGCGAGC
>DATFNQ010000038.1:0-11248 GCA_035266305.1 Methylovirgula sp.
CGAATCGACAAAGCGGGCTACCCGTTCACGCAGATCGAGCGAATAGGCTTTCGGCATCGCAAATCACCTCCGCGCGGAAGTGAATCACGAAACCCGCCTCACCGGAATCCCTTCGATTCAACCTGAAAATCCGGCGCTCTAAAGGTGGAATCAGGGGGCAGATGCCGTGGATTTGGCCCGCGTCACTTTATTTTGGTTTCCTTGAATTCCACATGCTTGCGGGCGACCGGATCATATTTCTTGAACGACAATTTCTCGGTCTTGGTCCGCGCGTTTTTCTTGGTCACGTAGAAATAGCCCGTGTCCGCCGAGGACAGGAGCTTGATCTTGATCATCGCGGCCTTGGCCATCTTAGTCGTCCCTGAAGATTGAGCGCCGAGTGCGCCGTCGCAAAAACAAAACCGCTTTCCGGCAGGGAAAGCGGAGCAAGAGCCGAGATTGGCGCACCATAAAGTTCGCGCCGGCCTTGTCAAGAACGACGCCAGCAGGCAACGCCGAGATAGGCGGCGAGCATGATGGCGAGCGCGATGAAGAAGCCGGCAGGCGCAAGGTCGAGGCCGAGCCCCATGAGGGGCGGACCGGCGAGCATCCCGGCCGAATAGAGCATGATATAGGCGGCGTTGGCGCTCGCGAGTTCCGCGCTCTGATAGCGCGATCCGAGCTCTCCCAGGCCGACCGCGTAAAGGCTGCCGACCACGCCGCCCCAGACGAAGAGAAGAGTCGAAAAGGCGGCAAATCCCACCTCTCGTGCGAAGGGCAGGAGGAGCGCTCCGATCGCACCGAACCCGGCGATCAGCGGCAGCAAGCGGCGTCGGTCGAAGTGATCCGAGGCAATTCCGATCGGCGTCTGAAAGACGCCATTGCCGAGCGCGAAAATCGTGACCAAGGCAGCACCCGTCGCCGCGCCCATGCCGCTGCGCAGCGCATAGACCGGCAGGAGTCCCATGGCGGCGGTCTCGACCGCGCCATAGACGAGGGCGGCGAGCGTCGCCGCCGGCATGGCGGCGGTAAATGCGAGAACCGACATGCGCGCCGGGCGCTCGAGCACAGGCGCGCGGCCGCCAAGGAGTCCGATCGGCAGCACCGCGAGCGCGAAAAGCGCTGCGGCGAGAAGGAAGGGCGCACCGCCTTTCGTCCCGGTGAGCGCGAGAATCGATGGTCCCGCGGCGACGCCGATGGCGAAGGCCGTCGTGTAAAGTCCCATGATCATCCCGCGGCTTTGCTCCGGCGCCGCGGAACTGATCCAGAACTCGCTCACCGCGAAGAGCATGGTGAGCGCCGCGCCAAACACGATTCTGATCGCAAACCAAGCCCAATAGCCGTCGCTCGCGGCGAAAGCGGCGAGACTGGAAGCGCCGGCAAGGAGGGATAGAATCAGAAGCGGTCGGATGCCAAGCCGTCGCGCCAGCGCCGGCACGAAGGGCGCCGTGGCGAGCGTCGCGAGCCCGCCGGCTGCCGAGTTCAACCCGATCGCGCCGGCCGAATATCCCGCTTCCGCGAGCCGCACGGCGAGGAGTGTGATCGATAGAGAAAGCCCGATGCCGACGATCGTCACCGTCGCGATCGCGGCGCCGATGGCGCGCGATCCGCCGCCTAGTTTGGCCCTGTGCGCGACAGGGGCTTTGAAGGACGCGACCGCGTCCTCAGCCATCTGTCGGCGCTTCGGCGGCCGCTTCGAATCCATGCATGCGCAGCGCCCATTGGTAGCCGATGAGCGCGCCCTTGAAAGCCGGTAAAAGCGCGAGGCAGAGAGCCAGCGTCAACGTCGGCCAGATTAGCACCTGATAGAGGATCGGCAGGTCGGGCGCGAGCCATTCAACGAAGAGCATCAGCGCACCGAGAATATGGCCGACGACCAGGATCGTCACATAGGGCGGCGCGTCATCGGCGCGCTGATGGAACAATTCGGTACCGCAGACCGGGCAGCAATCATTGACCTTGAGATAGGCGCGAAACATCGCGCCCTCGCCGCAACAGGGACAGCGACCGGAAAAGCCGCGGCGCATGGCCTGCCAGACGTTGCGCTTCGGCCGGGCTGGCCCCTCATCATGGAACACGCCGCCATGCGTAGCCAGCGGCGTCTCCGCAATCTCAATCGTCATCGCAAAGATCTATCTGGGGTTTCGAGTTTCGACATCATCTGCGGCCAATATTTAGTCTCGACGGATGGGTTTTGCCAGCCGGTCTCTTGTCGCGCCGGCTCGCCCGCTTGCCGCTGCGAAGGCCGGAGAGCGGCACGCTCTTTCCTTCGCTCAAGAGTTCGAAACGAAGCGCGCCGGCAAAGGGCGCGGCTTCGACGAGCTTGACGCTGACCTCGTCGCCGAGCCGGTGCATCTCGCCGGTTCTGTTGCCGATGAGCGCATGTAAGCTTTCGTCATGGCGGAAATAGTCGTCCCCGAGTGTTGCAGCGGGTATGAAGCCGTCGGCGCCGGTCTCCGTCAACCTGACGAAGAGGCCGACAGGGGTGACGCCGGAAACCCGGCCGGCGAAGACCGTTCCCACTTGCTCGCTGAGATGGAGGGCGATGAGGCGCTCGACGGTTTCGCGCTCCGCCGCCATGGCGCGCCGTTCGGCGGCCGAAATCTGCGCCGCGACCTCCGCCAGTTCTTCGCGGCTGAGGTCGGGGAGGCCGTCGCTTCCGAGCCGCAGGGCGCGGATCAAGGCGCGGTGCACGACGAGATCGGCATAGCGGCGGATCGGCGAGGTGAAATGCGCATAGCGGCGCAGATTGAGGCCGAAATGGCCGTAGTTCTCGCTGACATATTCGGCTTGCGCCTGGGTGCGCAGAACGATCTCGTTGACGATGTTCTCGTGCTCCGTTCCTCTCACGCGGGCGAGAATGCCGTTGAACTGACGCGCCGTCAGAACCTGGCCCTTGGCGAGCCTGATCCCGATCGAGGCGAGAAATTCGGAGAACGCGTTGAGCTTCTCGAGAGTCGGCTCGCCGTGCGCGCGGTAAATGAAGGATTGCCGCTCGAGCGTCTCGGCCGCGGCGACGTTGGCGAGGATCATGTATTCCTCGATGAGGCGATGCGCCTCGAGCCGCGGCGGCACGATAATCCGGTCGACCGTTCCGTCCTGCTTCAAGAGGATCTTGCGCTCCGGCAGGTCGAGATCGAGCGGCGCCCGTTTCTCCCGCGCGATCTTTAAAGCCGCGTAGGCATCGAACAGTGGTTTAAGAACGGGGTCGAGCAGGGCCTGCGTTTCGGGGCCGGGCAGGCCATCCCAGGCCGCCTGCACTTGCGCGTAGGTGAGCTTCGCGGCCGAGCGCATCATCACGCGATGGACCCGGTGCGCCAGCACGCGGCCGCTCTTGTCGATGACGATCCTGATCGCCAGCGCGGGGCGGTCTTCGCCGGGTTTCAGCGAACAGAGATCGTTCGAGATGCACTCCGGCAGCATGGGCACGACGCGGTCGGGGAAATAGACCGAATTGCCGCGCTCCAAAGCGTCGCGGTCGAGCGCCGAGCCCGGCCGCACATAGGCGGCGACATCGGCGATGGCCACGAAGAGGATATGTCCGCCCGGATTGTCGGCGTTCGCATCCGGGCGCGCGAAAACCGCGTCGTCATGGTCCTTGGCGTCGGCCGGGTCGATCGTGACGAGCGGGATCTCCCGCCAGTCCTCGCGCGGCGTCGGGGCCGGCGCTCCGGCGCGCGACGCCTCGGCGAGGGCTTCGGGCCGAAAGACGTTGGGAATGCGATGCGCATGAACGGCGATGAGGCTCATCGCCCGCTCGCTGGCGATACTACCGAGCCGCTCGCGGATCTTGACCGCGGGCAGGCCGAAGCGGCCGGAGCGCAGGACATCGACGGCAACGAGATCGCCGTCGCGCGCTTCGCCCTGGCTGCCGGCCGCCACGACGAATTCGCCGCGGTTGATGTTCCGCTTGTCGACCGGAACGACGCGGCCGCCGCCGCGCGAATCGGCCCGGTAGATGCCGAGCAGCTGGGATTTGGCGCGCTCCAGAAGCTTGACGATCCGGCCGCCGTAGGCGGGCTCATCGGGGCCGGCCTCGCGGCGGATTTCGGTGCGGATCAGAGCGCGGTCGCCGACACCCGGCACGGCCATGCCGGGCCGCCGACGACCGTGCTGCTGGAGCAGGATCTTCGGCGTCGGTCCTTGTGCCGCGTCCCATTCGACCGGCACGGCGATCAGCTCGCCGTCGCTGTGGCGGCTGGCAATCTCCGCGAGCACGACGGTCGGCAATTGGCCGGCCTTATGCAGCTGTTTGCGGCGCCGTTCGATGGCGCCGTCGGCTTCGATCTCCTTCAACATCCGTTTCAGTGTGACGCGATCGGCGCCTTTGACCCCGAAGGCGCGGGCGATCTCGCGCTTGCCGATCTTGGCGGGACGCTCTTCGCGGCCGACGAAGGCCAGGATTTCCTCACGCGAGGGCAACGGTCGGGAAGGCGAGACCAACTCCTTTGGCGTCTCCTGGCTGAGGACGGACTCTGTTTTGCCGGGGGCTTTCGTCTTCACGCGCGCTTGGCCCTCGCGCCTGCGGCGGACTTGTTTGCGGCAGAGCCTGCCGCCGGTTGCTTGGCCGATTTCCCGACCGTGCGCTGCGCTGGCTTGGTCTTCGCGGCCCGAGTCTGCTTGGCGGATTTTTCCGGCACGGCCTTACCTGTCTTCCGCCTCGGCGCCGCGCCTTGCTTCTCGTCAATGAGCCGGATCGCCTCCTCGAGCGTGATCGTGTCGGGCGATAGGCCGTCCTTCAAAGTCGCATTGAGCTTGCCATGGCTGACATAAGGCCCGTATCTTCCCTTGCGCAGCATGATCTCGCCGCCCGACGGATATTGGCCGAGCACGCGCGCCTGCCCGCCGCCCTCACGCTTCGCCGCAAGCAAGCTCACGGCCTCCTCGAGGCTGAAGTTCGTCGGATCTGCGTCGCGCGGTAAAGTCGCGTTGATTTTGCCCCAACTCACGTAAGGGCCGTAGCGGCCGGATTTGACCGTCACGCTGCCGCCTTCTGGATGTTCGCCGAGGCTGCGGCTGGCGCCGTCCTTCCCGAAACGGCAGCCAGCGAGCCCGCTTTCCTTGGCGACGATGAGATCGATCGCGCGATTGGCGCCAATCTCGAGGATGTTCTCGCCCTTGCCGATGTTGGCGTAGGACTTGCCGTGCTGGACATAGGGCCCGAAGCGACCAATGCCGGCGAGGATCGGCTGCTTGGTCTGCGGATGGATGGCGACTTTGCGCGGCAGGCTCAAGAGCGCCAGCACCTGGTCGAGCGTGAGGTCCTCGGGGGCGAGCGGCTTGGGGATCGACGCGCGCTTCGGCTTCTCACCCTCGCCCTGCTGCACATAGGCGCCGAAACGGCCATGGCGCAGCGTGATCTCGTCGCCCGTCGCGGGATCTGTGCCGAGCACTTTCACGCCGTTGCCTTCTCCATTGGCGCCTTCGGCGCCATTCGCCAAAGGTCGCGTATAGGTGCAGTCGGGATAATTGGAACAGCCGATGAAGGCGCCATATTTGCCGAGCTTCAGGGAGAGTTGGCCGCCGCCGCAGGAAGGGCAGGCGCGCGGATTCGAGCCGTCTTCCTTCGCCGGGAAAATATGCGGGCCGAGAAGCTCGTTGAGGCTATCGAGCACCTGCGTCGTGCGCAGATCCTTCGTGGCGGCGAGCGCGCTCGAAAAATCCGCCCAGAAATGGCGCAGCACCTCCTTCCAATCGATCTCATGGTTCGACACAAGGTCGAGCTTTTCTTCGAGACCGGCGGTGAAGTCGTAGCCGACGTAGCGCGTGAAGAAACTTTCGAGAAACGCGGTGACGATGCGGCCCTTGTCTTCCGGATGGAGCCTTTTGTGCTCGAGCCGGACATATTTGCGGTCTTTGAGGACGGCGAGCGTCGAAGCATAGGTGGAGGGCCGGCCGATGCCGAGTTCCTCCATCCCCTTGACCAGCGTCGCTTCGGTGAAGCGCGGCGGCGGTTCGGTAAAATGCTGCGTCGCCTCGATCTTCTCCTTGCGTAAGGCGTCGCCCGCCTGCATCGGCGGCAGCCTTCCCGATTCTTCCGTCTCCTCGTCGTCTTTGCCTTCCTGATAAAGCTTGAGGAAGCCGTCGAACCGAATGACCTGCCCGCTGGCGCGCAGATCGATCCTGCGGGAGCCGGCCTCGGCAATGATCTCGACATTGGTGCGTTCGAGGTCGGCGGACTCCATCTGACTTGCGATGGCGCGCGTCCAAATGAGCTCATAGAGGCGGGCTTCGTCGCGCCCGAGGAAGCGATCCACATTGGCCGGCAGCGCGCTCATGTCGGTCGGCCGAATGGCCTCATGCGCCTCCTGCGCGTTCTTGACTTTCACCGTATATTTGCGCGGCGCTTTCGGCACATACCGATCGCCGAATCGGCTCCCGATGACACGCCGCGCCGCGGCGATCGCTTCGGGCGCCACATCGACGCCGTCGGTGCGCATATAGGTGATGAGGCCGAGCGTCTCGCCGCCGACATCCACGCCTTCATAGAGGCGTTGCGCGACCTGCATGGTGCGGGCCGGCGCGAAGCCCAGCTTGCGCGAGGCCTCCTGCTGCAGCGTGGACGTGGTGAAGGGCGCGGCAGGATGGCGCTTTGCCGGTCTCGCCTCGACGCTTGCGACGGTGAAATTCGCCGTCTCCAACGCCTGCCTGAAGGCTTCGGCTTCAGCCCCCGAGCCGATGTCGAGACGGGCGATCTTCTTGCCGTCGGCGCCGACGAGCCGGGCGACGAAGGGCGCGCCGGCCTTGGTCTTCAGATGCGCAAGCAGCGACCAATATTCCTGCGCGACGAACCTCTCGATCTCGAGCTCGCGGTCGCAGACGAGGCGTAGCGCAACCGATTGGACGCGGCCGGCCGAGCGCGCGCCCGGCAGTTTCCGCCACAGCACCGGCGAAAGATTGAACCCGACGAGATAATCGAGGGCGCGGCGGGCGAGATAGGAATCGACCAGCGCTTCGTCGATCTGCCGCGGATGTTTCATCGCATCGACCACTGCGTCCTTGGTGATCGCATTGAAGACGACGCGCTCGATCGACTTGCCCTTGAGAACGCGCTTGGCTTTCAGAACTTCGAGGATATGCCAGGAAATCGCTTCGCCTTCGCGATCCGGGTCGGTCGCGAGAATGATCCGCTTCGCGTCTTTGGCGGCGTTGGCGATATCGGCAAGCCGTTTCGCCGACTTCGCGTCGACTTCCCAGAGCATCGCGAAGTCGGCGTCCGGATCGACGGAACCATCCTTGGCCGGCAGATCGCGGACATGGCCGAAGGAGGCCAAGACCTCATAGTCGCGGCCGAGATATTTATTGATCGTCTTGGCCTTGGCAGGCGATTCGACGATGACGAGATTCATAAGGGAAGGAACTCCGGTCCTAAGCGGCTGGGAACGCTGCATTTTTGGAATTATCCAGCGCCGCCGCAAACGGCCGGCGCGTCCCGAGGCGAGGGCTCGTTGCCGCGGAACATGGGGTAGGGGGGCCGGAGTGTCAAATAGGGGCGGCAATCTTCAGTAATGGAACCGGCACTGGGCGATCTCAAGCCGCTGGTCGCCTTCAAGGCCTGATCCGCGAAAACCAGCTTCACGGAGAGGCGAGCGTGTGCTCCGCCCCGCCGCCGCTTTCGAGCTGGCTGATGGCATGCCGCAGCCGCTCTGCATTGGCCGAGCTCGACAGGAGGTGAACGGTCTCCTCCATCGCGTTCCAATCCGCGAGGGAGACCAGGACAACTGCCTCTGCCTTTTCGCGGGTGACCACCACGGGCGCGTGGTCCTCGACGACGCGGTCCATGACCTTATCAAGACTAACGCGGGTATCTGAAAGCCTGACCACGTCCATTACGGCCTGGCCTCTATATATAGTCTATATGTAGTGGAACTGGCATAGGTACAAGTCCGTAGGGAGCCGGATGAGAGAATGCCTTTCCCCGGCGAATTACACGCGCGCCCTTGCGGAGCAGGCGAATTCGCTCCTATAGAAGCCCTTTAATGTCCGATCTGCGGCCCATCCAGAAATTCCGGCACCGGCATTTGCTCGGGATCGAGGGGCTTTCGGCGGAGGACATTCTGATCCTTCTCGACATGGCCGAAGACGCGGTCGAGGTGTCGCGGCAGATCGAGAAGAAACGCGCGACCTTGCGCGGCCGCACCCTCATCAATCTCTTCTTCGAAGCCTCGACCCGCACCCAATCCTCGTTTGAATTGGCCGGCAAGAGGTTAGGGGCCGACGTGATGAACATGTCGGTGAACACCTCGAGCGTCAAAAAGGGCGAGACGCTCATCGACACCGCGGTGACGCTCAACGCCATGCGGCCCGACATCATCGTCGTGCGCCACGCGCAGGCCGGCGCCGTGCATCTGCTCGCCAAAAAAGTCGATTGCGCCGTGGTCAATGCCGGCGACGGCGCGCATGAACATCCAACCCAGGCGCTCCTCGATGCCTTGACGATCCGCCGCAACAAGGGCCGCATCCAAGGCCTCACGGTCGCGATCTGCGGCGACATCCTGCATTCGCGCGTCGCCCGTTCCAACATTCTCCTGCTCTCGACGCTCGGCGCCCGCGTGCGCGTCGTGGGTCCCTCGACTCTGTTGCCGACCGGCATCGAACGCATGGGCGTCGAAGTTTGCCGCGACATGAAGAGCGGGCTTGCGGGAGCCGACATCGTGATGATGCTGCGTCTCCAGCGGGAGCGCATGAACGGCGGCTTCGTGCCCTCCTCGCGCGAATATTTCCGCTTCTTCGGCCTCGATTCTGAAAAGCTTTATTATGCGAAGAAGGATGCGCTCGTCATGCATCCCGGCCCGATGAACCGCGGGGTCGAGATCGATTCGAGTATCGCCGACGGACCGCAGAGCCTCATCCGCGAACAGGTCGAAATGGGCGTCGCGGTGCGCATGGCCGTGCTCGCCGCCTTGGCCGAGCATTTGCCCAATGATTGAGATGCGATGAAAGCACTCTCCTCGCCCTCGATCGCGCATCAGCCGCTGGCGCTCGTCAACGGCCGGCTCCTCGATCCGATTACGGCAAAGGAGACGCGCGGCGGCGTTCTCGTCATAGACGGGCTCATTCGCGATCTCGGTTCTTCGGTCATCGAGGCGGGCCTGCCTTCGCATGCGCATGTCATCGACTGCGCCGGCGATGTCATAGCGCCGGGCCTCATCGACATGTGCGCCTTCGTCGGCGAGCCGGGCGCCGAGCATCGCGAGACGATCGCGACCGCCACGGCCGCCGCGGCTGCCGGCGGCGTGACGACGATCCTCGCGCGCCCCGACACGAACCCGCCGGTCGACGAGCCTGCCGTCGTCGATTTCCTGTTGCGCCGGGCGCGCGACACGGGGCAGGTGCGCGTGCTGCCCGTCGCGGCATTGACCAAAGGTCTGCGCGGCGTCGAGATCGCCGAGATCGGCCTCTTGATGGAAGCCGGCGCCGTCGCCTTCAGCGACGCGGCCCGATCCGTGCGCAACACGCAGATCATGCGCCGCGTCATGGCCTACGCGCGTGATTTCGGAGCTCTGGTTATCCATCATACCGAAGACCCGGACCTCGCCGCGGACGGGGTGATGAACGAAGGCGAGTTCGCCACGCGTCTGGGGCTCACCGGCATTCCGCGTGAGGCGGAAGCGATCATGCTCGACCGCGACATCAGGCTCGTCGCGCTGACCGACGCGCGTTATCACGCGGCGCTCGTCTCGACGAGCCTGTCGCTCAAAGCGATCCGTGCCGCCAAAGCGGCCGGCCTGCCGATCACCTGCGCGACCTCGATCAATCATCTCACGTTGAACGAGAACGACATCGGCGATTACCGGACGTTCCTCAAGCTGACGCCGCCGCTGCGCCATGAGGATGAGCGGCGCGCGCTCGTCGAAGCGCTGGCCGAAGGCCTGATCGACGTCATCGTCTCCGACCACAATCCGCAGGATGTCGAGACCAAGCGATTGCCGTTTGCCGAGGCCGAATTCGGCGCGATCGGTCTCGAGACGATGCTCTCGGCCGGCCTACGGCTCGTCCACGCGGGCGAAGTGCCGTTGGCGCGGCTCATCGCCGCCATGTCATCGCGTCCGGCCGGAATCCTCGGCCTGCCGCAAGGAAGGCTCGCGATCGGCGCGCCGGCCGATCTCATCCGCTTCGATCCCGACGAGCCCTACGTGCTCGATCCGGCGAAGCTCCATTCGCGTAGCAAGAACACGCCCTTCGACGAGGCGAAAATGCAGGGCAGGGTGAAGCTCACCATGGTCGCGGGCGACGTGGTGTGGGAGGCGGAGTGAGGGGAAATCCCGCGATCGAGACTTGCCTTTCTTGTCGTGCGGGTGGTAGATACCAATGATAACTATCACGCCTCACCCTTCGCGAGGCCATAATGGCCGAGACAGGCATCGCCAAATTGTTCAAGCACGGCCGCAGTCAGGCCGTGCGCCTGCCGAAGGAATTCCGCCTGCCGGGCACGGAGGTGCGGGTCCGGCGGGTCGGGCGCGGCGTGCTGCTCGAACCGATGGAGCGGGACATAAAGGACATCAAGGCGATCTTCGTGGAGATCGACCGCTTGGGCGGCGTGGATTTCCTTCCTGAGGGGCGCCCGGAGCAGCCGCCGATGCCGCCCGCAGACGATGTGTCGTTTGACGAATGATCTGCCTCGATACCAATGCGGTGATCGCGGCGATTAATCAGCGGTTGCCAAACGTGCGCAATCGTCTGGAGGCGGCTCTTGCCGAAGGCATGACGGTCGGCGTGCCAGCCATCGCGCTTTATGAGCTTTGGTATGGAATAAAGAAGAGCGGTCGCCCGGCTGCCAATGCGACCACACTCGCGACGTTCCTCACACTCAATCTGACGCTTTGGCCGTTCGAGCCGGAGGATGCCGAAGAAGCGGGCGATATTCGCGCGGCGCTCGAACGCAAGGGCACGCCGATCGGACCTTATGACGTTCTGATCGCGGCACAGGCGCGCCGCCGAAATGCGGTCCTTGTGACTGCGAACAGCGCCGAGTTCGTCCGCGTGCCCGGTCTTCGCACGGAGGATTGGGCCGTCGCATAAGCGAGAAGCAAGCGGCTTCGCGAAGGGCGCCGCGCGTCAGCCAGCGCTGCCGCCCTATTCCGCCTGTGACGCCGCGATCTCCGCATCCTTGGCTTTGACGCGGGCCACGGCGGGGCGCGCATTGTGGCGCTCGATATAGGCGGCGATGACCGGCAGCTCCGGCAGGAGTTTCCAGCCCATCATGAAGGTGAGCGCCGAACCCCACAAGAGATCGGCGGCCGAGAAACGCTCGCCGAGAAAATAGGGA
>DATFNQ010000039.1:0-19466 GCA_035266305.1 Methylovirgula sp.
TGGATTACAACAAGACCTTCAACGTCGATCCGGCCAAGACGGCGGGCGTCGGCGGCGAGGTCCAATTGGATTTCAACCTGACCAGTCTCTCGGCGGCCGCGGCAAGTTATCAGGCCGTCGGCGCTACTGAGCTCGACCACGCCTATGGGCTCTATGATGTTTGCACCACCTACACGCCAGGAACGACGGCGAGCAATTGCCTGCTGCGCGGCATCGGCGGCGATTACACACGGACAACGGCGGACGTGTCCTGGCAGCGCAAGTACGTCGATCCGATCGGCGAGGTCTGGACACCTTTTGCCTTTGCCCGCGTCAACGGCGAGTGGCTCGATCTCAATACGACCAACACCTACACGTTCTCGTCGCCCTCCGGGACCTCGAGCATCAGCAATGCATCGCAAACCAATTTTGTTTCCAGCGGAACGAACGGCTATGTCATGCCGGGCGTCGGATTGGAGTATCGCTATCCCATCCTCGCCAACACGAGCATCGGCTCGATGGTCATAGAGCCGATCGGCCAGATCATTGCCCGGCCCAATAATTTGATAGGCTCGGAGTCGCTCGTCAATCTCGATGCGCAAAGCCTCGTTTTCGACACCACTAACCTGTTCACCTGGGACAAATACTCGGGCTACGACCAGTTCGAAACCGGCACGCGGGCCAATTACGGCGGTGAGGCAACCTGGAATTTCAAGAACGGCGGCTTTGTCAATTTCACTGCCGGTCAGTCCTACCAGGTTGCCGGCACGAACAGCTTCGCAACGCCCGATGCGGCCAATGTCGGCTTGAGTTCCGGGCTCGACACCCCCGCTTCGAATTATGTCGCCGCCTTCACGCTTGTGCCGGGTCCGATTCTCGCCTTCACCGCGCAGGGACAATTCGACGAAGCAACCCTGGAACCGAAGCGCGTCGATCTAGACTCGAATATCAATCTCGGAGCCTGGACCGGCGGCGTGCAATTTGCCGATTATCAGGCGCAGCCGGTCATCGGCTATTACGTGACCCGCGAAGGCCTTGCCCTGAATTCCAAGTACCAGATCGACGCAAACTATTTCGTGCAAGGCAACGTCACCTTCGACATGAGCCGGCAATATTATCCGGAGAGCTTGATCGGCTATACCTATCCCGGGCCATTTGCGATCGCGGCGCTCGGTGCGGAAGGCGGCTACAAGGACGATTGTACGACATTTACACTCAGCTACACCTCGGTCTATGAGGATAATGGAGCCGGCTACTTCGTGCACAACCAGACCTTGCTGGTCCAACTCCAGTTGCGCACGCTGGGCGATATCACCATCAAGCAGACGGCCGAGAATGGCGCCTCTCTGGATGGCATCCCGTAACGGCGCCCACACCTCGCCGGGCGCGATCACTAAAATGCCATCCCGGCGGGAAATAAGTCAGCAAGGAGAAAGGCCCCGATGATTCGCTGCAACCCGTCTCGGCAAAGCTTCTCGGCACAGATCTCGATGATCCTGTCTCTGGGGTTTCTCGTCGTCGTCGGATCCGCCTTTTTGCCGGCATCGCAAGCGCGCGCGCAAGCGATCATCGCCACGGTGAACAGCGATCCGATCACTGACATCGACCTTGAGCAGAGAATGAAACTGCTGCGCGTCTTGCACCAGCCGGCAACTCACGACACCGCCATGGACAGCCTAATCGACGATCAGCTGAGGCTCGAAGAAACGGGCAAATTCAAAATCAAGGCATCCAATGCTGAAATAGGTCAGCAAATATCCAAAGTCGCCAACGATATGAAAATGGCACCCGAAGCCCTGATGGCGGCGATGCAAAGCGCCGGAATTTCGGACTCCCATATCAAGGATCACTTTGCCGCCGCCTATCAGTTCAACCTGCTCGTGCAGGCCTATAACAAAGGGGTTGAGGCGAGTGAGACCCAGGTTCGGGCGGAACTCGCCAAGGACGGCGGCAAGGCCGCCGCCGGCATCGATTACAAGGTTCACCAGGTGATCTTTACCGTGCTTGATCCCGCCAATCCGGCTCTTGCCGCGGCGAAGTTGAAGGCTGCCGAACAATTGCGGGCGCAGTTCACCGACTGCGACAGCGGCCTCGCTCTAGCGCGCGACATGGAGGACGTAGCCGTCAAGGACCAGATCACGCGCAACTCTTTGCAGCTCAGCGAAGGCCTCAAGCAATTGCTTGACAAGACGCCGGTCGGCCATCTGACGCCGCCCGAGAGGACAAGCTCCGGCATCGAAATGATCGCCGTGTGCAGCAAGGGCCTATCGGACGACGACACGGCGCTACGCAATGCCATCTCGCAGAAGCTGCTGGCCGCGGAATTCGAAGCGGACGCCGCCAGGCGATTGAAGGAAATGAGATCCTATGCGGTCATCGTCGTGAAGAAATAATGGCGCAACGGTTTCTTGATCGCGGGCCGCCGGCGGTGCTCGCGCTCACGCGCGGCGATCCTTCCGGAATAGGGCCTGAGCTCGCCTTGAAGGCGTGGCTCGCTTTGCATGCGGAGGAAGCCGCGCCGGCTTTCTTCATCATCGCCGAGCCAGATCATCTCGCCGCACTTGCGCGCCGCTTCGGCCTGCCGGTTCCGATCGAGGCGGCCGAAGCGGGCGAAGCGACCGCAATTTTTCCGCGCGCTTTGCCGGTCGTTGCCTTGCGCCATTCCGTCAAGGGCGCTTTGGGCCGACCGGATGCGGCCGATGCAGCGGGAACGATCGAGTCGATCGAAATCGGCGTCGGGCTCGTTCGCGCCGGCGCAGCGGACGCCATCGTGACCAATCCCATCGCCAAGGAAGTCTTGAAACGGGCTGGATTTCGGCATCAAGGCCATACCGAGTTCCTCGGCGAATTGGCACTGCGCCTGTTCGCGCAAGAGGCGCGCCCGGTGATGCTGCTGTGGTCGCCGGAGCTCGCCGTCGTGCCCGCAACCATTCATGTGCCGCTCGCCAAGGTGGCGGAGCTCTTGAGCGTCGATCTTCTCGTCGAGACGGGACGGATCGTCGCGGCCGATCTCCAGAACCGTTTCGGCATAGAAGCGCCGCGGCTTGCCTTCACCGGTCTCAATCCGCATGCCGGCGAGGCCGGCCATATGGGCCGCGAGGAGATCGAGATCATCGCGCCGGCGATCGCGGAACTCCGTCGCTCAGGCATCGACGCGCGCGGCCCCTACCCGGCCGATACTTTCTTTCACAAGAGCGCGCGCGCACGTTACGATGTCGCGATCGCCATGTATCACGATCAGGCGCTGATTCCGATCAAGACGCTCGCCTTCGACACGGCCGTGAACGTCACCTTGGGCTTGCCGTTCGTGCGGACCTCGCCCGATCATGGCACAGCCTTCGACATCGCCGCTGCGGGCAAGGCCGACCCGTCGAGCCTGATCGCGGCGCTACGTCTGGCCGGCAGACTCGCCGCCGCACCGGCCGGCGCGACGGCGTGAAGGACGCCCTGCCGCCCTTGCGCGAGGTGGTGGCCGCGCATGGGCTCGCCGCGAAGAAATCGCTCGGCCAGAATTTCCTCTTCGATCTCAACCTCACCTCGCGCATCGCGCGCGCCGCCGGCCCGCTCGACGAGGCGACCATCGTCGAAATCGGCGCCGGCCCCGGCGGCCTGACGCGGGCGCTGCTCGCCGAAGGCGCGGGGCATGTGATCGCGATCGAACGCGATCCGCGCTGCCTCGCCGCGCTCGCGGAAGTCGCGAGGCATTATCCGGGCCAAATCGAGATCGTCGAAGGCGATGCGCTCGGCATCGATATCGCCCAGTTGGTGGGCGAGCGGCGCCCGGCGCGCATCTGCGCCAACCTGCCGTATAACATCGCCACGCCGCTTCTGACGAAGTGGCTGGAAAGCAGGCCGTGGCCGCCCTGGTTCGACCGGCTGGTGCTGATGTTCCAGAAGGAGGTGGCGCAGCGCATCGTGGCAACTCCCGCGGCGCGCGCCGATTACGGCCGCCTTGCGGTGCTCGCCAATTGGCGTTGCGCGACGCGCATCCTCTTCGATGTTCCGGCCGCCGCCTTCACGCCGCCGCCGAAAGTCACGTCATCGGTGGTCGAACTGGTGCCGCGCGCAACGCCCCTGCCCTGCGACGTCAAGCTGCTTTCGGAAGTGACGCAGGCGGCCTTCGGCCAGCGGCGCAAGATGTTGCGGCAGAGCTTGAGAGGGCTCGGCGTCGATCCTTTGGTGTTGCTCGGCCGTGCCGGCCTCGATCCGACGAAACGGGCGGAGGAGATCGACGTCGCAGGCTTCGTCGCACTGGCGCGGGCGCTCACCGAGGTGCGGCAGCCGTAGCTTACCATCGCTTAAAGCAACACATCAGTAGCGCGCAAACCTTCTCCCTGTGGGAGAAGGTGCCCCGCGGAGCGGGGCGGATGAGGGGTCGCGCAACCGGGAAGTGGGGTCACTCCTCCTTCATGAGCTTCTCGACGAAATCCTCGATCCCCTGTTTCTGCCGCGCTGCGCGCAGGCGCTCGGCGGTCAGGATCACGACGAGATCTTCGAACGTGCGCTGAATATCAGCGTTGATGAGTACGTAATCATAGATCGTCCAGCGACAGATTTCGTTGCGCGCATTGGCGAGCCGCTTGGCGATCGCCTCGCCGTCATCCTCGGCGCGGCGTTCGAGCCGTGCCTTCAATTCCGGCATCGAGGGCGGCAGGATGAAGATCGTCACGAGATCGCCGCCGGCCCTTTCCTTCAGCTGCTGGGTGCCCTGATAATCGATGTCGAAGAGGATATCGCGGCCTTGCGCGAGGGTTCGTTCGACCGGCTCGCGCGGCGTGCCGTAGAAATTGCCGTGCACCTCCGCCCATTCGAGCAATTCGCCGCCGTCGCGCATGGCTTCGAACCGCTTCTTGGAAATGAACGAATAATGGATGCCGTCGACCTCGCTCGACCGGCGCGGCCTCGTCGTCACGGAAATCGACAGGGTGAGGTCCAGCTCCTTCTTCTGCAGGAGCATGCGCGTCAAGCTCGTCTTGCCGGCGCCGGAGGGCGAGGACAGAATTAACATGAGGCCGTGCCGCGCCAAGCTAGGCAGCTCGTCCTTGAATTCCTCTCGTTGCGTTGCCTTCATTCGATATTCTGGACCTGCTCGCGCAATTGCTCGATCTCGACGCGCAAATCGAGACCGAGCGCGGTCAAGGCGGCGTCATTCGATTTGGCGCAAAGCGTATTGGCCTCGCGGCCCAGCTCCTGGGCGAGGAAATCGAGCCGCCGTCCGATCGGGCCGCCACGCTCAAGAAGATCCGTGATGGCGCCGATATGGGTTGCGAGGCGGTCAAGCTCCTCGCGCACGTCGGCCTTGGCGGCGAGCATTAGCGCTTCTTGATAGAGCCGGGCCTCATCGAAATTCGGGTTGCCGGCGATCAGCGCGACAGATTCGGCAAGCTTGGCGCGGATCGCCTCGGGCTTGCGCGCCGGGCATTCGTCGGCGGCTTTGCGCAGAGCCGCGAGCTTGGCGAGCCGCGCGGCAACGATCTGCGCGAGCGCGGCGCCTTCGCTTCGCCGCATGGCGACGAGCGCCGCGATCGCCTGATCGAGGCCGGCGAGCGCTTGTTCCTGAGCCCGCGCCAATTCCATCTCATCGTCCGCGTCGCGAATCTCAACGACGCCGCGCACCGAAAGAATCCCGTCGAGCGAGGCCGGTCGCAAGTTCGACGAGATATCCATGTCGGCGAGCGCCGCGGCAAGGCGGCGCAACAATTCCTCGTTGATCCGAACTTCGGGGATGACCGCCTCGCGCTGCACCGAAAGCGTGGCATAGCATGTGCCACGGCTGAGGTTCTTGCCGAGACGGGCGCGCGCCTCCGCCTCGATCACATCGAAGCCCGGCGGCAGACGAAGCCGCAGATCAAGCCCTTTGGCGTTGACGGATTTGAGTTCCCAGGCCCAGCGAAACCCGCCGGTGACACCGGGGACGCGCGCAAAGCCGGTCATGCTGGCGATCGTCATCTGAACCTTGAACGTGGGTCCGTTGACCAGGACGGCTCGCTCACCACTCATCGCCAACGGCTGCGGGACGAACTCAATTTCTCCACAACGTCACTGCAAGTCTGCTGCGGACGGCACGGTCTTCGGATAATTGAGATCATAGGTCTTGTTGAGGAGAGGATCGAGCGGGGTTCCCTCGGAGGCATCGACGATGCTGGGTCCCCTGGCCTGCGACGGCGTCTTGTTCGCCGCGCCATCGGAGGCATTCTCCGGCAGATTGCCGACAGCGTCGGAGTTCGCAGTTTCTTGCTCGCCGCTAGCGGCCGTCACGACCGGGGCGCCGGCCGGATCAGCCTGTGGACCGGCCGCATCGCTCTGATCCACGGGACCGTCGAGGAGGTTGGCGGCGGCCCGCGCCGAGCCGATGCCGCGCACAGAAATGCCGAGGTCGTCGAGTCCCGGCCCCACGACGACGGTCGTTGAAGAGCTTGCGGGAGCGCTGGCAGCCGAAGTCGGCGCCGGGCGGGTATTGGCGCTCGGCATCGTCGGCGAAACTGTGGCGGCAGCGGCGGCCGAGCCGATCCCAAGCAGGGACGCCGGAGAACCGGCATCGGCGAATGAGGTCGGCAAGGCGCCATAAACCGAGGCGCCATCGACTTCGCCATGCTGGTCCGGGTGACCCGGCCGCTGCGGAGCGTATTTGTCGATCTCGGCTCCGGCTTTATCTTTCTCGATCTGCCGCCACCGGGCCACGTTGCGCTGATGCTCTTCGAGCGTTTCGGCGAAGACGTGACCGCCGGTGCCGTCGGCGACGAAATAGAGATCCTGCGTGCGCGACGGATTGGCAACGGCCTCGAGCGCCGCCCGGCCGGGGTTGCCGATCGGCCCCGGCGGCAGACCATCGATCAAATAGGTGTTGTAGGGCGACGGCTTCTCCACTTCCAACCGCTGGATCGGATGGCCGAGCGTTCCCTTGCCGCCGACCAGGCCGTAGACGATGGTCGGATCGGATTGCAGCCGCATGCGCTTTTGCAATCTGTTGAGAAAAACCGCAGCCACGCGCGGCCGCTCGTCCGCCTTGCCGGTTTCCTTCTCGACGATCGATGCCAAGGTCACGAGTTCATAGGGCGAATGGAGCGCGAGATCGCTTGCGCGCCGTGTCCAAATCTGCTCGACCAGCCTCTTTTGATCCTCCTGCATGCGCCTGATGAGATCGGCCCGCGCCATGCCGCGCGGAACCTCATAGGTCTCCGGCAAAAGGCTGCCTTCCGTCGGGATCTCGCCAATATCGCCCAAGAGCAAGTCATTCACGCGCAGCCGCTCGACGACCTGCTCGCTCGTCAAGCCCTCGGGAATCGTGACCCCATGCAGGATCTGCTTGCCCTTGACGAGCGTGTCGATCACCTCGCGCATGCTGGCGTTGTGCGTGAACAGATATTCGCCTGCCTTGACGCGCGAGCGATTGCCTTCGACGAGCAGCGCGACATTCAGGATCAACGGGCTGTCGATCACGCCTTCCTGCTCGAGCATGCTGATAATATCGGGAAGATCCGTGCCGGGCGCGATGTAAAGCACCTTGTCGGCCGAAAGCGGCCCCGGCTCCTGCAGCCGATGCTCGCCCCAGACGACGCCGAACAAGGCCCCAACGGCGAGGATCAGGAGGAACGACAGCAAGCCGGAGAGCGCCGAAAGCGCCGGGCGACTCCGACGCGGCGTAGGAGGCGGCGGCGGCGTTTCCGGCTGCAAGGCCTCGTTCGGACTTTGCAGCTTCGGGCGGCGACCAAAAAAACGCGCAGCCGGCGGCGCCTCGCCCAGAGATTCCGGCGCCGCTGTTCTTTCCTCGTTCTGAACTAAACCTCCCATGAACTCACATCCATCGGCCCGCGCTCCGGGAGCAAGAATAAATCCTTCTACACGAAACATCGGCGCGGCAAAATCGCGATCGCTGCAACGGGCGGCCGGCGCGAAGCCGCTCAACAGGCGATTTCATAATCAGCAATTTGCGGAAGAATTCGGGCTCCAGCATGGCATTGGCTCATTCGACCGCCCGCAATATGAGGCAGGCATTGGTCCCCCCGAAACCGAAGGAATTCGAAAGCGCGAATTCGACCTGCCGCTTGCGCGCCTTGTGCGGAACGAGGTCGATCGGCGTCTCGACCGAGGGATGATCGAGATTGAGGGTCGGAGGCACGATCTGATCGCGAATCGCCAGCATGCAGAAAATGGCTTCGACGGCGCCGGCGGCGCCGAGCAGATGGCCGATCGCCGATTTCGTCGAAGACATGGAAAGCGAAGCGGCGTTGTCGCCGACCATCCGATGCACCGCGGCGAGTTCGATCTCATCGCCGAGCGGCGTCGAGGTGCCGTGCGCATTGATATAATCGATGTCCTGCGCCTTGATGCCGGCCCTTTTCACAGCCGCCTGCATGGCGCGCAAGGCGCCGTCGCCGCCTCCTTCCGGCGCGGTGATATGATGCGCGTCGCCCGACATGCCGTAGCCGACGACCTCGCCATAGATCTTGGCGCCGCGCGCCTTGGCGCCTTCATAGGATTCGAGGACGACGCAGCCGGCGCCGTCGCCCATCACGAATCCATCGCGGTCCTTGTCGTAAGGACGCGACGCCTGTTTCGGACGGTCGTTGAAGCCGGTCGACAGAGCGCGGCACGCGGCAAAGCCGGCGATGCCGATTCGATTGACCGCCGATTCGGCGCCGCCCGCCACCATGACCTCGGCATCTTCCAGCGCGATGAGGCGCGCCGCGTCGCCGATCGCGTGGGTGCCCGTGGAACAGGCCGTCGCGACGGCATGGTTTGGGCCTTTGAGACCATGCATGATCGAGACATAGCCGCTCGCCAGATTGATGAGGCGTCCGGAAATGAAAAAGGGCGAGACGCGGCGCGGCCCTTTCTCCCGCAAGGCCACCGAGGTCTCGTAGATGCCGCCGAGCCCGCCGACCCCCGAACCGATGAGCACGCCGGTCTTGATCTGCTCCTCATAGGTGCGCGGGTTCCACCCCGCATCGGCGAGCGCCTGCGTCGCCGCGGCCGCGGCATAGATGATATAATCGTCGACTTTGCGCTGGTCCTTCGGATCCATCCACTGATCCGGATTGAAGGAGGCGTTGGAGCCGTCGCCGCGCGGCACCTGCATAGCGATCTTGCAGGCAAGATCGGAGGTGTCAAACCCCCTGATGGGGCCCGCGCCGCTGCGGCTAGCGAGCAGGCGATCCCAAGTCGCTTCGACACCGCAAGCAAGCGGCGAGACCATGCCAAGACCGGTGATCACCACCCGACGCATTAAAGGACCTGTCTCACTTCTGGCAGGCGCCGCCTCCGGGACACAGGTCGTATTCCATCCTTGTGCCGCGTTTGCAATGCGCGAAGAGGTAATTTCGCCTGCAATGGAAGAATCGAAATTTGCTTCCGCCCGGACGCGCGCGGCTTGCGATCCGGGTGGCAATCGGAAAAAAAGCCGGAGCCGCAGCGAGCACCGCGGCCGCCTTTCCCTCGTTCGGCGCGCTATATCGGCGCCAAAGTCAGCTCGCAGTCGCCTTATCGAGAAAGCGGATCGCGTCGCCGACGGTGACGATCGATTCCGCCGCATCGTCCGGGATTTCGACCCCAAATTCTTCTTCGAAGGCCATGACGAGTTCGACCGTGTCGAGCGAATCGGCCCCGAGATCTTCAATAAAATTGGCATCGTCGACGACCTTGTCGGCGTCGACGCCGAGATGCTCCACTACAATCTTCCTTACGCGCTCGGCGACATCGCTCATGGTCGTTTGATCCTCGTCCCTATCCTTGCTGTCGCCAGCCGATATCAAAAGCGCATCCAAAATCAAGGCCTTCGAAAGCTAACGCTTCCGACGCGCTTGACAGGGACTCTGTTCATGGAATCCCGATAGTCCGAATGAACCCCACTGCGGCCAGGCGTGCAAAGCCGCAACGCGTCGCGACCTCCCCGAAAATAACCCGTCCGCCAGCTGACTTTTGGTTGGTAACATACTTCAAACGGGTTGGCGAGAGCCCAACAGCAAACCTCCCGCTTCGCACTAGGCCTTTCAAATCATTGCCATTCCACCATTCACATGCAAGGTCTGACCGGTCACGTAGGAGGCCTCAGGGCTTGCCAGATAGACGACCGCCGCGGCGACCTCCTCGGGGCTGCCGAGCCGCCCCATGGGCACCCCGACGAGAAGCGCCGACCTCTGCTTGTCGTTGAGACCGGCGGTCATCGGACTTTCGATCATGCCGGGCGCCACGCAATTCACGGTCACGTTGCGGGCCGCGACTTCCCACGCGAGGCTCTTCGACATGCCGATCATTCCCGCTTTCGATGCCGCGTAGTTGCTCTGTCCCGGATTGCCGATGATTCCCACGATGGAGGTGATCCCGATGACGCGGCCGAATCTGCGCCGGAGCATCCCCTTGAGCGCGGCGCGCGTGAGCCGAAAGGCAGCCGTCAAATTAACGGAAAGGACGAGTTCCCAGTCCTCGTCTTTCATTCTGAGCCCGAGATTGTCGCGCGTCAGCCCGGCATTGTTGACGAGAATGTCGAGCGAACCCATAGCGGCTTCCGCGGCGGGCACCAAGCGTTCGACCGCGGCCGCATCGGCGAGATCGCAAGGCAGGACATGCACCTTGTCACGCAATTCGGCCGCAAGCGATCCGAGTGCTTCCTCGCGTGTCCCGGAAAGCGCGACGGCCGCGCCGCGGCCATGCAGGGCGCGCGCGATCGCCTGGCCGATGCCGCCACTGGCCCCGGTGACGAGAGCCGTCCTCCCGGAAAGATCGAACATCAGCTTCGCCTCGTTCGTTCAGCAACAGCTTTATAGGCCTTAACTTCGGCCGGCGTTCCGACCGAGATGCCGAGGGCATTGTCGACGATCCGTTTCAAGAGTCCGGTCAAGACTTTGCCCCACCCCAGCTCGATGAATTCTGAGACGCCCTGCCCGGCCATGAAGGCAACGCTTTCCCGCCAGCGCACCGTCCCGGTCACCTGCTCGACGAGGCGCTTGCGGATCTCGTTCGGATCCTGGATCGGCGCGGCAAGCACATTGGCGACGAGCGGCACTTTCGGCGCCTTGAGTTCGACCTTTGCCAGCGCGGCGGCCATGACCTCCGCCGCCGGTTGCATGAGCGCGCAATGAAACGGCGCCGAGACCGGCAGCGCGATGGCGCGACGCGCGCCCTTCGTCCTGGCGATCTCGATGGCGCGCTCGACCGCGGCCTTGGAGCCCGAGACGACCACTTGGCCGCCGCCATTGTCATTGGCGATAGCGCAGACCGAATCCGCGCCGGTTTCGCGTTGCGCTTCCGCGGCGACAGCCAAACCGGCCTCATAATCGAGGCCGATCAACGCGGCCATGGCGCCCTTGCCGACCGGAACCGCCTGCTGCATGGCTTCGCCGCGCCGCCGCAAGAGCCGCGCGGCATCGGCGATTGATAGAGATCCGGCCGCCGCCAGCGCCGAATATTCGCCGAGCGAATGGCCGGCGACGAAGGCAGCCTCGCGCGCGAGGTCGAGGCCGGCTTCGGCCTCCAGCACCCGCAGCGCGGCGAGGCTTGTGGCCATCAGGGCCGGCTGCGCATTGGCGGTCAGGGTGAGCTCGGCTTCGGGTCCTTCGAACATCAGAGCCGAAAGCTTCTGATTCAGGGCTTCATCAACCTCCTCGAATACGTTCCGCGCCGCTGCGAAAGCTTCCGCCAAGCCCTTGCCCATGCCGATGGCTTGCGATCCTTGGCCCGGAAAAACAAAAGCTTTCGCCATGCTCTGCGGTCACCCCCTCCGACGCTTCGAATGGCGTGCGAGTGACATTGCCGCCGGGGATCTGTCAAGCGGCCGGGCAAAGGCGCAGTCCTTGCTTCGATTTTCGGTTGCCTCCACCGCGCGGCGCGTCATCATATATGCGTGGCGAATCTCGAAGGTTCGGTGCCGGTGCGGAGCAAATAGACTCATGGATATTCCGGGAAAGGCCTGTGGCGCATGCAGCATGTGCTGCAAGGTGCTCGAGATCGAAGAATTGGAAAAACCCGCCGGGCCTTTCTGCAAGAATTGCCTCCTCGGCAGCGGCTGCCGGATCTATGAAGCGCGGCCCGATGTCTGCCGCGACTTCGAATGTCTGTGGAAAGGCGATCGCGGCATGAGCCCGCAGATGCGGCCCGACCGGGTCGGAACCATTCTGATGGAAGATGAGGATACGGACGAATATCGCGCCGTCTGCGATCCGGCCACGCCGTTTGCCTGGCGCACGCCGCTCATCTTTCAGCACCTCGTCGCCATGGCCAAGAGCGGCCGCACGGTCGTCGCCAAGGCCGGACTGAAATCGTGGCGCATCCGCGCCAGCGGCGAATGGGGCCCGTGCATCTGAGCCTGCCGCGCAGCGCCCATATCAGTCACGTCGAAGTGATGCGGAAGTGGCAGGATTGTCCCCAGCCCATATTTAGGGCTATTGGGCTGGTCGTTGATCGAGGAGGAAATCACTCATGAAACAGCTTTCCAGGCTTGCCTTGTTCATCGTCATTGCCGGCTTCAGCTTGAGCCCTGCGCTGGCGCAGAACGCGCCGACAAGCCGCCGCCTTCGTCGGCGACGCCGGCTGCGCCCGCCATGACGAAGGAACGCTCCCCGCAATCCATCGAATGTTCCAAGGAGGCCGACGCCAAGGGCCTGCATGGCGCGGACCGCAAGAAGTTCCGCAAGGACTGCATGAAGGGCAAGGGCGCATCGGGCGGAATGAACAAGCAGGACGTCGATTGACGTTCGCTCCGCCGTCGAGATATGCGCCGCCAATATGACACCAAAGCAATCTGGAGCAGGATCGACGATCCTGCTCTAGTGTCGGATAATTCCTCCGGCCCCTGCACCGCCGGCGATGCCGATGTGCATGTGCAGATTGTTGCCTAAGTCATAATCGAGGCCGGCGCCGACCGTTGGAGCCGTCTTTGCTCTGCCCGAAGAATTAATGAGATTGTTGGCGGGTTGGCTTGCTCTGACATCGCCGGGGCCGGAGTTCGGCTTCGCCAAGCCGACGCCAGGCGCCGCATAAGGCGTGAATGGCCCAATGTCATAGAGCCCACTCCAAGGCGAAGACGGCGGCGCTGGCGGATCGAGCGCCAAGCTCGGCAGGCTCGCAGCCGCCCCGCTGGCCTGCGCCGACAAAGCGAGGCCGCAGAAGGCGAGAGCAAGAACCGGCTTGACCAGCATGGGCAGCGCCGCACTTCGAAGCCAAATCAAGGAGGCAAGCATATCGGACTTGGGACTGCGGCGTCAAAAGGGCGGCGCTTTGAGAGCTGATCTCGCGACGCGGGATCATTTCTTGATTTCGCTCATATTCCACGTATAAAGCGCGCTTCGTTGCGCAGGCCGGAGGTCCGGCTTGCGCTGCGGCCTCGGCCGGAGGCTGAACGGAAGGCGCGCAAGCATGATCGCAAAAAGTTGCAGACTTTTTGGAAAAAGATCATGCGTTAGAACAAACAAATAGAAGCGCGCAGGGTCTCCCGTCTTCCCGTGTCTCCGCCTTCGTTCGTTCGAGCCTTTCCGGGGCTCGAAGGGCTTTGCGCCGGGCCGCGCAGGTAAGGAAAGGCAAGATCATGGCTCTCTACGAGCACGTCTATCTTGCTCGCCAGGACATTTCCGCCCAGCAGGTGGAGGCGTTAAGCGAGCAGTTCAAAGGAATCATCCAGTCGCAGGGCGGCAAGATCGAAAAGACCGAATATTGGGGCGTCAAATCCGTCGCCTATCGGATCAAGAAGAACCGCAAGGCGCATTTCACTCTGCTCAACATCGACGCGCCCGCCCATGCCATCGCCGAAATGGAGCGGCAGATGGGCATCAACGAAGATGTGATCCGCTTCTTGACCGTCCGGGTCGAGGAATTGGAACAGGGTCCCTCGGCGATGATGCGCAAGCGCGACGAGGATGATCGCGAGCGCGGCGAACGTGGTGACCGCGGCGACCGTGGCTACCGGGAGCGCGGCGACAGAGGCCGCGGCCGGTCTGATCGCGACGATCGTCCGCCACGCCGCGGACGCGACGATGCGAACCTCAGCGAAGAAGGAGGCTTCTGATGCCGCCGCCCGCAGCACCAGCCCGCCGGCCCTTCTTCCGCCGCCGCAAGACCTGCCCTTTTTCAGGCGCCAATGCGCCGAAAATCGACTACAAGGACACAAGGCTTCTCTCCCGTTACATTTCGGAACGCGGCAAGATCGTTCCCTCGCGCATCACTGCCGTTTCTGCTAAGAAGCAGCGGGAATTGGCGAAGGCGATCAAACGGGCCAGATTCCTCGGACTTCTGCCCTATGTGATCCGCTGACATCTTCCGGCGCCGCGGCGCCGGCGGAAATCGCAGCGAAAAGACCGCCGGGTTGCGGCGGTTCGGCTGGGATGAGGCATCCCTAACCGCGTTGGCGGGACAGCTCGGCGATGATGAAGAGACAGGCATTCGATCTGAAACTGCCGGTCGCGCTGGGCAGCGGGCTCGCGGCGACGCTTCTTCTCGTCAGCCTGCGGCAGGGCACGTTGCCGGCCTTTTTTCTTGCCTCTCTTTCGCCCCTGCCGCTGATGATCGCAACGCTCGGCTTCGGATATGCGGCGGGTCTCGGCGCGGTCGCGGTCGCCGTTTTCACCTTCATCGCGCTGTTGACGGCCGCCGCTGCACGGCAGAACGGCTGGCCAGATGCGCTTTCAACCGCCGGGCTCGACGGCTTGATTTTCGCCCTTTGCCAGGCTCTCCCGGCTTGGTGGCTCGCCCGTCTCGCCGGATTGAACCGCGCCGACGCCCCCCTGCCCTGGACCGCGCGCCGCAACGAGAAAGGAAGGGCATGCGATTACTATCCGGTCGGACTGATTGTCCTCCATGCGGCGCTGATCGGCTTCGCGATCGTGGCCTTTGCGACGCTCATCGTGAGCCTCGGCCAGACAAATTTCGAAGCGAGCCTCGACAGGGCTGCAGCAAAGATCGCGCCGCTGATGGCCCAGGCGCTCGGCCCTTACGAGCTGCCCAACGGCGTCGATCTCGCCAAGCTGGCACGGCTCGTGGTCAGGGCAATGCCGCCGGTCGCCGCGTCCATGATCTTTGTATTGCTTCTGCTCAATCTGTGGCTCGCGGGCCGGGTCGTGCAAGTGTCGAACCTACTTTCGCGGCCCTGGCCTGATATAGCGCATGAGCTGCGGGTGCCGCGTCTGCTTGGCGTGGCTTTGGCGGCAACATCCGCGCTTTGCTTGCTGGGCGGCATCGCCGGCTTGATCGCCAGCATCGCGACGGCGGTGCTGGCGATCGTCTTCGCGTTGCAAGGCCTCTGCGTCATCCACGATCTCTCCCGCGGTACCAAGTTCCGCGGCGCCCTTCTCTGCGGCCTCTACGTCGCGCTCGCCTTGCTGATGCCCTGGCCGCTCGTCGTCTTCACTCTCGTTGGCCTCCTCGATGCCGGCTTTTCGCTGCGCGACCGCAAGGCGGCGGCCCCTCACAGCTAAGGAACCGATCCATGCAAGTCATTCTGCTCCAACGCATTCCCAGGCTCGGCCAAATGGGCGACACGGTACGCGTGAAGGACGGCTATGCCCGCAATTTCCTCCTGCCCACGGGCAAGGCGTTGCGGGCGACGGAAGCCAACAAGAAGCGTTTCGAAGAACAAAGGGTCGAGCTCGAGGCGCACAATCTGGAAAGAAAAAGCGAGGCCTCGGCGGTCGCCGAGAAGCTCGGCGGGCAAAGCTTCACGATCATTCGCCAGGCCGGCGAGACCGGGCAGCTCTACGGCTCGGTCTCGGCGCGCGACATCTCGGAGGCCGTCACGGCCGGCGGCTTTAGGATCGCTCGCGATCAGGTCGTGCTGCGCGCGCCGATCAAGGCGCTCGGGCTGCATCCAGTCCCCGTCCATCTTCATCCGGAGGTGGAATGCACGATCACCATCAATGTCGCCCGCTCGCCCGAAGAGGCGGTGCGCCAGGCGAAGGGCGAAAAGGTGACTGTCGCAGAGGAAGCCTCGATGCAGGATCTTGGTCTCGACGTCGGCGCCGCGCTTGCCGAAGCGAGCGGCGAGGAGGGCTGACCACTAACAGGGGGATCGGTAAGCGAGATCAACGCGACGTGCAATCCAAAAATTTTTATGCTTTGTGGATTGCGAGCATAGCGGGATCGGCCGCGCCGCCTCGTAAATTTCACCGACCTCCTGCTGTGCTCTGTGCGAAAGAACGGTTCGCGTCTTCCGCTGATTCGCCTTCAACGTAGATACATGCCCGCTTCTGAACGTTTTGCCGATCGTCCCAACCAGCCGGCTCTTGTCCAGCCGAGCGGGCAGGTCCGCGCCGGCGAGCCGAGCTTTCGCGTGCCGCCGCATAATGTCGAGGCCGAACAGGCCCTGCTCGGCGCCATCCTCGTCAACAATGACGCCTTCGACCGCGTTTCGGATTTTCTGAAAGCTCAGCATTTTTCGGAAGAATTGCACCGCCGCATCTATGATGTCGCGGCCCAATTGATCCGCGCCGGCAAGCTCGCGACCCCGATCACCTTGAAGACCTTCCTCGGCGAACACGATCTCGGCGGCGTCACCATCGCCCAATATCTCGCCCGGCTCGCAGCGGAGGCGACGACCATCATCAATGCCGCCGATTACGGCCGCACGATTCATAATCTCGCGGTACGGCGCGATCTCATTGCGATCGGCGAAGAGATCGTCAACGGCGCCTATGACGCGCCGATCACGGCCTCGCCGCGCGACCATATCGAGGAGGCCGAGCGCAAGCTCTATTCGGTCGCTGAGACCGGCCGTTACGACGGCGGTTTCCAGCGCTTCTCCGACGCGCTCGCGACCGCCGTCGACATGGCGGCGCGGGCCTGGGAGCGCGACGGGCGCCTCTCTGGTCTGGCGACGGGCTTTTACGAAGTCGACAGCAAGCTGGGCGGTCTTCAACCTTCCGATCTCATCATCATCGCCGGCCGGCCCGGCATGGGCAAGACGGCGCTTGCCACCAATATCGCCTTCAACGTCGCCAAGGCCTACGAATTCGAGACGCGGCCGGACGGCAGCCATGCGACCGCTAACGGCGGGGTCGTCGGCTTCTTCTCGCTGGAAATGTCGGCCGAGCAATTGGCGACGCGCATCATTTCCGAACAGGCCGGCGTGCCCTCCTACAAGATCCGCCGGGGCGATATATCAGAGGCCGAGTTCCACCGCGTCGCGCAGGCCGCGCGGGAGATGCAAACAATCCCCTTCTATATCGACCAGACCGGCGGCATTTCGATCGGCCAGCTCGCCGCCCGCGCCCGCCGCCTCAAGCGCCAGCGCGGCCTCGATGTCCTCGTCGTCGATTATTTGCAATTGCTTTCGGCCTCGAAGACGCGCAGCGACAGCCGGGTGCAGGAATTGACCGAGATCACGACGGGACTGAAGGCGCTCGCCAAGGAGCTGAACGTGCCCATCCTCGCTCTCTCGCAGCTCTCGCGTCAGGTCGAAGGCCGCGACGACAAACGCCCGCTGCTCTCCGACTTGCGCGAATCCGGCTCGATCGAACAGGATGCCGACGTCGTGATGTTCGTATTCCGGGAGGAATATTACTTGAAGAACAAGCAGCCGCATGAAGGCACCGAAGAGTTTCTCGAATGGCAGGCGGCGATGGAACAGGTTCATGGCAAGGCCGAGATCATCATCGGCAAGCAGCGCCACGGGCCGACCGGCACCATCGAACTCGCTTTCGAGGCGGAAGTGACGCGTTTCGCCAATCTGGCGCGCGAGGACCACCTGCCGGCGCGGATCTGAGCGCCGCGGACAGGCACATGGCAAAATCACGCACGTCCTTCATCTGCCAAAGCTGCGGCGCAGTCGCGCCGCGCTGGCAAGGCCGCTGCGACGCCTGCGGCGCGTGGAATTCGCTCGTCGAGGAGACGATCGGCGCGCCGCGACAAGGGGTCGGCAAGGGCCGCATCTTTGCCCTCTCCGACCTCGGCACCCCGACAATCCCGCCGACGCGGATCAGGACAGGTCTCGGCGAATTCGACCGGGTGACCGGCGGCGGCTTCGTGCCGGGCTCGGTTCTGCTGCTCGGCGGCGAGCCGGGCATCGGCAAATCGACGCTGCTCATCCAGGTTTGCGGAGCCTTGGCGCGCGAGCGCCGCCGCGTCGTCTATATCTCGGGCGAAGAGGCGATCGACCAGATACGGCTCAGAGCCGAGCGCCTCGGCCTCGCCGAGATGGCCATCGAATTCGCGGCCGAAACCAAAGTCGAAGACATCGTCGCGACCTTGCGCGAGGGCGACGCTCCGACGCTCCTCGTCATCGACTCCATCCAGACAATGTGGAGCGAATTGGTCGAAGCGGCGCCGGGAACGGTGACGCAGGTCCGCGGCGCCGCGCAAGTCCTCATCCGTTATGCGAAGACCAGCGGCGCAAGCGTCATTCTCGTCGGCCACGTGACCAAGGACGGGCAGATCGCCGGACCGCGCGTCGTCGAACATATGGTCGACGCGGTCACCTCGTTCGACGGCGAGGGCGGCCGCGATTTCCGAATTCTCCGCGCCTTGAAGAACCGGTTCGGCCCGAGCAACGAAATCGGCGTCTTCGAGATGACCGGCCGCGGCCTCACCGAGGTGGGTAATCCTTCTGCCCTGTTTCTCTCCGCTCACGCCGTTGCCACGCCGGGCACCGCTGTCTTCGCCGGAATCGAAGGAACGAGGCCGCTGCTCACCGAAATTGAGGCGCTCGTCGCGCCAAGCCCGCTCGGAATGCCGCGCCGCGCCGTCGTCGGCTGGGACCAGAACCGCCTTGCCATGGTGATCGCCGTGCTTGAAGCGCGCGCCGGTCTGCGACTCGGCCAACACGACGTCTTTCTCAGTGTGGCGGGGGGATTGCGGATCAACGAACCCGCCGCCGATCTTGCCGCGGCCGCCGCCCTCGTCTCGTCATTCACCGGGCATTGCCCGCCGCCGCACTGCATCTTCTTCGGCGAGATCGGGCTTTCAGGGGCGATTCGGCCTGTGGCCCATTCCGTGCCACGATTGAAGGAAGCCGCGAAGCTCGGTTTTAAGCGTGCCATCGTCCCGCCCTCGACACAGGAGCCCAAAGAGGCAAGCGCGGCGCGGCCTGAGAATATGGCGCTCAGGACCTGCGCCGAAATCGCCGATCTCGTCGCCATAATTGCGGGGCCGGGCGAGCGACGCGCGCCGGCGCAGCGATGAGGGTCCGGTGGGGTGACGCCGGCCGTTTGCTTCGCTATAAGGCAAGCTCATCTGACGCATGAGGCCTTCTATGCCATCCTATCTCGATCTCGGCGTGATCGTCATCGTCTTCATCTCGGCAGTTCTCGCCATGGTCCGGGGTTTTACGCGCGAGGTCCTTGCCATTGCGTCCTGGGGTGCGGCCGCCGTGGCGGCCATCTATTTGCACCCCTATGTGCTGCCTTACGTAAAGCCCTATATCAGCAAGGATGCGGTCGCGATTGCGGTCTCCGCGGCCATCGTCTTCTTCGTGACCCTGATCCTGGTGTCGGTGATCACGGTCAAAATATCCGACGCCATTCTCGACTCGAAAGTCGGCCCGCTCGACCGCTCTCTCGGCTTCGTTTTCG
>DATFNQ010000040.1:0-17602 GCA_035266305.1 Methylovirgula sp.
GTTCGCAAAAAAGTACGATTCCTCAAGCGGTGAAAAATCCGAACGACGGCGTGCGCCCGAAATCAACGAACCCAAAAGCTCGCGCAATGACGACGCCGTCATGAATAAGGGAGGCTAACTCCATGGCACGGTAATCACCAAGCTCAAGCTGCAGGCGGTGATCGTAGCCTCGTACGCACGCGTTTGCACGCGCCATCAGCAGCGCTAGCGGGTCGATGTCGATGCCGACTAGCTTAGCGTCTAGGAAACGCTCCGCCGCGGCAGATAGGAAGCGGCCGGATCCCACACCCGGATCGATCACGCGCTCCGGCGCCGCATCGACACTTGCGGCCCAAGACATCATCGCTTCGATGATTGTCGGAGGGGTATATGTTGCGCCGGTTTCCCGGCGTTTTTCCGGCGATCGCAGGTTGCAAAATTCTTCACCGAGTACATCTTCGCCGGCACGAATGCGATTTCGACACTCAGTAACGATGCGTTGAAGCGGGGAGGCAGTGCGACAAATAAGCTTTCGCTCCGCAACTGTCAGAGCTTGTCCACCGTCAATCAATGCTCCGGCGAGCGCGGCGAGACCAGACTCGCTGGTCATCATGATTTGTCTTTTCGGGCGAATTGCTCGTAAAGCGCCCACATTTCCTCGAACAGTTGCTTTAGTCGTATCTGTCGGCGCCCGGCCTCCGCTTTTACTTTGCTCGCAAGGGCTGGCGACAGGCTGATTCCAATAATGCTGCGGGATTTCGGCAGCGAGGATCTTGGAGCAATTTTGCGGATCATGAACTGGATGCGTAGTCGACTCGTCGACTCCGGTCAACCGCGCGAGGCGTGAAAGCATAGATTTCCACCGTTCGGGATGCGTATCGTCCCGCTCTGATTTAAGCCGGTCGTACAACCACGTTGCGCTTGACACCATGCACCAATAAGAACAAATGTGGAACAAGATGTCAACAGGGCATGTTTGATGGTCCAAAAATAGAAGCCGCCCTGGACCTGGTCCGAAGCATCGGAGTTTTGGATCTCGAAGCAGCTCACGCCCTTACCCGATCCGCGTAGGGGCGCTTTAACCTATTGATGCTCTGCTGCTGCCCGAAAAGCCAAGCGGAGCAGCATCTTGAAGACCTTCGACGCCGTCGTCGTCGGGGCCGGCCCGGCCGGTCTGACGACGGCTTACAGCCTTGCCAAGGCCGGCCGCAGCGTCCTCGTCCTGGAGCAGGATCCCCGCTATCTCGGCGGCATCAGCCGGACGGTGAACTACAAAGGCTTCCTGTTCGACATCGGCGGGCATCGCTTCTTCTCGAAATCGAAGGAAGTGGTCGATCTCTGGAACGAGATCCTGCCCGACGATTTCATCGAGCGGCCACGCCTTTCGCGCATCTACTACCGGGGCAAATTCTTCGCCTATCCGCTGAAAGCATTCGAGGCGTTCCGCAAGCTCGGCCTCATGCAGAGCGTCGCCTGCCTCGCCTCCTTCGCCTACGCGCGCGCCTTTCCCGTGAAGGACGCAAAGACCGTGCATCAATGGGTGCGCAATCAATTCGGCGAGCGGCTCTTCAGGGTCTTCTTCAAGACCTATACGGAAAAGGTCTGGGGCATGAGCTGCGACGAGATCTCGGCCGAATGGGCCGCGCAGCGCATCAAGGGCCTCGATCTCGGCGCCGCGATCGCCGACGCTTTGCGCCGCTCGCTGGGGCGCAAGAAGCAAGGCGCGGTCGCCAAAACCTTGATCGAATCCTTCCGCTATCCGCGCCGCGGGCCCGGCATGATGTGGGAGGCCTGCGCCGACAAGGTCAAAAAGCTCGGCGGCCATATCGTCATGGACCGCAGGCTCGCCTCACTCGCCTACGACCCGCACGGCCATACCTGGTCGGTCGCGGTCGAAAGCAGCTCAGGCGCATGCGAATCCTATTCTGCCGAACACGTGGTCTCCTCCGCCCCGGTGCGCGAATTGATCGCGGCGCTCAAGCCCACGGCCTTGAGCCTCTTGCATGCGCGCGAGCTCAAATATCGCGATTTCCTCACCGTGGTTCTCATCGGCAAAAGCAGCGTCGATCTGCCGGACAATTGGATCTACATCCATGATCCGAAGGTGAAGGTCGGCCGCGTGCAGAATTTCCGCTCCTGGTCGCCGGACATGATTCCGGACGCGACCTCGACCTGCCTCGGCCTCGAATATTTCTGCTTCGAGGGTGACGGCCTGTGGACCTCGGCGGACGAGGACCTGATCGCGCTGGCCAAGCAAGAGATCGGCCGCATCGGCCTGATGAACCCGGCCGACATTAGCGACGCCTGCGTGGTGCGGCAGAAGAAGGCCTATCCCGTTTACGACGAGACCTATGCCGATCACATGGGGATCATCCGCCAGGAACTCGCGCTGCGCTATCCAGCGCTTCACCTCGTCGGGCGCAACGGCATGCACAAATACAACAACCAGGATCATGCGATGATGACCGGCATGCTCACCGCCGCCAACATCATCGCCGGGCAGACACTCTACGACGTCTGGCAGGTCAACGAGGACGCCGAATATGGCGAAGCCGGCGCGTCGGGCGCGAAGGAGGCTTTAAAGAGCCTGCGCCTCGTTCCCAGAAAGGCGGCCTGATCTTGTCCGCGATCACTCCGATCGAGGCTTCTGCGCCCGTGCCCGGCGCTGGGCATGCTTCTCTCGGCGCGCCCTGGGCGCGCGTCTTCGCCTCGGATCTCTTCGGCTACGGGCTTTGCAGCGCCGCCGCGCTGGCGCTCGACTGGAGCCTGCTCATCCTGCTTGTCAAAGCCGGCATGAATTATCTCGTCGCGGCGGCGATCAGCTTCATGGCCGGCATGGTTTTGGCCTATGTCGGCAGCATCCTCTTCGTCTTTCGAGGTCGGCGCGCGCGGCGCGTGACGACCGAGATTGCCGGCTTCCTTTTGATCGGCTTCGCCGGCCTCGCTCTCAATCAGGTTCTGATCTTCGTCTTCGTGCATTTCGGCGGGCTTCATGTCGGCCTCGCCAAGGCGCCGACCGCCGCTTGCGTCTTCATGTTCAACTTCCTCTTGCGCCGTGCCCTGCTCTTTGCATCCGCGCCGCATGCCGCATGAAGGCGCAAGATGCCCCTTTCGATCGGCATTGAAAGGCGCGCGCCCGGCCCGGTCGCTGGCGGGTTCACCGCCCGCCTGCATGCCGTCGCCTCGGCGCTCAAGCAATCCGTCGCCGAAGGCACGATTTTCCTGCCGCTGATCGCCGTCGCGCTCTGGGCCTTGACGCATCCCTATCAAGGCCTCCTGGGCGATGCGAGCGTCTATGTCGGCCGGGCGCTCGCCGATCTCGATCCCGCCGGGATCGGCCGCGACATAATGTTCGTCAACGACGGGCAATCGCGCTTCAGCGTGTTTCCTGTGTTGCTCGATCGCCTCGTCGCGGCCTTCGGTACGGGACCAACCGGCCTGGCGCTCGCGCTTCTCGCCATGGCGGCATGGCTTGCGGCCTTGGCCGGCTTTGCCCGGCAATTCGTGCCGACGCGCTGGATCGCAGTGGTCGTGATCTTCGTCGCCGTTCTGCCGGCTTCTTATGGCGCGCCATGGCGCTTCAACTATTCGGAAGTGCTGGCGGTGCCGCGTCCCTTCGCCGAAGCGTTTGTTCTCGCCGCGCTCGCGGCGCTCGCCGGCGGCCGCATCTGGCTCGCCTTCTCCGTGCTTGTTGCCGCCAGCCTCGTCCATCCGCTGATGGCGCTCGCCGGATGGGGCGTCTTCGGCATCGTGCTTTGCCGCGACGACCGGCGCTGGGCGATCGCCGTCGCGCTCGCCGCCGTCTTGGTCCTTGCCGGCACGATTCTCGGTGTGCCGATCCTCGATCGGCTCGTGACCCTCATGGATCCCGGCCTGAAGGCCTTCGCGGAAAGCCGCAGCCCGCTGCTCTTTCCGACCGCTTGGCCGATCGACTTCCTCGGTCCGGTCGTGGTCGAGGCCACGACGCTCGCCATCGCGGCGAGCTTTTTCGAAGGGCGGCGGCGGATGGTCCTGCTTGCCGCGATCTTCGCCGGGATCGGCGGCATCGCCGTGCAAGCTCTGTTTGGCGATCGCCTGTCGCTGCTTCTCGTCATCCAGGCGCAGCCCTGGCGCATGGCCTGGCTTTTGGCCGCGATGGGCGCCATCGCGCTTGCGATCGCAACCCTCAAACTCTGGCAGCAAGGGCCGCGCGGGCACGTTGTCCTGGCGATCCTCGCGATGGCCTGGCTATCGAGCGAAGAATCGGCCTACGGCGCCCCGATCTGCGTGGCCGCGCTCTGCATGCATTTCGGCGCGCGGTGGATCAATGTTCCGATCACGCCCACGATCGCCCGCGCCGTCTGGGCCGCTGCCTTCGCCCTGGCGCTCTTTTGGAACATACACTACTTCGTGAACTACGGCCGGTTCCTCGCCGCCATACCCGCCGACGGTCCGCATTACATCAGCTATTTCTGGGCGCGCCGCTACGTCGCCTTTCCGATTTTGGCGCTCGTTCTCGGCTTCGTTTTTGCGCGCCCTTCGCGCCTCATCTGGGGCGCGCAATGCGCTGCGGCTCTTCTTCTCGTTCTCGGCGTAGTTCACTTCTGGGATCAGAGGGTGCCGTTTCAGAAAATGGCCGATGCCGACGATCATCCGCCCGAGCTCATGAACCTGATCGCGAGCCGCAGCGGCGAGGTGCTTTGGATCGACGGATTGGCCGAAGCCTGGTTCTTGACCGGCCGCGCGCAATGGGCCTCTCCCCAGCAAGGCGTCAGCACGATCTTCTCCCCGGCGCTCGCGAACACGTGGCGCGCGCGGATGCAATTTCTCATCGGCCAAGGCTTGGCAGAGAAGAACGCGCTCTCGGCTTTGCATGTGCCGCCGGCCGCCGACCTGCCGAAGCTGTCGCATGATGGCGTGGCGCATCTTTGCGGCCGGCCCGATGCGCCGGCTTTCATCATCGCGCCGGTCGAGGAGGGCACCCAAATTCCGCCGGAGTTCAAGCCACAATATTGGCACCTGGATCTGCCAAACTTCCGCATGACGGAAGAGTCGGATTCTTATGCCTGGCGGCGGATCTCGGCCTATGCCGTCTTGCCCTGCGCGCAAAGCTGGCGCAAGTAGCCGCTTGGCGAAGCCGCGAAAAGAGCCAAATAAGCCTGAATGAGCGAACTCACTCTTTCCTTCGCGCCGCTGCTGCCCTTCGCGCTGCTGGCGCTCTTTGCAGTGCTTGCGTTGGCCATCACCGTTCTCGGCCTCCTCCGGGCCCGGCGCGGCACGTTGCTGCGCGCCCTCGGGCTCGCGCTGGTGCTGCTGGCGCTTTGCGATCCTTCTCTGGTTCGCGAAGATCGCCAGCCGCTGAAGGACGTGGTGGCGATCGTCGTCGATCATAGTGGCAGCCAGACAATCGGGGACCGTTGGCAGCAGACCGAGAAGGCCTCGGCCGAACTCAAGAAGCGCCTTGAAGCTCTGGGCAATGTCGACATCCGAATGATCGACAGCAGCCTGACGGACAGCGAGGAAAACGGGACGCGGCTGTTCGCGGCCTTGAACGAAGGCCTTGCGGACGTGCCGGCTGAGCGGATCGGCGGCGTCTTCATGATCACCGACGGCGTCGTGCATGATATTCCCGCCGATCCCGCGGCGCTCGGCTTCAAGGCGCCGCTGCATGCCTTCATCACCGGCCACGAGGGCGAGCGCGACCGCCGGATCGAGCTTCTCAATGCGCCGCGGTTCGGCATCGTCGGCAAAGACGTGACGATCGAGGCGCGGGTCATCGACACGCCCCCGACCAGCGAACCCGTGGTCATTCACGTGCGTCGCGACGGCAACCCAATCGCCGACGTGACGGCCATGCCCGGGGAGCGCGTCCAGCTTCCCATCAGCATTGAACACGGCGGTCCGAACGTGGTCGAAGTCGAGGTCGAGCCTATGCCCGGCGAGCTCACCCAGATCAACAACAAGGCGGTGCTGACGATCGACGGGGTGCGCGACAAGCTCAAAGTTCTGCTCGTGTCGGGCGAGCCGCATCAGGGCGAGCGCATGTGGCGCAACCTTCTGAAGTCCGACGCCAACGTCGATCTCGTTCACTTCACCATTCTGCGCCCGCCGGAGAAGCAGGACGGCACGCCGATCAACGAACTTTCGCTGATCGCATTTCCGACCGCCGATCTCTTCGGCCGCAAGATCAAGGATTTCGATCTCATCATCTTCGACCGCTATTCGGACCAGAGCGTCCTGCCGGAGATCTATCTCGACAATATCGTGCGCTACGTCCGCGACGGCGGCGCCCTGCTGATTGCCGTGGGGCCGGATTTCGCGCAACCGGAAGGCCTTTACTACACGCCGCTCGGCATGCTCTCGCCGGCGCGTCCGGACGGCACTTTGACCGAGCAAGCCTTTCGCCCGGAGATCACCGCGGACGGCGCAAAACATCCGGTGACCCGCGGCCTGCCCGGCTCGGACGAGACGCCGCCTGCCTGGAGCGAATGGTTCCGCCAGGTGAACGCCGAGGTGACCCGCGGCACGAGCATCCTGTCGGGGGCCGACAACAAACCGCTCCTCGTCCTCTCCCGTGAGGGCAAGGGCAGGGTGGCGCTGCTCCTGTCCGATCAGATGTGGCTCTGGGCGCGCGGCTTCGAAGGCGGCGGCCCGCATCTCGATCTGCTGCGTCGGCTCGCGCATTGGCTGATGAAGGAGCCGGAGCTTGAAGAAGAGGCGCTGCGCGCCAAGGCCGAAGGCCATGAGCTTGCGATCGAGCGCCAGAGCTTGAAAGACGAGATTCCGCCGGTGAACGTGATCGCGCCGTCCGGCAAGGAAATCACGGCGACCCTCGCGCCGGCCGAGCCCGGCCTCTCGCGGGCGGAAGTCAAAGTGTCGGAACTCGGCCTCTATCGGGTGACGGACGGCACGCTGAGCGCGCTCGTCAACGTCGGGCCGGAGAATCCGCGCGAGTTCCAGGAGGTCGTCTCGACGACCGAGAAGCTCAGGCCCTTGGCCGAGGCGACAGGCGGAACGGTGCGCCGCATCGGCACGGGCAGCGGCAGCGACATCACTCTCCCGCGCATCGTCGCGATGCGCGACAGCCCGATCTATGGCGGTTCGGATTATGCCGCGATCAAACGGACCGGCGCGGCGCAAGTGACGGGAGTCGGCATTGCGCCGCTCGCCATCGGGCTCATCGGCCTGCTGTTCCTGTTCGGCAGCGTCGTCGCGAGCTGGCTCTTCGAGGGACGCGGCGGATCGCGACGAGGCGAGCCCGCCTAGCACGATCGCCAGGCTCACGCCTCTTCTGGCGACGGCGCCGTCGCGCGCGCGACGAGCCGGTTTGCGAGAAGGCTGCACGCCAGTCCGATGGCCGCCTCATTGAACAGACCGCCGTAGCCGAGATAGTCCCAAGCGCAGGCCGTGATCATGCCCGTCAGGATTGCGGCGAGCAGGGAAGCGGCCGAATGCTTCAAACCCAGCGCCTTGATCATGACCGGTCCGCCGATCGCGGCGCCGATCTTCGAGATGGAGCCAATGGCCATCGAGAAGACATTGCCGGGAAGGATGAGCGAAAGCCCGATCGTTACAAGTCCGATGAGAAAGATCGCCGCAAACGTCGTGGTGGTCTTGCGTTCGGCGACCGACTGACGAAAGCAGATGAGATCCCGGTAAAGCGTCTGCCCGATCGTCACGAGCAGGCTGTTCGAAGTGGATGCGATCGTCGCATAGACGTCGGCGAATATGATGCCGCTGACGACGGCCCCCATGTCGCGTTGGAAGAAAAGGCTGAGGCCGGTCTCCGGGTCGCTGATGCCCGGCATGACCCCGCGAAGTACGATCCCGAACGCGGTCATGGCGATCCAGGTCGCCTGGACGAAGCCTATATAGATCCACCACGCCGACTGCGTCTCTTGCGGGCTGCTGCCTGCGAAATATCGTGTGACGATCTGCGGTTGGCCGAGGCCAAAGCCGATGGCGGCGGCCGCATAGCCGGCCATGAACCCGAATGCCGCAAACGCCGTCCCTTTTGGAAAAAGCGTGAGAAAATCGCCGCCGGCCGCCTTGATGTTTTGCGAAAATGAGTTTGGGTGCTGCGCGGCCAACCAAATGACGGCGGTGACGGCCAGCGTGGTGCCGACGATCCGAATGAGCGCCTGGAGCGTATCGGCATAGATCGAACCACGGAAACCGCCGAGCGCGGAATAGATCACGATCGTCGCCGAAAAGAAGATGAGCGCGGAGAGACCGTTCAGATCGAGCACGCCGGACAGGAATTTTCTGCCCGCCAGCCATTGCGCCGACGTGTAGGTCGCAAGGAAGCCAATAAGCAACAGCGCCACGAGAATAGAGACGAGCCTCACCAGGCGGCCGCTCAGATCGAAGGTCAGCATCTCTGAAAGAGTGACGGCCCTGGCCTGGCGGGCGAGACCGTTCAATCGCGCCGGAAAGATTCGCCAGAAGACGAGATCGCCGATGAGCCAGCCGACCGGCATCAGCAGCCAGTGGACGCCGCCGGCATAGCCGAGCCCGACCGCGCCCGTGACGATGAACCCGCTGTTTCCGGCCGCGCCGGCGCTGAGCCCGATGAGCCACCGGTTCAACCGTCTTCCGGCCAGGTCTTCTTCACCATCGGCACGCTGCGCCAGGGCGCGGCCCAACACCGCAGCCCCGAACGTCGCCGCGACCGTCGCGAAGAATATGACCCCCGCCAGGCCCAGCTTGTGCATGTCGGCCGAACGCTAGCCCTTCTTGTCGGCCTGCTCTTCATCGATCTCGAAGACCCGGCTGGCGCGCACGTCGGCCGCGTCGATCGTCATCAAATCGTCGAGCGAGACGAGGCCCGGGTGTTCGAAATGCCGGTTGGCTTGGCGCAGCCGCATGCGATCGAGCGCGTTGCGGATCGAGCGGGCGTTGGCGAAATGCGGCTGCTTGCGGCGCGCCGCGATATAGTCGCGGAACGCCGCCGCGCCGGCCGCGTCGAAACGATAGCTTTGCGCCGCGAGCATCTTTTCCGCGATCGCCATCAATTGCTCGTCGGTATAGTCGGGGAAATCGATGTGGTGCGCGATGCGCGAGCGAAAGCCGGGATTCGAGCGGAAGAAACGATCCATGCGCTCGGCATAGCCGGCGAAGATCACGACGAGATCGTCGCGCTGGTTTTCCATCACATTCAGCAGGATCTCGATCGCTTCCTGCCCGTAGTCGCGTTCGTTCTCCGGCCGATGCAGATAATAGGCTTCGTCGACGAAGAGCACGCCGCCCATCGCCTTCTTCAGGACTTCCTTCGTCTTCGGCGCGGTATGGCCGATATATTGGCCGACGAGGTCGTCGCGGGTGACGGAGATGAGATGACCCCGGCGGATATAGCCGAGCTTGTGCAGGATCTCGGCCATGCGCAGCGCGACGGTTGTCTTGCCGGTGCCGGGATTGCCGGTGAAGCTCATGTGAAGGGTCGGCGTCTCGGAGGTGAGCCCCATGCGCCGGCGCACCCGGTCGACCAAGAGGAGAGCAGCGATCTGGCGGATGCGGGTCTTGACCGGCGCGAGGCCGACCAGCTCGTTGTCGAGTTGGTCGAGCACTTCTGCGATGCGGGTGTCGGCGAGCTCCCGGCGCAGATCGATTCCCTCGGCCGAAACATCGGCGAGCGCGTCGATCATCGTGTCAGGTGCGTGCATCCTTCAAGCCTCGTTGTCGCCGCCCAAGCGCATCACTCTGCCGCAGCGGCTTCGGTCTGCACCGTATAGCGGACCGCGCGTCCGGCGCCCTCGGTGCGAATAAGGCGGAAGCCAGGTTCCTTCTTCGGCCGATTGACGAGGAAGGAGATCCGCACGCTTTCCCAACCAAGGCTCGAATCGAAGCCCGAGACGCGAATATAGGTATCGGCATGCACCTTGCGGCAGGCTTCGAGCTCGAGCATCACGGCCGCCGCGTCCCTGATGTCGAACATCGGCAGCCCCCACATCTCCCAGAAGATGTTGCGCGGATGCGCATCGTCGGTGAATTCGATGTTCACCGCCCATCCCTTGTCGATGCAATATTGCACCTGGGTGCGGATCTGCTCGTCGTCGAGGTCCGGCAGAAACGAAAAGCAGCCTTGTGTGAGTCGCACTTAATCTTCTCCTATTCGGCTGCGGTCGCGGTCGGCAGGAAGTCGGGCGTATCCGTCGAGGCATAATCGAAGGTCACGTCCTTCCAGGTCTCGAGCGCCTGCTTCAGCGGCAAGCTCTTCTTGGCCGCGGTTTCGAGGATCTCGTCGCCTTCCGCGAGGATGTCGCGGCCGGCGTTGCGGGCGAAGATGATGGCTTCCAGCGCGACCCGGTTGGCGGTGGCGCCCGCTGCGATGCCCATCGGATGGCCGATCGTGCCGCCGCCGAATTGCAGCACGCAATCCTCGCCGAGCATGTCGACGAGCTTGTGCATCTGTCCGGCGTGGATGCCGCCCGAGGCGACCGGCATGACCTTGTTCAGCGACGCCCAGTGCTGGTCGAAGAAGAGACCGTGTTCGAGCTGCATGGGATTGAAGTCCTCGCGGCAGATATCGTAATAGCCGCGCGTCATGTTCGGATCGCCCTCGAGCTTGCCGACCACCGTTCCGGCGTGAATGTGATCGGCGCCGGCGAGCCGCATCCATTTGACGATGACGCGGAACGAGACGCCGTGGCTCTTCTGCCGCGTATAGGTCGAATGGCCGGCGCGGTGCAGGTGAAGAATCATGTCGTTCTTGCGGGCCCATTTCGCCATCGACTGGATCGCCGTGTAGCCGATCACGAGGTCGATCATGACGATGACGGAGCCGAGCTCCTTGGCGAATTCGGCCCGCTCGTACATGTCCTCCATGGTCGCGGCGGTGACGTTGAGATAAGTGCCCTTCACCTCGCCGCTCGCGGCCTCGGCCTTGGCCACCGCCTCCATGCAATAGAGATAACGGTCGCGCCAGTGCATGAAGGGTTGCGAATTGATGTTCTCGTCGTCCTTGGTGAAGTCGAGGCCGCCGCGTAGCGCCTCATAGACCACGCGGCCGTAGTTGCGGCCGGAGAGGCCGAGCTTCGGCTTCACCGTCGCCCCGAGCAGAGGCCGGCCGAACTTGTCGAGCCGCTCGCGCTCGGCGACGATGCCGGTGGGCGGCCCCTGAAAGGTCTTCACATAGGCGACGGGCAGGCGCATGTCTTCCAGTCGCAGCGCCTTCAAGGGCTTGAAGCCGAAGACATTGCCGATGATCGAGGCGGAGAGGTTGGCGATCGAGCCCGGCTCGAAGAGATCGAGATCATAGGCGATGAAGGCGAACCAGGAGCCGGGGGCGTTCGGCACCGGATCGACTCGGTAGCATTTGGCGCGATATTTGTCACAGGCGGTGAGCCGATCGGTCCACACGACGGTCCATGTCGCGGTCGAGGATTCGCCGGCGACCGCCGCCGAGGCCTCGATCGGATCCACGCCGTCCTGCGGCGTCACCCGGAACACGGCGAGGATATCGGTGTCCTTGGGCTCGTAATCCGGTTCCCAATAGCCCATTTGCCGATATTCCATCACGCCGGCCGCATAGCGGCTGCGCTTTTCGCCCGATGGCTGAACCTTCTTGCCCATGATGCTCATCACTTAATCCCTATCTTTGCGGCGGCTCCGTCGCGCCCGGCGGATCGAGCGCCCGTTCGCGCAGTCTGCGCCAACATTGGGGGAGCGCAACCGCGCGACGCGCAAAGCTCGCGTATGCGATTCCTCGCCGGCTCCGAGAATTTCCGCGGATCGAATTCTTTGGTTTCGGCAACGCGCGCCGATGGCAAAGCGGCGCTCGGCATTCGCCACGTAAATGCCGTGCCCGACCAGTCCTTACGTGGGTAATCCTGCGATCATAGCCACGCCATGACGGCGTTTTTGCGTCGCGCAGTGAGGCGGGAAGACAAGCTTCGTCAGTGCCGTAGCTGCGATCTAGAGAGCCGCAACCTTGTGCGGCGGCGTGGTTGCGAAGCTGACGCAAGCCGAGATCGGCCATTTTGCTCCTCTGTCAGCGAACTACGGCCGCGCGCGCCGCGGCGACGATTGCATCGACGGTAATGCCGAATGCTTTATAAAGATCACCGGCCGGTGCGCTCGCGCCAAAGCCTATCATGCCGATGAAGCCGTCTTGTGGATCGAGGACGGCGTCCCAGCCTTGCCGCAGAGCCGCTTCAACCCCGACACGCGGCGCTTGCCCGAGCACGGCCGCGCGGTAGCCTGCGTCCTGCTCGGCAAAGAGCTCGAAACAGGGTATCGAGACGACGACGGCGCTTATGCCCTCGGCCGCGAGGCGTTCCGCTGCGTCAAGGGCAAGTGCGACCTCGGAGCCGGTGGCAAGCAGGCTCACGTCGCGCGTGCCCTCGACGTCCTTCAATATATAGGCGCCTTTTGCGGAAAGATTCTCGGCTGCGTGGATGCGCCGCACGAGCGGAACGCCCTGACGCGACAGACAAATCGCCGAAGGCGCCTGCCTGCTTTTCAGCGCGAGTTCCCAAACCTCTGCCGTTTCGACGGCGTCGGCCGGCCTGAAGACAAGAAGAGTGGGGATCGCCCGCAATGCCGCGAGATGTTCGACCGGCTGATGGGTCGGGCCGTCCTCGCCGAGCCCGATCGAATCATGCGTCAAAACGTGGATCACCCGCTGCCCCATCAATGCCGCGAGGCGGATCGCCGGCCGCGAATAGTCGGAAAAGACGAGGAAGGTGCCGCCATAGGGAATGAAGCCGCCGTGCAGCGCGATGCCGTTCATCGCGGCCGCCATCCCATGCTCGCGGATTCCATAATGGACGTAGCGGCCGGAGAAATCCGCCGCCGTCACGGGGCGCATGTCGGCGGCCTTCGTATTGTTCGAACCGGTGAGGTCGGCCGAGCCGCCGATGAGATTTTTCTGCACCTTGCTCAATGCGTCGAGCAGCTTCTGCGAGGAAACCCGCGTCGCCTGCGCCGCGCCACTTTCGCTCGCGCCGCGCTTGAACGCGATGATTGTTTCCCCGATCGCTGGATCGAGCATGCCGGCGAGATCCGCCTCGAAGCGGGCGACCTGCGCGGCGGGCGCCGCGGCGTGGCGCGCCTTCCAGGCCGCATGCGCCTTTGCTGCCTTTTCGCCGGCTTGCCGCCATGCGGCGGCGATCGGCGCGGGGATCTCGAAGGGCGCGGCGGTCCAGCCGAGCGCTTGGCGCGCGCCGGCAATTTCGGCGTGACCGAGCGGCGCGCCGTGCGCGCCATGGGTGCCGGCCTTGGTCGGCGCGCCAAAGGCGATCGTCGTCTTGCAGGCGATGAGCACCGGCCGGTCCGAGCTTTGCGCCTTGCTTAGCGCGGCGGCGACCTCCTCAGGCTTGTGCCCATCGATGCGCCAAGCGTCCCAGCCCGCGGCCTTGAAACGAGCCAGCTGATCGACGGAATCGGCGAGGTCCACACGCCCGTCGATCGTGATGTTGTTGTCGTCCCAAAGGACGATCAGCTTGGAAAGCTTCAAGTGCCCGGCGAGCCCAATCGCCTCATGGCTTATCCCCTCCATGAGACAGCCGTCCCCGGCGATGACGTAAGTGCGGTGATCGACGAGATCGGCTCCGTAACGGGCCGCCAGCATCCGCTCGGCGAGCGCCATGCCGACCGCCGCTCCGAGTCCTTGGCCGAGCGGCCCAGTGGTCGTTTCGACGCCGGGCGTATGGCCATGTTCGGGGTGACCGGGCGTTTTCGAACCGAGCCGGCGGAAGCGCTTCAGCTCCTCGATGGTCATGCCCGGATAACCGGTGAGATAGAGGAGGGCGTAGAGCAGCATCGAGCCGTGGCCGGCGGAAAGGACGAAGCGGTCGCGATCCGGCCAGGCCGGATCGGCCGGATCGAACTTGAGGAATTGCGTGAACAGGACTGTCGCCACATCGGCCATGCCCATCGGCATGCCCGCGTGACCGGAATTGGCCATTTCCACCGCGTCCATGGCCAGCGCGCGGATGGCATTGGCCATGTCCTGATGTCTCAGGGCGGGCGCTGCTTTGGCCAGAACGTTCATCACGGATACTCCTTCAGGCCGCACGCCTGGCGCGTTCGACGAGCTGCATGATGATCGGGGTCAGGATCAGTTGCATGGCGAGATCGAGCTTGCTGCCGGCGATGACGATCGAATTCGCCCGCGACATGAAGCTGTCGTGGATCATCGACAAGAGATAGGAGAAGTCGATGCCGCGCGGATTGCGGAAGCGGATGATCACCATCGATTCATCGGCGGTCGGAATCCATCGCGCCGCGAAAGGGTTGGATGTATCGACGGTCGGCACGCGTTGAAAATTGATGTCGGTCTCGGTGAATTGCGGACAGATGTAATGGACGTAATCGGGCATGCGCCGCAGGATCGTGTCGGTGACGGCCTCGGCCGAATAGCCGCGCGCCGCCTTGTCGCGATGGATCTTCTGGATCCATTCGAGATTGATGACCGGCACCACGCCGATTTTGAGATCGGAATAGCGCGCGGTGTTCACCTGTTCAGTGACAACCGCGCCATGCAGGCCTTCATAGAACAGGAGTTCGCTCCTCTCGGGCAGCGGCCGCCAATCGGTGAAACTGCCGGGAGGTGCGCCGTAGAGTTCCGCCTCATCCTGGTCATGCACATAATGGCGCGTCTTGGCGCGCCCGGTTTCGCTATAGGTGCGAAACACCGCCTCGAGTTCCTGAAGGAGATTCGCGCTCGGGCCGAAATGGCTGAAGTGCCCGTTGCCGCGCGCTTCCTCGTCGCCCATGACTTGGCGCATCTCTTCGCGATCGAATCGGTGAAAGGCGTCGCCTTCCACATAGGCCGCCTCGATCTTCTCGCGCCGAAAGATCTGCTCGAAGGTCCGCTTCACTGAAGTCGTTCCGGCTCCCGACGACCCGGTGACGGAGATGATCGGATGTTTGGCCGACATCGATTTCCCTTCGCTCAATAGCGCATCAATCCGCGGCGCGTGAAGAGCGGCGAATGCTCCGCCGAGAACTGCGGATCGGTGTGGTAGCGCGTGATGAGGTGGACGACGTTCGCCGAGCCGAAGACGAATGGCGTGCGGACATGGATATCCGACGGCACGATGTCGAGAATGCGGCGCACGCTGTCGTTCGCGATGCCCCCAGCCTGTTCGATGATGAATGCGATCGGATTGGCTTCGTAGATGAGCCGAAGCCGACCGGAACTGTACCCCTGCCGCAAATCGCCGGGATAGAGAAAGACGCCGCCGCGCGAGAGGATGCGGTAGGCTTCGGCAACGAGCGAGGCGATCCAGCGCATATTGTGGTCGCAGCCGAGCGGCCCTTCCGTTCCCTTCACGCAATCATCGACGAAGGTTCGCACCGAGGGCGTCCAATGCCGGTAGTTCGACGCATTGATCGCATATTCTTTGGAGTCCCTCGGAATCTGCACGGCTTCGACCGCCTCGCGAAATACGCCATTGCGGCGGTCCAAAATGAAAATGCTGGTTCTCTCGGGCAGCGCCAGAACGAGCGAGGTCTGCGGACCATAGATGATGAAGCCCGCGGCCAATTGGTTATGGCCGGGCTGCAGGAAATGCGCCCTGGCGTTGCTGGCGTCCGGCAAAGCCGGGAGGATGGAGAAGATGGTCCCGATCGACACATTGGCGTCGATATTCGACGAGCCGTCGAGCGGATCGATGGCGACCGCCAAGGGCGCCGTGGGGTCGAGCAGCAGCGGCTCTTCGAGCTCCTCGGAAAGGGCAACATTGACCGGCGCCCGCTGTAAAGCGTTTAAGAACAAGCTGTTGGCGGAAAGGTCGAGTCTCTTCTGAACGTCGCCGTCCGGGTTCAGATGGCCGACCTCCGCATGCCCCTCCTCTCCGAGCCGCCCAAGCGAGATGATGTCCGCCATGTCCATCGCCGCTTTGGCGATTTCGCGAACGACCTCGGCGACCGGCGCCAAAGCGGCGGCTCGACCGACCTGCTCTTTCAAAATATTACCCAGATCCCTGGCGGGCGCGATTTCGAGCATAACCACCCTGATATGGAGTTTTTGGCCTCGTATCACCGGACGAGGCGAAAGAACCTAGCCAATTAAATAGACTACAAACTTGAGATATGACTCAAAAAAATCCAAACACAAGCGAGGAGGCGTCCGGCGCGTGATGTTCGCGGGCCGCTCGGCTCGAACGCGCGGTAAGGTTTACGATTTGAACAGGCTCGGCTTTATTCTTCCGGCCGTGCAGGGTCCGATCCAGAACCTTGAGCCGCACGGCGAACCTCAGTCGCGGACTTCGCGGGCTTGAGGAAGCTCAGAAGGACATCGGTATAGGTATCGCCGCTGTGGCGGCGCGCAAACTTCTCCGCCCGCTCAGCGGCACGTGCTTGGCATTCGGCTAGGCGCGGCACAAGCCGCTCGATCGCCGTGGCCAGCGCTGCGGCGTCATAGGGAGAGAAGATCTCGCCTTCGGCTTCGCCTCTTTTTATGCTCGTTGCCGCGTAGATGCCTTGCGCCGCGATGATCGGCCGCCCGGCGGCGACGGCCTCGGTGAAGATCCCAGAGCCGCGCGGTCCAAATCTCTCGGGGTCATAAGGCAACAAGGTCACGTCAACCGCATTGGTCTTGTGCGCGTAATCGGCGTTGCTCATGGTCCCTTCAATCAACTCGACGTCAGGCATACGCCGCAGCTGCCGTTCCGTCGCAATCGTCTCCCTTTCCCAATTGCTATGCTGGATCTGGACGATGAATTCGACGGGCAGCTGTTTTGCTCGGCAGATGTCGATCGCCTCTGGCAGCAGATGAAATCCCTTTTCGGTTTTAGAATAACCGAAGAATCCGAGCCGAACCTTTTTTGTCTTGGTCTGCGTCGGCCAGAAGACGGGCAGAGGTATCGGAAGGATCGTGGTGTTGATCTTGAACTCCTGACGATAGACTTTCGCCAGCTCGTCATTTTCCGTCGTGAAGAACAGCGAAGTGTCGATCAGTCCGCCGGCGAGCAGAAAGGCCTCGCGGTAGTAGTCCTCGCCGAGCCGGCCGTTACGGCCCCAAGGCGTCCAGCTCGGGGTGAACATCAAGTGGCAGACGACCTTCGGCAGAGCGTATGAAGGCAGCGACAGGAGATAACGAATCAGGCCGTAGACCTGATTTTGCGAAATGGCCGGTACGACGACGAGATTTTCGCGCTTCCATATGTCGGCGGGAAGCCTGCCGAGATCGCGCTGATAGGTCTCATTGAGAAGGCGCCAGGTTCTTTCCTCAGAAAAGATCGAGCCGCCCCCCATGAATTCTCGGAAGAGGGCCCCTATTTTCGTAATGAACTTGCCCTTGTAGAGGCTGCCGTGGAAATGCGGGACAGCGCCAACATCGGCCATGATGGCGCGAGCCATGCACTTTGCGCCGAACATCCGATGGGCGATTCCGCGCCGTGATAGGGCTTTGCAGAATTCAAGGAGAAGCTGATAACTGTGCTCTCCGCGACCGCGCAGGCCATTGTCGAGCACAAGGATTTCCATCCCGCCGCCTTCGCGCATCGGCTCCCGTTTTCTGGGTCTCATATAAGTGGTAATTGAGGATCTGACAACGACTAGCCCATTTTATTCACGACAGGCGGGATTTGTGGCTGACGAGCGTGGCGTAATGCTTTGATATAGCGTAGGATTTGGTTGCTGACACCATGCCCTCGCGCTATCGCGCCAACCACGCTCGCCATGACCAACGATACGA
>DATFNQ010000041.1:0-2849 GCA_035266305.1 Methylovirgula sp.
CGTCTCACGACGGCCTTCGGAAGACAAGCGTCTGACGAGCAGGAAACTGCGGGAAATGCGCCAGGTCCGCGCCTTGGCGGCGGGCGTGTTCCGCTGCGGCGGACGTCAGGGCGCCGGGCGCTTAGCGTGCCATTTCGGGCCGGGACCGCGCATATAGTGCAGTTCCGGATGATAGGGGTTGAACAGCTCGGCGAAGGTCCGCCACAGCTCGCGGATGGCATTGCTGAAATGACAGCCCATGACGTGCTCCCAGGCCCTTGCCCCGGCCGCCTGCTCTGACATCCGCGGTTGAAGCGTCTGCCGAGAGGCGCGCCTTTGCCGCAAAGTTTCGGCGACAAATCATTAAAAATTGGTGCGAATCGTCGCCGGTGGCACCGAAATGTCGTCAGGATTTACGAAATGCTGCCGCGGTCGGTGGGCCGATCGTACCGGCTCCCAGGCCGGCCTGCGCGCGGGCCTTGTCGAGCGCCGGTGCTTGCCCTTGGGGCGGCGGATCGCTACATCAGCGCCGACTTCCCAACATGAGCGCGCTTGCGGTTGCGCCGCCGAGCGCAGCGGCGGAGCGGCGCCGAGCAAGAAGGCAGGGCGCTGATGGCGCGGCAATTCATCTACCATATGCAGGGGCTCTCCAAGACCTATCCGGGCAACCGCAAGGTCTTGGAGAACATCAACCTGTCGTTCTATCCCGATGCCAAGATCGGCGTGCTCGGCGTCAACGGCGCCGGCAAGTCGACGCTGTTGCGGATCATGGCCGGCCTCGACACCGAGTTTACCGGCGAGGCTTGGGCCGCCGAGGGCGCCCGCGTCGGCTACCTGCCGCAGGAGCCGCAACTCGATCCGGCCAAATCGGTGCGCGAGAACGTCATGGAGGGGGTGGCGCCGCAGAAGGCGATCGTCGACCGCTACAACGAACTCGCGATGAACTATTCCGACGAGACCGCCAACGAGATGACCAAGCTGCAGGACGAGATCGAGGCCAAGGGATTGTGGGACCTCGACTCCAAGGTCGACCAGGCGATGGATGCGTTGCGTTGCCCGCCCGACGACGGCGAGGTGGCGAAGCTGTCCGGCGGCGAGCGGCGGCGCGTCGCGCTTTGCCGGCTTCTTTTGGAACAGCCGGAGCTGCTGCTGCTCGACGAGCCGACCAATCACCTCGATGCCGAGTCGGTGATGTGGCTCGAAGGCCACCTGCGTAAGTATCCGGGTGCCATCCTCATCGTCACCCACGACCGTTATTTCCTCGATAACGTCACCGGCTGGATTCTCGAATTGGATCGCGGCCGCGGCATTCCCTACGAGGGCAATTACTCGGCGTGGCTCACGCAGAAGCAGAAACGGCTCGAGCAGGAAGGCCGCGAAGACGAGGCGCACCAGCGCACGCTGGCGCGCGAGCAGGAATGGATCGCCGCTTCGCCGCGGGCGCGGCAGGCGAAATCCAAGGCGCGTTACGAGCGCTACGAGGAATTGCTGAAAAAGGCCGGCGAGAAACAGACGCAGACGGCGCAGATCGTGATCCCGGTGACGGAGCGGCTCGGGCAAAACGTCATTGACTTCGAGCATCTGCGCAAAGGCTTTGGCGACAATCTCTTGATCGACGACCTGACCTTCAAATTGCCGCCGGGCGGCATCGTCGGCATCATCGGGCCGAACGGCGCCGGCAAGACCACGTTGTTCCGCATGATCACCAAGCAAGAAAAGCCCGACCAGGGCACGATCAAGATCGGCGAGTCGGTGCATCTCGGCTATGTCGACCAGTCGCGCGATTCGCTCGACGGCAAGAAGAGCGTTTGGGAGGAAATCTCCGGCGGTCTCGACCAGCTGCAGCTCGGCAAGCGCGAGGTCAATTCGCGCGCCTATTGCTCATCGTTCAATTTCAAGGGCGCCGACCAGCAGAAAAAGGTCGGTTCGCTGTCCGGCGGCGAAAGAAACCGCGTGCATCTCGCCAAGATGCTCAAATCCGGCGCCAATGTGCTGTTGCTCGACGAGCCGACCAACGATCTCGACGTCGACACGCTGCGCGCGCTGGAAGAGGCGCTGGAGGATTTCGCCGGCTGCGCCGTGATCATCAGCCACGACCGCTGGTTCCTCGACCGCATCGCCACCCACATCCTCGCCTTCGAAGGCGACAGCCACGTCGAATGGTTCGAGGGCAACTTTGCGGACTACGAGAAGGACAAGATGCGGCGGCTGGGGACCGACACGGTCATCCCGCATCGAATCAAGTACAAGAAGTTTTCGCGGTAACGGCGAACTCGCCGCGCGGGCCGCCTCACCTACGGCGGCGGCTCATGTCGCTTTTCACGAGGCGTCGGCTTTTTGCTATGATGACGGCGCGCGAGCATGATTCGCGCGGCCTACCTTTCCTCACGTCGATACCTATATATGGGTTATAGACGGGCAGAATCCGACCTTCCCACACTATCAATGATAAAGGGCGGATTTGCTCGCTGAAGGAGAATGAGATTGCCGACAAAAGCGACTGAGGCCCGGTCGAGCGAGGCTCGAGCCCGGGCAGAAGCGAGTTTTAGGAAGGAAGAGCGTGCCAAGGATGGCGCCAAGGCCATGATGGAATATCAGGCCCACAGCCGGGTCGTTCGCGAAAAGATGGCGAAGTTGCGGGCGCTGCGTTTGGCGAAAGAGGCCGCGGAAAAAGCGGTCGAACCCACCAAAAAAGCGGCCGCGGGCAAGGTATAAGGCTCCCCCGATCGCTGATGTGTTCGCCGACCGCTGCGCGGCCCCATTTGCGCGCGCCTTGAAACGAACACATCTGTGCTCCATATAAGACTAGCAGCCCCATGGGCTTGCGGCGAGCCGCGTGTACGGACACCGTCAAAACGGCTTCCGGCTCG
>DATFNQ010000042.1:0-13879 GCA_035266305.1 Methylovirgula sp.
GCTCGGCATCAGCAGGATCGATGAAGGCGTGGTAGTGTTCGTCATGGCGTTGCTCTCCTTTGCGGATTCGACACCCCGAGCCTAGCGGCTCAAGGCGGGCAACGCCTGCCCTCCTAATTCAACATCCAGCGGGGCAATCCCGAAGCGGCCGTCGCCGAAGGCTTAAAGCACTTTGCCGGGATTGAGAATTCCCTGCGGATCGAGGGTCCGCTTGAGAGCCCGCATGACTTCAAGGGCGACCGGGTCCTTGACGCGCGGCAGAAGCGCGCGTTTCAGCCGCCCGATCCCATGTTCGGCCGAAATCGAGCCGGCATGAGCGGCAACGATCGCATGCACAATCTCGTTGATCTCGTCCCAGCGGGCGAGGAAGGCCGCCTTGTCGGCGCCGATCGGCTGCGACACGTTGCAATGGATATTGCCGTCGCCGAGATGGCCGAAGGCGACGAGCCGCGCGCCAGGCACGTGCCGCGTCACCGCCCGCTCGACCTCCTCGAGAAAGACCGGCACATCGGCCACGGGCACCGAAACGTCGTGCTTGATCGAGCCGCCTTCGTGAGCCTGCACGTCCGAGATCTGCGCGCGGATGCGCCAGAAGCCGTTGCGCTCATCCGGCGAGGCGGCGACCGCCGCGTTCCTGACGATGCCGCGATCCTCCGCCGACCGGAGAAGCCCAAGAAGGCGCTTGGCAAGGCCATCGCTCTGCCCGGCAAGCTCAAGGAGGACATAGCAAGGGTAGGGCGCGGGGAGGGGATCGCTGACCGCGTTGCCATGCGCGAGCACGAAATCGATCGCAATGCGCGGAATGAGCTCGAAGGTTTTCAGCTCGTAATCGACCATCTCGCGGGCGAGATCGAGCAGCCGCAAGGCTTGGCGCGGATCATCGAGCCCGACGAAGGCCGTCTCGACGGCGCGCGGTCTCGGACAGAGCTTCAAGACCGCGGCGGTGATGATCCCGAGCGTGCCTTCCGAGCCGATGAACAGATTTTTCAAGTCGTAGCCGGTGTTGTTCTTCTTGAGCTTGGAGAGATCGGAGAGAATGCGGCCGTCGGCGAGTACGACTTCGACACCGAGGACGAGATCGCGCGCCGTGCCATAGGCGATCGCCGCCGTTCCGCCGGCATTGGTGGCAAGATTGCCGCCGATCGTACAGGCGGTCGCGGCGGGAAGAGAGAGCGGAAAGCAGCGCCCAACTTTGTCGGCTTCGGCGCGCACCTGTGCCAAGGTCATGCCAGCCTCGACGGTCAGCGTGTTCGACTGGGGGTCGACCTCGCGCAGCTTGTTCATGCGGCGCAGCGAAAGAACGATCTCGTCGCCCCGCTCCGACGGGGTCTGGCCGCCGACGAGGCCGGTGTTGCCGCCCTGCGGCACGATCTTCGTGCCGGCTTCGGCGCAGAGTGCGACGACGGCGGCCACTTCGGCCGTCGAGCCGGGCCGTACCACGCACAGCGCCCGGCCTTTGAAGAGATCGCGCGGCTCGACAAGATAGGCGCCCATCTCGGACGGATCGACCACGACATTTCTTTCCCCAACGATGGCCGCGAGCCGCGCGGGGACATCAACGAAAAGCAATCTGTGGACCACTTCGTTTTTGGGGGGAACCATGGCGCCTTCTATCCTGGATCGGCTCTGAAAAGATGCAGCGTTAAGGTCGCAGCTAACTTGAGCGCGGCTCGCAGATCGAGCGAATTCAAGATAAATCGATCTTGTTACCGATCTCTTTGCTCGCAGAAGTAAACGGCGTTGAGAGCAATTTCCGATTCGAAAACCTTAGGCCAAAGAGCCGTTTAAATCGATCAATTTATGCGCAACCTCAGCCGATAGGCTCAGGCGCAACATAATTCGCGGGTGTTCAGCCCAGAAGTCGCCGGGGCCTGCGCGGCTTGTCCATGCTGCGCCGAAAAACCCCGACGCACTCGATGTGCGGCGAATGGCGGAACTGATCGAAGGGCGTGATGCTTTCGATCCGATAGCCGGCCGAGAGCAGCGCCGCGTCGCGCGCAAAGCTCTGGGCGCTGCAGGAGACGGCGACGACGAGCGGAACCGCAGATTGGGCCAGGGCGCGCGCCTGCGCCTCGGCTCCGGCCCGCGGCGGATCGAACAGGACGGCGTCGAAGCGCTGAAATTCCTCCTTGCCGAGCGGCCGCCGGAGGAAGAGGTCGCGCGGCTCGATGGTCACCGGCCGCAATCCGGGCGCGGCCCGCGCCGCCTTGGCAAGCGCCGCGAGCGCCGGCTCGTCGCTGTCCACGGCATGAACCTGCGCCCGCTCGGCAAGACGCAAGCTGAACGTGCCGATCCCGGCGAAGAGATCGGCGATGCGGCGGGCGCCGGCGAGGCTTTCGCAGACTTTGGCCGCCAGCGCTTCCTCCGCAGCTTCGGTCGCCTGCAAAAAGACGCCAGGTGGCGGCGCAACCTCGGCCTTGCCCATCTTGAGGACTGGCGGCCGCCGCTCGACGACGCAGAGGCGATCATTCGCAATCCGGGCCAGATCCTGCGCCTCGGCGACGCCAACCAGAGATTGGATCTGCGCCGGCCTCAGGGGCCCGTGCCCTTTGATGTCGATGTCGAGCCCGGAATGAGACCCCGTGACGGAGATATCGAGCGGCTTTTGCGCGGCGTGAAGGGCCGCGGCGATGGCATGGGCCGCAGCAAGTGCACCGCGCATCTGAGGGGCCAGGATCGGGCAAAAGTCGAGATCGATCACGTTGTGGGCGCGCCCCCGCATGAAGCCGACACGCGCCTTGCCTCGTGGATTGTAACGCGCATGGAACGTCGCGCGCCGGCGCCCCAAGCCATGCGCATCGACGAGGTCTGCGATCTCGGCCTCGATCTTGGCATAGCGCAGCGCCTCAACAACAAGCCCGCGCTTCCACGCGGCATAGGCGCCGGGGGCAAGCGCCTGCACGGCGCAGCCGCCGCAGATCCCATAGTGCGGACAGAAGGCGGAGATTCGGTCGGGGCTCGGCGTGCGAATTTCGATGAGCCTGCCGCGCTCGCCCTCGACCTCCGCGATGATCGTGTCGCCGGGCAGCGCATAGGGCACATAGATCGGGCCCTCCACGCCATGGGCGATGCCTTCGCCGCGCAGCCCGAGGCGGTCAATATGCAGTTCTGTGCGAAGTCCCGTCATCAACGGATCTTCGTCGCGCCGATCAGATATTCGCGATTGCCATCGGAGCCCTGGATCGGCGACTCAATCAGGCCGGCGATGTCCCAGCCAGCATCCCGCAGCAGCGCTTCGATTCGTGCGCAGGCCTCTTGTCGCGCCGCGGCGTCCTTGACGATGCCTTTGACCACATGGGTCGGCCCCACCTCGAATTGCGGTTTGATCAGAGAGATGAGCTGCGCCTGCTGTGCAGCAACTGCAAGAATGGAAGGTAAAACAAGCCTTAACGATATGAAGCTCACATCGCAGGTGATGAAGGCCGGCGGCGCGGCGAAGTCTGCGGGCGTCAGGTCACGTGCGTCTTTCCGTTCGCCCAGGATGACGCGCGGATCCGCGCGCAGCCGCGGATGCAATTGCCCGTGTCCGACATCGATGGCATGAACTTTCGCCGCGCCGCGCGCGAGAAGAACATCGGTGAAACCGCCGGTCGAGGCGCCGACATCAAAGCAGATTGCGCCCGCCGGATCGAAGCCGAAGGAATTCAGCGCGGCCTCAAGCTTAACGCCGCCGCGCGAGACCCAGGGGTAGGGCGGGGCGGCTTCGATCCGCGCCTCGGCGCCGATCGGCTCGGACGGTTTGCGCAGGACCTTGCCGTCGACGCTGACATTGCCGGCCGCGATCGCCTGCTGCGCCTTGGCGCGGCTCTCGAACAGGCCGCGTTCGACAAGAGCAAGGTCGGCGCGTTGGCGGGACATGAAATCGTTCCAAATTTATTCTTGTGACCACGGAGGAGGCAATGCGATGTATCAATCCGTGTCTGGCAGACAGAGAAAAACAAGAACCAGTCCGATGCAGCCAATGAAGCGAAAGGCTGGCTCCTGCATGTTCCATTGGCCTGCTCGCCACATTTGGAACCATTCTCCGCCGATCACGAGGAAGCCGAAGAAATAGAGCGTGAAGCCGATGGCCAAACCCAGGACAGCGGCACCTTTGGCGGAATTGAACGAGCGGGCGAGCGAACGTTGTGCGCCGAAGAGGCGCAAGGCGCCGAAAATGCAAAGGCTTCCATACAACAATTCTGTAGCGATGATGATCCAATACACGAGGCTGTGAAGCGTCTCGCTGGTTATCGCGCGCCCCATAAGCCTGTTGCCGGGAGGCGTTGCGTCCATCGACATGACATGCCGCACGACCTCAAAGTTGGTCGGGTAGTCGATGATATTGTCGATCGCGGTGAGCAGCCCCAACAGGCCGACGAACCCGACGAAGAAGATCTTGGCGGTCCGAACGGCATCGACAGACATGGCACTTCTTCAGGTGTCTCCGGCGTGGATTCACGACGGAGCTCCAGTTCACGCGATCAGCGCCTTCGCCGCCTCTTCGCCGCGGCCGAGCGTCTCGAGCACTTTGGCGACGATGCCTTTCGCGTCCAGCCGCGCCTGGGCATACATCTTCTCCGGCTTGTCATGGTCGAGGAAAACGTCGGGCAGCACCATCGAGCGCAGCTTAAGGCCATGCGCGCGGCGGCCGTCGAGCAGGCCTTCCTCGATGATCGCCTGCGTGACGAAGGAGCCGAAGCCGCCGATCGAGCCCTCCTCCACGGTGATCAGGACCTCATGGTTCAAAGCCAGGCGCAGGATGAGATCGAGATCGAGCGGCTTGGCGAAACGGGCGTCCGCCACCGTCGTCGAGATGCCATGCGCGGCAAGGTCTTCGGCCGCCTTGATCGCCTCTGCGAGCCGCGTGCCGAGCGACAGGATCGCCACCTTGCTGCCCTCGCGCAGAATGCGGCCGCGGCCAATCGGCAGGATTTCGCCCCGCTCGGGCATTTCAATGCCGACGCCTTCGCCGCGCGGATAACGGAAGGCGATCGGCCCTTCATCATAGGCGGCGGCGGTCGCCACCATATGCACCAGTTCGGCCTCGTTGGCCGCGGCCATCACCACGAATCCGGGCAGGATGCCGAGATAGGGCACATCGAAGGAACCAGCGTGCGTGGCACCATCAGCGCCGACGAGACCGGCGCGGTCGAGCGCAAAACGCACCGGCAGATGCTGGATCGCTATGTCATGAACGACCTGATCATAGGCGCGTTGCAGGAAGGTCGAATAGATCGCGCAGAAGGGTTTGAACCCCTCCGTCGCGAGCCCCCCGGCGAAGGTCACGGCATGTTGCTCGGCGATGCCGACATCGAAGGTGCGGTCCGGAAAGGCTTTTTCGAAGATGTCGAGTCCCGTGCCCGACGGCATGGCGGCGGTGATCGCGACGATCTTGTCGTCACGCTCCGCTTCCTTGATCAGCGCATCGGCGAACACACGCGTATAGGACGGCGCATTGGCCTTGGGCTTGACCTGGGCCCCGGTCACCACGTCGAACATGTTGACGGCATGGTGCTTGTCCGTCGCCGCCTCCGCCGGGCCATAGCCCTTGCCCTTCTGGGTGACGACATGGACGAGGATCGGGCCGCCCTGGGCGTCGCGGACGTTCTTCAGCACCGGCAGGAGATGGTCGAGGTTGTGGCCGTCGATCGGCCCGACGTAATAGATGCCGAGTTCCTCGAACAGCGTGCCGCCGGCCCAGAAGTTGCGGGCGAATTCCTCCGTCTTGCGGGCCCGCTCATAGATGAACTTCGGCAAATGCTTGCCGAGCTGCTTGGCGGTCTCGCGGACGGTGCGATAGGCGCCGCCCGAGACGAGGCGGGCGAGATAGGCGGACAACGCCCCGGCCGGCGGAGCGATCGACATCTCGTTGTCGTTCAAGATGATGATCAGCCGCGAATGCATCGCGCCGGCATTGTTCATCGCCTCATAGGCCATGCCGGCCGACATGGCGCCGTCGCCGATCACCGCGACCACATTGGTCGGCTTTTCGGCGAGCCTGCTGGCAACCGCCATGCCGAGCCCGGCCGATATCGAGGTCGAGGAATGCGCCGCGCCGAATGGATCGTATTCGCTTTCCGAGCGCTTGGTGAAGCCGGAAAGGCCGCCGCCCTTGCGCAAGGTGCGAATGCGGTCGCGCCGGCCGGTCAGGATCTTGTGCGGATAGGACTGATGTCCCACGTCCCAGATCACCCGGTCACGCGGCGTGTCGAAGACATAATGCAGGGCGACCGTCAACTCGACGACGCCGAGCCCGGCGCCAAGATGGCCGCCGGTCACGGAGACTGCATCAATCGTCTCGTGCCGCAATTCCGCTGCGACCTGGGCAAGGTCGGACTCCGGGAGCTGCCGCAGATCCGCCGGCGAAGCGATCGCGTCGAGGAGAGGGGTCTTCGAGATTGTCGTCACAGGCACCTCGTCAAATCTTGCGGTACAGCTTGATCTTACCCGGTCAAACTCCGAATTATATCGAAGGTTGTGCGCAACTGTTCCCCGGGAGCTTGCCTTACCGTTAACCTTCAATATCCGGGAATGGGGAAGCCGGCAACGCGATGGACTAGCGCAGACCGTGCCAGACCTCCAGTTTCCGGCGGCTTCTTGGCAGGCTGTGTCTTTCCGGTTACTGAATCGTCGCCGACTCGGCGGGCAGGCGTGAGGGGTGCGCGGCGTTGGGATTACCGGCTCGACCTCCAGCGTCGAACCCGTATAGGCTTACCGAAGTTCCCCTGCTTGCCCCATATCGGGACGAAAGCCGGCACAATCCCATCGGGACGAAGCCGCCGTCATGGAGCGCAGCATGAGCATGCCGACCGAATCAGCTCCGATTGACACCCTGCCCGACAGACTCGGCACCTGCGTCGAGCGGTTGCGGCATCGCTGGGGATGGTTCGTTGCCATCGGTGTGCTGATGTCTTTCCTTGGCTTCGTGGCGCTGCTGCTCGTCGTCTCCGCGACGATCGCCTCGGTCTACACGATTGCCGTTTTCATGATCATCGCGGGCGGCGCCGAAATCGCCATGGGCTTGAGCTCGCAGTCCTGGGGACGCTTCTTCCTCTGGGTCATCGGCGGCATCGCCTATATCGTCGTCGGTGCCTTCGCGCTCGCCCAGCCGCTGATGGCGGCAGCGGTCTTCACGCTGCTGCTCGGCGCCGCCATGCTCGCAACCGGTGTCATCCGCATCTACATCGGTACCCACCTCGGCAAGAGCGTCCGCGGCTCGGTCATTTTCGCCGGGATCGTCACGGCCGTCGTCGGGTTCATCATCATCCTCGGCTGGCCGGCAAACAGCTTCATTGTCCTCGGCCTCCTCCTTGGCATCGATCTCATTGTTTGGGGGGCGGGCTGGATCACCCTCGGCTTGCGGATGAAGGCGCATGCGGGAGCGGCGCCGGCGCTCCACAAGACTTGACGCCGATTTCCACGCCGAACGCGGCTTGACGTCTGAGCGCCTACGGCCGAAGGACCGCTTGAGCTTCACTTTCTATGCATCCTGCTTGCAAGAGGCGCCGGGCGAGGAAGAAAGCATGCCAAAATGGGTCTACACGTTCGGCGAGGGCAAGGCTGAGGGCAGCCGCGAATTGCGCGCTCTGCTCGGCGGCAAGGGCGCGAATTTGGCGGAAATGGCCAATCTCGGCCTGCCGGTGCCGCCCGGCTTCACGATCACGACAGAAGTCTGCGCCTGTTTTTACACCAATGGGAAGCGCCACCCGGAAAAACTCGCCACCGAGGTCGAAGCGGCCATCGACCATGTCGGCGTGCTCACCGGACGCCGTTTTGGCGATGCGCAAAGGCCCTTGCTCCTTTCGGTGCGTTCCGGTTCGCGGGCTTCGATGCCCGGCATGATGGATACGGTGCTCAATCTCGGCCTCAACGACGTGACCGTCGAAGGGCTCGCCAAAGCCGCCGAGGATCGGCCTTTCGCCTATGATACCTATCGCCGCTTCATCCAGATGTATTCGAATGTCGTGCTCGGGGTTCAGCACCATCATTTCGAAGAGATGCTCGAGTCGTTCAAGGAGGGGAGAAATCTTTCCCTCGATACGGAGCTCAGCGCCGAAGACTGGCAAAAGGTGATCGTCGATTTCAAAGCGAAGATCGCGGCGCTGCGCGGCGCGTCTTTCCCGCAGTCCCCGCAGGAACAGCTTTGGGGGGCCATCGGCGCCGTCTTCGGCTCCTGGATGAACCCGCGGGCGAGCATTTACAGGCACTTGCATAATATCCCCGAAACCTGGGGAACGGCGGTCACCGTGCAGGCGATGGTCTTCGGCAACATGGGCGAGACCTCGGCGACCGGGGTTGCCTTCACCCGCAACCCGTCGACCGGCGCCAAGGAACTCTACGGCGAGTTTCTGATCAATGCGCAGGGCGAAGATGTGGTTGCCGGGTTGAGGACGCCGCAAAGCCTCACCGAGGCGGCACGGCTTGCCGCCGGCTCGGACCGGCCTTCGATGGAAACGGCGCTGCCCAACGTCTTCGCCGAGTTCGTGTGCATCGCCGATCGGCTCGAGAAACACTATCGCGACATGCAGGATGTCGAGTTCACGGTGGAGCGCGGCAAGTTGTGGATGTTGCAGACCCGCGCCGGCAAGCGCACCGCCAAGGCGGCGCTGCGCATGGCCGTCGAAATGGCGCAGGAAGGGTTGATCAGCCAAGCGGAAGCGGTCCTGCGCATCGAACCGGCCTCGCTCGACCAATTGCTGCATCCGACGATCGATCCCGCCGCGGCGCGCCACGTCGTCGCAACCGGGCTGCCGGCTTCGCCGGGCGCCGCCTGCGGCGAGATCGTGTTTAGCGCCGATGAAGCCGAGCAGCTCAGAAATGCCGGCCATAAGATCATTCTCGTTCGGGTCGAAACGAGCCCTGAGGACATCAACGGCATGCATGCGGCGGAAGGCGTTTTGACGACCCGCGGCGGCATGACCTCGCATGCCGCGGTCGTCGCGCGCGGGATGGGCAAGCCCTGCGTCTCGGGCGCCGGTTCGATTCGCATCGATTATGCGAAGGCAACGATGAGCGTGGCCGGTACGACTTTCAGAAAGGGCGATATGATCACGATCGACGGGACGACGGGGCAGGTGATCGCCGGGAAAGTCGATATGGAACGGGCGGAGCTGTCGGGCGACTTCGCGATTGTGATGCAATGGGCCGACGAGCGGCGCCGCATGCAGGTCCGCGCCAATGCCGAAACGCTAGCCGATGCGCAAGTGGCACGCCGGTTCGGGGCCGAAGGCATCGGGCTATGCCGGACGGAGCATATGTTCTTCGAAGTCGACCGCATTGTCGCCATGCGCGAGATGATCCTCGCCGGCGACGCGGTGGGACGCCGCGCCGCGCTCGCCAAGCTCTTGCCGATCCAGCGCGGCGACTTCGCGGCGCTCTTCGCGATCATGGCCGGGTTTCCGGTGACCATCCGGCTGCTCGATCCGCCGCTGCACGAATTCCTGCCGAAGACGCCGGCGGAGATCGCCGAAGTTGCCGCCGCCATGGGCATAGCGGAGGAGAAGCTCGAGCGGCGCGCGGCCGAGCTGCACGAATCCAATCCCATGCTCGGCTTCCGCGGCTGCCGGCTCGCGGTCGCTTTTCCGGAGATCGCGCAGATGCAGGCCCGCGCCATCTTCGAGGGCGCGGTCGAAGCCAAGCGGGAAACCGGTACCTTGCCGGAGCCGGAAATCATGGTGCCGCTCGTCTTCAGCAAGGCGGAGTTCGATCTCGTCAAGGCGGAGGTCGATGCGATGGCGGCCGCGGTTGCGGCCGAGACGGGGGAAGAGATCCGCTACAGCGTGGGGACCATGATTGAGTTGTCCCGCGCCTGCCTCGCGGCCGAAAAGATCGCCGAGACGGCCGAGTTTTTCTCCTTTGGCACCAATGATCTGACCCAGACCGCTCTGGGCATTTCGCGCGACGACGCCGGCACGTACCTCGGAATCTACGAGCAGAAGCGCGTGCTGCCCGAAGATCCTTTCGTCAGCATCGATCAGGAGGGGGTTGGCGAACTTATCGAAATCGCGATCGCCCGCGGCCGCAAGGCGCGGCCCGACATCAAGCTCGGGATTTGCGGCGAGCACGGCGGCGATCCGACATCGATCGGCTTCTTCGAAAAGCTCGGGCTCACCTATGTCTCCTGTTCGCCCTTTCGCGTGCCAATTGCCCGGCTTGCCGCTGCGCAAGCGGCGCTCGGCAAGACGCAGGGTGAGGAAGAGTTCTGAATGCCGCTGCCCCATTCTGAGACGCCGCGGCCCGCGCCCTTCTAAACGCCTCTTCAAGCTTAAGCGGCGATAACCAAGAATGGGTGGCGATAAGATGATGTGCGTGACAAATAGGACACGCCGCCGCCCGCGGGGGACGCGGCGCGCGTATGGGTCTGTTCAGGATCTCTTGGGCAATGGGCGTGGTCGCGCCCTGGTGCCTCGGCGTGGGCCTCGTCATATCGATGGCGGCCGATGCAGGCCAGGATGCCACGATCGGAGCCTCGCTCGCGCCGGCGAGCTTCCGCGCCGTCACCCAACCCGGCGACCTTATCCCCACCGATGTGACTGGCCTCGGCTTCGGGGTTGACCGAAGCGAAGATGCGCAGCCCCAAGAGGCCCGCCTGCTCATCGGCGACTCGAGCGAATTCGACCGGATGCCCGACGAGGTGGAGCCGCGCGCCGTGATGAAACGCAGCGGTCAGGGTTATCCCGACATCGACCGAACCCATAAGGGCGATCCGCTCGTGGGCCTGCGTCCGACCTTCGACACGAAGCTCAGATGGCCCGGCGGTCTCACGGCGTTCCGCGCGCACGACCTGCTCTTCGCGGATAACGAAAGCTGGCCGAGCGGAGATTTTTCGACGCCGGCGAGCGCTGATTTTTCGACCCAGGATAAGGGGGAATCAGCCGGAGCGGACGGGGTCGAGAGCTTCGAGCCTTGGCCCGATGGCGAAACTCCGACCACAGCGCCCAGCAACGCCGATGCCTCGCCCTCGCAGCAGGGTTCGCTCGTCACCATGCGGCCGGCCGCCATCAATGAACGCATCATGCAGGGTGCGACCCCCGCGGTGCCGCGCGCCGCGGCGCTGGCTTCGACGACGCCGGCGCCCGCCGACGCGACGCCGGTCGAGGTCGTCGCGTTGCCAAGCGTGCCGAACATGTCGGTCATCCCGGCCGACCGGCCGAATTATGCGGCGCTGATCGACCAGGACCAACCTGCGCGCGAGCAGCGGTGCCTCGCCGAGGCAATCTACTTCGAGGCCCGCGGCGAGAGCCAGGAGGGCCAGGCGGCCGTCGCGCAAGTCGTGCTCAATCGGATTTCGAGCGGCCTTTATCCTTCGACGATTTGCGGCGTCGTCTACCAGAACCGGCAACATTACCAGGGCTGCCAATTCTCTTTCGCATGCGAGGGTCGCTCGCTGCGGATCACCGAACCCGATGCCTGGCATCAAGCCGAGCGGATCGCGGCGGCGGTTACGAGCGGCCAGACCTATTTGGCCGATGTCGGCGACGCGACGCATTACCACGCCGATTACGTCCGTCCTTACTGGGCCCACCGGCTCAAGAAGATGGACGTGATCGGGCATCACATCTTCTACAAATTGCGGCGCGGCCAGACGTAATTCGCTCGCGCGAATTTTGCGCTCGCAAAGTGGGGCCTTTCGACGGTGGCGATTCCGCTCCGGTTGGCAAAAACCACCGACATCTCAGGACGTTAAAAAACATGCTTTTGAAGCTGTGCCGCGAACAACGCGGTTCGAACTTCTTTGGAACGCACTCTTGATTTGCCGCTGCAACGCAAAACGGCCATCTTCGCGGGCAAAATTGATTGGCATGGCGCTTATGGCCGATCGGTCGGCCCGGGGGGCATTTCACAAAGTCGATGTTTCGGCGTATAGCTCAAGGCGCAATCCGTCTTCCGCGACGGCTGCGCGCCGGGCAGGCCGAAGTCGCATCTTTGATGGGAGCATTTGCGCGGACCGCGACCCGGCGGTCGCGCCTGCCGAAAAGACCCCGATTCATCCTGGAGGCTTGCCCTTGCATCGTTTCACATGGCACGCGATCGTCTCTATCGCCCCGGTTGTGTTCGCCCTGTCGGGTGCGCTGACGCCGGCGACGGCGAAAACCCAAGAAAATCTTGTGGTAGCGACGCCGTTCGAGGTCGGCGATAGCCCTTACGGCAACTATCTCGCCGCTGTCGTTGCCGGCTCCGAGCGCGATACGATCGCTGCGGCGACGTTCTTCCGCGAGGCTCTGCGATTCGATCCGCGCAACAAGGACCTGATCGAACGCGCCTTCGTCGCCACCATGTCGAACGGCAATATGCAGGACGCCTTCCGTCTGGCCGAACGGCTCATCGCCCGCGATCCGAACAATGGTTTGGCTCATCTCGCGCTCGGGGTGAAAGCGCTGAAGGCCGGGCAATTTGCCGCCGCGCGCGCCCATTTCGCCAGGGGCGCCGGGCAGCAGCCCGATCTCACGGCTACGCTTCTGACGGGATGGAGCTATGCAGGTGTCGGCGAAATCAAAAAAGCGATGGAGAGCATCGACAAGCTGCACGACGAAAATTTCGAGGTCTTCCGCGACTACCACAAGGCGCTCATCGCCCAGATTGGCGGCGACACGCCTGCCGCCACCACATGGTTCAAGGCGGCTTACGCAGCCGACAAGAATACTTTGCGCCTCGTCGATGCCTATGCCCGTTTCATGAGCCGGCAGGGTGATCGCGACGAGGCGATCCGCGCCTATGAAGCCTTCGACCAGATCCTGCCCGACCATCCGATCGTCCGGGCGGCACTCGCCGATCTCAAGGCGGCCAAGACGCTCGCGCCGATCGTCAGGACCGTCGAGCAGGGCTCGGCCGAAGTCCTTTATGGTCTCGGCGCCGCCGGGGGTCGCCAGGGCGACGATCTTGCAGGCCTCATCTATCTGCGGCTCTCCCTCTATCTCGATCCGCAGAACAGCCTCGCGATTCTCACGCTCGGGGATATTTGCGAGCGCATCAAGCAATACGAGCAGGCGATCGATATCTATCAATCAGTCCCGGAATCCGATCCGCTCCGATTGACGGCTGATATCGAAATCGGGCAGGTGCTCGAGAACCTCGGCCGCACGGACGAGGCGATGAAACACCTTCAAAACCTGGTCGATGAACATCCGAAAGACGAAGAAGCGCTTTCGGCGCTCGGCAATCTGCAACGTGCGCATCAGCACTATGCGAAATCGGCCGAGACCTATACGCGGGCGATCGAACAATCGACCAAGCCGGAGAAGGCCAATTGGCCGCTCTATTATTTCCGCGGCATTTCCTATGAAAGGGAGAAGAATTGGCCGTCGGCCGAGGCCGACTTCAAACATGCGCTTGATCTCTTCCCTGATCAGCCCCTGGTGCTGAACTATCTGGGCTATAGCTGGGTCGACAAGGGCCTCAATCTCGACGAGGCCCTGCCGATGCTGCAGCGCGCCGTCGAGCTCAGGCCGACCGACGGCTATATCGTCGATAGTCTCGGTTGGGCCGATTACCGACTCGGTCATTATGACGAGGCGGTCAGGGAACTCGAGCGGGCCATCGATCTGAAACCGGCGGATCCGGTGATCAACGATCATCTCGGCGACGCCTATTGGCGAGTCGGCCGCAAGCTCGAAGCGCATTTCCAGTGGAATCATGCGCGCGATCTCGGCCCCGAGCCGGAGGATCTGCCGAAAATCCTCGACAAGATCGCGCATGGTCTCAGCGATGCGGACGATAAGCCCGCGGCGGCGGACGTAAAGGCGATCCCGGACGTAAAGCCTGCGGCCGCGGACGCGGATCACAAGCAGAACGGCGGTTGAGGCGCGTTCGAAGGAACGTGCTATTCAGCCAGCCTGCGTCGCTAGCGCGGCGCGTGCCACCGCGACCTTCATCCGTGTCCGATCGCCTCGTCGAACGT
>DATFNQ010000043.1:0-3535 GCA_035266305.1 Methylovirgula sp.
ACGAGTACAGGCGCAAACCTCGACTGTTTGGTAAATTTTTTCCCGCGCGGCTCGCCGAGCGCGTTCTTCGTACATTGTTCATCAAGTTACAGTTTATTTTGAGTGAATAGCGCGGGGTTATGGTTAACCGCTCGTATGCCATTTTGGCGTCCCGCTTCGACGCCGTGACGGCGGCGCCCCCATGAACGCGGCATTAAGCCGGCAACCTCTAATCTTGCCCGAGATTTTCGATCGGTGAGATTGGTCGGTAAGAGATGGCCGCGCCGCGCAAGATCTTTCGCATCGAAGAGACGGCTGCGCTTTCCGTGCAATCGCCGATCGATGGGTCGCCGACGCCGCAGCTTGCCGACATCATGCAGGAGCTTAGCGCGCTGCGTGCGCTGTTTGCCCAATCGCCCATCGACTCCGGAGCGTCGCAGCACGACGAAATCCAGCGCCTCACATCCGAGCTGCGCCGCGTTCATTCCGCCATCAGCGGAACGGAGCCGGAGCCTGCCGGCGGCAACGGCCCGCGCGCGCCGGCGGCGGCGCCGACCCGCATCGCCGACGAGCTGGAAGCGGTCATGGCAGGCGGCGAGCAGGCGACGCAACGAATCCTCGCGGCGGCCGAAGACATCGATCAGGCGGCCAACACGTTGTCGGCGGCGCTCAAGAGCGACCTCGAGCAAGGGCTCGCCCAGGACATCCGGGATCGCGTCATTCAAATCTTCGAGGCCTGCAATTATCAGGATCTCACCGGCCAACGCGTGGCCAAAGTGATGGCGATGCTGGCCCGGATCGAGCGCCAGATCGCCCGCGCTCTCAATGAACGCAGCCGTGCCGCGCCGTCCGCGCATGGTCCGCGTCTGCCGAACGATCGCGGTCACGTCTCGCAGAGCGATGTCGACACGATGTTCGAAGGCGAGGCCAAGTCTAAGGCCAAGTCTGCCTGAGCATTCCGCTCGCAGTGCCGGTCAATGCGGCCGGCGCGCCATGCCTTCCGGTCCACAGCGCACGTAAACTCCGGTGCCGTAACGGGCGGCAACTTCCGGGTTTACCCAGCGCAACACCAGCGCGCGGCCGTCGAACGACACGATCTCACGATCCTCCATGCCGCCGGCCGGGCCCGGCGGGCCGATATAATTCTTGCTGCTGGGACTGCCTTTGAGATTGAGCTCACGCAATTGGGCGCTGTCGGCGAGGTACATCAATACGCCGCCATTTGGACCGCGATTGATGATCACGGGCTGGCCGCACTGGCTGCGCGCCGCAGCCTCCGTGCGCGCCCGGTCCGTGTCGTTGTGATAGGCGCCATAGCCCCAGCGGCCGACGATTTCTTCGGGCCTGATTGAGGCGGGAATCTCCGGAGCCGCGGGCGGCGCCGCCATCGGCGGCGCCTCGATCGCCGGCGGATTGGTCGTGCAGGCGCAAAGCGCGAGTAACAACGCCAAAACGCCAGCGCATCGGAAGTAGCGCAGCGACGCGCTCATAAAAGGCTCTCTCCCAATCCCGGATTGCGAAGCGTATCGCCTCGATCAACCGCGGGGCCGTCGCCGCCCCTTTGGCCGAACATTTGGCCGGCATGGTGGCGAGTTTTCGTACCTAGTGTCCCGATTCTGAAGTTCGCAGGTCTTAGCGGTCCACTCTCGTGCGAACTTCGGAATCAAAGGGGACACTAGCGACTTTATCATTTCTAGTGCGGTTTTTGGATTTGAAGTTCCTACCTAAACGAGGATGCCGCTCAATCGTAGGAACTTCAAATCCACCGCACTAGGGCTAGGCCCTCGCGACCGTGCCGCGATTTTGCGGCGGCAAAAGCCGCCGCCGCCGATTTGCGGCGCCCTTCGGCTGCGCCGCTTGACAGTCCCGATGTCAGACCTTATGTCCCGGATGGTTTGCTGGCACTCAAAGATGAAGAGTGCTAAGTATCTTAAATCGCAAGTGTTTTTCTCCAACGCTGGACCGCTCCGCGAGCGGCGATGAGGTGATCATGGCGAAGCTCAAATTCCGTCCCCTGCATGACCGTGTTGTCGTCAAGCGCATCGATGCGGAGGAAAAATCCAAGGGCGGCATCATCATTCCCGATACCGTCAAGGAGAAGCCGCAGGAGGGCGAAATCGTCGCCGTTGGTCCCGGCGGCCGCGACGAGAACGGCAAGCTCGTGGTCATGGGCGTCAAGGCCGGCGACCGCGTGCTGTTCGGCAAATGGTCCGGTACCGAAGTCAAGCTCGATGGCGATGACCTCCTCATCATGAAGGAGTCCGACATCATGGGTGTGATTTCCTGAAAGCTTCGCATCAGGGCCGCCCAAAAAACAAAACCCAGGAGTGAATTGAAATGTCCGCGAAAGACGTAAGATTTTCCACCGATGCGCGCGACAAGATGTTGCGTGGCGTCGACATTCTCGCCAATGCCGTGAAGGTGACGCTCGGCCCCAAGGGCCGCAACGTCATCCTCGATAAATCGTTCGGCGCACCCCGTATCACCAAGGATGGCGTCACGGTCGCCAAGGAGATCGAGCTCGACAACAAGTTCGAGAATATGGGCGCGCAGATGGTACGCGAGGTGGCGCAGAAGACCAACGACGAGGCCGGCGACGGCACCACTACCGCGACCGTGCTCGCGGCCGCCATCGTCAAGGAAGGCGTCAAATCGGTCGCCGCCGGGATGAATCCGATGGACCTCAAGCGCGGCATCGATATCGCGGTCAAGGCCGTAGTCGAGGACATCAAGAAGCGCGCAAAGAAGGTCAGCTCATCGGCCGAAGTCGCGCAAGTCGGTACCATTTCCTCGAACGGCGACTCGGCCGTCGGCAAGATGATCGCCGAGGCAATGCAGAAGGTCGGTAATGAGGGCGTGATCACGGTCGAGGAGGCCAAGGCGCTCGACACCGAAGTCGAAATCGTCGAGGGCATGCAGTTCGACCGCGGCTATCTCTCGCCCTACTTCATCACCAATGCCGAGAAAATGCTGGCCGAGCTCGAGGACGCTTACGTGCTGCTGCACGAGAAGAAGCTGCCCGGGCTGCAGGCGCTGCTGCCCGTGCTGGAAGCGGTAGTTCAATCGGGCAAGCCGCTCTTGATCATCGCCGAAGACGTCGAAGGCGAGGCGCTCGCCACGCTCGTCGTGAACAAGCTGCGCGGCGGCTTGAAGGTCGCGGCCGTAAAGGCGCCGGGCTTCGGCGACCGCCGCAAGGCCATGCTCGAGGACATCGCCGTGCTCACGGGCGGCCAGCTCATTGCCGAGGATCTCGGCATCAAGCTGGAGAACGTGACCGTGGCGATGCTCGGCCGCGCCAAGAAGGTGGTGATCGCGAAAGAGAAGACCACCATCGTCGACGGCGCCGGCAAGAAGAAGGACATCGAAGGCCGCGTGCAGCAGATCAAGTCGCAGATCGAGGAAACCACCTCGGACTACGATCGTGAGAAGTTGCAAGAGCGGCTGGCCAAGCTCGCGGGTGGCGTCGCGGTGATCCGCGTCGGCGGCGCCACCGAGATCGAGGTCAAGGAGAAGAAGGACCGCGTCGAGGATGCGCTCAACGCCACCCGCGCCGCGG
>DATFNQ010000044.1:0-3679 GCA_035266305.1 Methylovirgula sp.
CGCCCATAACGATCATGCACAGACGGATCGAAACTTCGTCTCCCAAACGCCCGCGAAGCGCAGAAATATTGAGCGCTCCTATCACCGCGCCCATGCCAAATGTCCCCAGCATGACGCCGTACGTTTGCGCTCCGCCATGCAGAAGATCGCGCGTGACAATCGGCATGAGCGCTGAGACGGAACCGCCGGCGATTCCGGTAACCAAGGTCCGCCCGAGCACAATTCGAATTGGCGGCGAGTGCACGATGTAGCGAATGCCCGAAATGACGGCCCGCGCCATTCTTTCGGGTGGCAGCCGCGACGGTTCCTTTACGCGACGCCAGAGAAACAAGACGATGAGAAGCGGCAGATAGAGAAGGGCATTCGTGGCGAATGCGGCGACAGCCCCGGCCGACGCGACAATGATGCCGCCGATCGCGGGCCCGAAGCTGCGGGCAATGTTGTAACTGATGCCATTGAGCGCGACTGCCGAGGGCAGCGCCTCCGCCGGCACTTGTTCGCTGACCGACGCCTGCCACGCCGGCCCGAACAAAGCCATTCCGCTGCCAATGATGAAGCAAGCGACGAGAAGGAGGACAGGCGTCACGAAGCCTAACCAGGCCAGAGCCGAGAGCGAAATTGAGCCCGCCAACGCGATCGATAGAGCGACGAGTCCGACAATCCGCCGATCAAACATATCCGCGATTGCGCCCGCGGGCGTCGAGACCAGCGCGACCGGCAGCATCAATGACGTCTGGACCAGCGCCACCATATCGGCCGATGCAGATATTTGCGTCATCGTCCACGCGGCGCCGACGCCCAGGACCAAGATGCCGAGGTTGGACAACAGGCTTGCGGTCCAGATGCGTCGGAACACCGCATGGCGCAAAGGCGAGAAAATGCCGCGGGCGGACGGCGCGCGCTTATTCGCCGTGATGCGCATCATACCGGCCAATTTCGCGAGACAGGCTCACTTGAATTCGCCATTCGCTGGAATCTCGGGGCCGGCAGACTATTTCTCTCGGCGCAAGAGACCGAGGATGACCGAACCTGGGACTTGAGATAGAGTGAAGATAGCCCTTGATCGGCCCGCACTGCCCCGAAATTGTGCCGCCCTCTCACTCGCTGAGCGAATCGAGATCGACTTCGCCGAACTGCGCCAGGATCACCGCGTCCAGAAACTCGCCTGTCGCCGGATTGCCGGTGCGAGAGAACGCCAGGGCGCCCGCATGTTCGAGCGCGAGCGCGCGAGCCCGGCGTTCGGCGACGAGTGGACTCATGACCTCCCGAGCTTCGCCGGGCGTCAAGTCGCCTTTCGCGTCCCGATCGAACGCGACGACGACATGATAGGTCACAGGCAATTTCAGGCCGGCTTCAAGTTTTCCGCCGAGGATTTCCCGGTGCGCTTGTCGGCGACGACCTCATAGGCGATCTTCTGCCATTCATTCAGGTCACGCATACCGGCCCGTTCGACCGCGCCGATATGGACGAACACATCGGGGCCGCCGCCATCGGGCTGAATGAACCCGAACCCTTTCGTCGGATTGAACCATTTCACTGTGCCCGTCGCCATGGCGCGCTCCTCTCGAATTGTCCAACGAGCCTAACCGAGCCGACATTCATTGCAAGGCGCAGCCATAGGCGATCGGCGCTGGAGCTGTTGTGACGCGGCGGGAGGCCCCGCGCATATCAGGCAATGACGCAATAGTGACATCGCGCCGGGGCCATGCCATGGACGCCCCGATCAAAATCGCTGGGAAGTCCTGCAATGAACACAACCGAACTCATCGCAAAGATCGCTGAGGCGCATGGCGTAAGCAAGGCGCAAGCCAAGTCCATCGTCGAGGACATCTTCAAGGACATCGTGGACGCGGCAGCAAGCGGCGCTGAGGTGTCGCTATCGGGTTTCGGAAAGTTCAAGGTCAAGGCGACGCCGGAACGCGAAGGGCGCAATCCGGCCAATGGCGAAAAGATCAAGATTGCGGCGTCAAGGAAGCTCACCTTCTCGTCTGCCAAAACGGTCAAAGACATCCTGAACGGCTGAGCCAAACGAGCGCCAAGCGGGAAGAGTTGGAGCGAAGCTGGCTTCGAAAAGTGTAGGCTACGGGCATTCCCGGCGGATTTCGACGGGCGAGCCCGATGGCGCGGGCTCCAATCGGCAGAGCCGCGGGCGATATTGTCCTGGTGGGCGAGCATGAGATCGGGATTCTCTCAATCGGGTAAGGCGGAAGCGCCCCGTCGTAATGGTCTTTTCGAGCTGATGAAGTCGACTTCGAAAACGCGCGGGAAGTCAGTCGTGCAGCGACTTCTCGCCGTTGCGGCCGCAGGCCATAAAATGCTCTTGGTGCTCTCCGCGATCTGGATCGCCTTCTTCGCGCTGCTGGGTCAGGCTGGAGCGGAATCCAAGGACTCCGCGCTCTCCGCTGCGATTGACGGTGCCCTGGCGTGAGCCTCAGAATCGCGCTCGTGACGCCTATCGCCATCCCTACGAGTCGTTGACGCTCTGGGGCCTGAAGCTCGGTATGACGGTTGTTGAAGTCGATCCGGGCGTCAGGGGATGGTGGACTGAGATTCTCGCGCCCTACGCTCGCGCAACAGGAGGCGTGTACATTGCGGCCCTGCCTGATCGCGCCCAGTCCGGCGCCGCAGCCGAAAGTCCCGATGCCGCGCACGCCGCCTTTTGGAAGGGCGTCGCGGACAAGTCCGTCTTCGGCGAGGTGAAGGCGTATGACTTCGGCCCACAGCATCCGGACTCCATTCCAGCTGCATCGGTCGACCTCATTCTGGTGGCTCGGGCCTTCCACAACTGGGCGCGCCAAGGGGACGCGACCCATGCCTATCTGCGCGCCTTTTTCACGATGCTGAAGCCGGGCGGCATTCTCGCCGTCGAACAGCACCGTGCGCCCGTGGGTGCGGACCCGCGCGCCGGAACCGGTTACGTCCCGGAATCCTACGTCATCGAGGAGGCCCGTAAGGTGGGGTTCGTCCTCGAGGCGAAGTCCGAGATCAACGCGAACCCAAAGGACACCAGAGACCATCCTTTCGGCGTTTGGACGTTGCCCCCGACGCGTCGCAGCGCGCCGGCTGGGCAGCCAGATGACCCGAACTTTGACCACGCAAAATATGATGCGGTCGGCGAGTCCGACCGGATGACTCTCAGGTTTCGCAAGCCGAATTGAGAGTCGATCATATGAGGCCCGGGGACTTGCAGGATTCGCCGACGAGTTGACCTTTCTCCAAGTTGTGAACCGGCGCCACGAGCTGACCCCCTCGAGACAACAGTGTCTACGCCTTTTTGCGCCGATCGGTGTTGGGATCCCACGCCGAATTCCGATCAAAGTCGTGTCGCGAGAAAAGCGGTTCACCCGGGGGCATGATGAAGCGATATGAGCTTTGGCGCGCGCATGCGGCGCGCCGCCCCCGCGGAACGTGTCGGCATCCTGAAGTCCGTCGCCTGCGATCAGGCCCGGAGCCGGTATCCTCGGCGCCGCTTGCGATCGAGCCATTTCTTGAGCTCGATCTGTGCGACCCGCCGGGACGGGTGCAGGTCGATCCGCTCGCGCCCCGCGCTCCCGATGCGACCCCAGCGCCGGACGAGCGCCAAATCCTCGAAGAGCGTCGGTTCGATCGACAGGACGTAAAATCGGGACATGTTCCTGGCGCGGTCGACCCGTTCGAGCACGAGTACTTGAAGAAGGGT
>DATFNQ010000045.1:0-4731 GCA_035266305.1 Methylovirgula sp.
TCGTATCGTTGGTCATGGCGAGCGTGGTTGGCGCGATAGCGCGAGGGCATGGTGTCAGCAACCAAATCCTACGCTATATCAAAGCATTACGCCACGCTCGTCAGCCACAAATCCCGCCTGTCGTGAATAAAATGGGCTAGGAACAGTGTTTCTAGGGCCTCTCGGGTGTGGCCCCACCCCCACTCCGAGCCGCGAGAAGCGCGGAAGGCGCGCACCGGTCCATTTCCTCAGTGCGGGTAAGAAAAGGGGTAAGAACGCAGCGCTTGTTCATAGAGTAATAGTAAGAATATCAACAACTTGTTGCAGCTTTCTGGCGGAGAGGGGGGGATTCGAACCCCCGATAGGCTTGCGCCTATGCCGCATTTCGAGTGCGGTGCATTCAACCGCTCTGCCACCTCTCCAAACCGCCGGCAACCACCGGGCGCGGCAGGCGGCGAGATAACATGCGGCCCTTGGGCTTACAAGGCGCGCGCCGGCACGAAGCGCAACGCCGAATCTGAGATAAACCGCTTCGCCAGCACGTCTTCCCGGATTCCGGGTTCCGTTCCGCTCGGGGCCTGAAGGCCCTTCGCTGCACGGCCAAATTGGACTGCTTGAACCCGTTAGTCCCCCTCTTCGCCGAACAGGCCGAACTGCTGCGACGCGCCCGCCGGCAGCTCGAGGCCGAGATGGCGGAAGGCATGCGGCGTGAGCAGCCTGCCGCGCGGCGTGCGCTGCAGGAAGCCCTGCTGGATGAGATAGGGCTCGATAATGTCCTCGATCGCATCGCGCGGCTCGGAGAGGGCCGCGGCGATGGTCTCGATCCCCACCGGCCCGCCGCCGAAGGCGCTCGCGATGAGCCCGAGATAGCGGCGGTCCATCGAATCCAGCCCGATCGCATCGACGTCGAGCTCGGCGAGCGCCCGGTCGGCAATCGCGCGTGTCACCTTGATGGCCTGATCTGGCCTTGCGTCGACCTCGGCGAAGTCGCGCACCCGCCTGAGCAGCCGGCCGGCGACGCGCGGCGTGCCCCGCGCGCGCTTCGCCACTTCGTTGGCGCCATCCTCGCTGATCTCCAGGCCGAGGATGCGGGCGCCGCGGCGCACGATCACCTCGAGTTCCGGCACCGAATAGAAATCGAGCCGCATCGGAATCCCGAAGCGGTCGCGCAAAGGGGTGGTGAGCAGGCCGGCGCGGGTCGTGGCACCGATCAGTGTGAACCTGGAGAGATCGATCTTCACCGAGCGCGCGCCGGGGCCCTCGCCGATCATCAGATCGAGCTGGAAATCCTCCATCGCCGGATAAAGGATCTCCTCGATCGCCGGGTTCAAGCGGTGGATCTCGTCGATGAACAGCACATCGCGCTCTTCGAGCGCGGTCAATTGCGCGGCGAGATCGCCGGCCTTGGCGATCACCGGCCCCGAGGTCGCGCGGAAATTGACGCCGAGCTCGCGCGCCACGATCTGCGCCAAAGTGGTCTTGCCGAGGCCCGGCGGTCCGACGAAAAGCACGTGATCGAGCGCGTCGCGCCGCGCCTTGGCGGCTTCGATGAAGACGCGCAAGTTCTTGCGCGCCGCCTCCTGGCCGGTGAAATCGGCCAGCGTCATGGGCCGCAGCGAGACGTCTCGATCGTCGTCGCGCTTTTCCAAAGTGACGAGTCGCGTTGTGTTCAAGCGTGCGGCTCTCCCGGTGAACAGGCGGCTATAGGGAAGGCGCAAACGAATCTGCGCCGCCCTGCGATCCTATCACGAATGGCGCGTTGCCACTTTCCTCAAGTCGACCGTCTTCCCCGGCCAGCGGCAGAGGTCATTGATGAGACAGTTCCCGCAGTCCGGCCGCAGCGCCTTGCAGACGTAGCGCCCGTGCAGGATGAGCCAGTGATGGGCGTTTAACTTGTAGTCGTCGGGAACGACCTTCTCCAATCCCGCCTCGACCTCGCGCGGCGTCTTGCCGGGCGCGATCGGAACGCGGTTCGAGACCCGGAAAACATGCGTGTCGACGGCGATCACCGGCTGTCCGAAGGCGGTATTCAAGACCACATTCGCCGTCTTGCGGCCGACTCCGGGGAGTTGTTCGAGCTCTTCCCGGGTTCGCGGCACTTCCCCGCCGTAATCCTTGATCAGCCGTTCGGAGAGGGCGATGATGTTCTTCGCCTTGGCGCGGTAAAGGCCGATGGTCTTGATCGCCTCGGCGAGCTTCGCCTCGCCGAGCGCCAGCATCCTCTCGGGGCTGTCGGCGACGGCGAAGAGCTTGGCGGTTGCCTTGTTGACGCCGGCGTCGGTCGCTTGCGCCGAGAGCACCACCGCCACGAGAAGGGTGAAGGGATTGCGATAATTCAATTCGCCGCGCGGATTGGGAATGGCCGCGGCGAAGCGCCGGAAGATTTCGCGGACCGTCGCCGCATCGCCCAGCTTCGGCCGACACGGCGCGCCGGCCGGCTTGGCGGCCGCCAGCGCTCCGGGAACTTTTTCGTGGGCTTTAAGCTTCACCCTTTTGCCGATCGCCATCGCGGCGTTATAAGGTTCAATGGAACCTCAGAGAAGGCTGAGACCGCATGTTGGACCCCTTGATCCACATGGCCGATAAGAACGATCCCGCCGCGCGGCCGATCTTCGCGGTGCGGCTGCATCCGCACCGGTCGCTGACGAAGCGCAATTTCCATATTCTGCTCGCGGTCTTCTCGGCGATGAGTTTCACCACCACCTTGCCCTTCGTCATCGCTGGCGCCTGGCCGGTCGCAGGCTTCATGGGGCTCGACGTGGCGTTGTTTTATTTCGCCTTCCGGGCCAATTTCCGCGCCGCCCGCGCCTATGAGGACGTCTCCGTCACGCCGCTTGAGCTGATGCTCGCCAAAGTCTCACCGAAGGGGGTGAAGGCGGAATGGCGATTCCATCCGTCCTGGGTGCGCCTGCACAAGGAAGACCACGAGGAATTCGGGGTCCAGAAGCTGGCGCTCGTCTCGCGCGGCCAAAGCGTCGAGGTCGGGCATTTCCTCGGCCCGGAGGAGAAGGCGCGCTTCGCCATAGGCCTTTCCCGGGCACTCGCCGAAGCACGCCGCGGCCCGCGCTTTTCCTGAGAAAACCTAAGGGCAGAGCCGAAGGCCGGCTCCGCCGTTCCAAATTGCCCATCCCGGCGAAATCCGGCCAACCTCAAGGGCGGCCCGTATTGCGACGCACGCGGGCCCTCGCCGATCGGCGCGATGCATCGGGTGAAAAGGAATATTCAGCCGCTCGCAGGCTTGCCTTGCGTCGAAAAAACGCCCGCTTATATAGGCCTCATCTTGCGCGCGCATGCCGCGCTACCACATTGAGTTTTATCGGGGACCGGGCGGCATTCCGTCCGCCTACGTGCCGGATCGCCTCGGGGTTCGGTGATCTTGCGGCTCGAAAGGAAGAATGATCATGGCCAAAGTCATTGGTATCGACCTCGGAACCACCAATTCCTGCGTAGCGGTGATGGAAGGCTCCACGCCGAAGGTCATCGAAAACGCGGAGGGCTCCCGCACGACGCCTTCGATCGTCGCCTTTACGGAGGATGGCGAGCGGCTTGTCGGGCAGCCGGCCAAGCGACAGGCGGTCACCAATCCGGAGCGGACGTTCTTCGCCATCAAGCGGCTGATCGGCCGCACCTTCGACGACCCGATGACCAAGAAGGACATGGGTCTCGTTCCCTACAAGATCATCAGGGCGCCGAACGGCGATGCCTGGGTCGAGGCCGACGGCAAAAAATATTCGCCGTCGCAGATTTCCGCCTTCATCCTGCAGAAGATGAAGGAAACGGCCGAGGCCTATCTCGGCCAGCCGGTGACCCAGGCCGTCATCACCGTTCCCGCCTATTTCAACGACGCGCAACGCCAGGCCACGAAAGACGCCGGCAAGATCGGCGGCCTCGAGGTCCTGCGCATCATCAACGAGCCGACCGCCGCGGCGCTCGCCTATGGCCTCGACAAGAAGAAGTCAGGCACGATTGCGGTTTACGACCTGGGCGGTGGGACGTTCGACGTGTCGATCCTCGAAATCGGCGACGGCGTCTTCGAAGTGAAGTCCACGAACGGCGACACGTTCCTCGGCGGCGAGGATTTCGACAACCGCATCGTCGATTATTTGAGCGACGAGTTCCGCAAGGAAAGCGGCATCGATCTTAGGAAGGACAAGCTCGCCCTCCAGCGCCTCAAGGAGGCTGCGGAGAAGGCCAAGATCGAGCTTTCCTCGGCGACGCAGACCGAAATCAACCTGCCCTATATCACCGCCGATGCGTCTGGTCCGAAACATCTGACCCTGAAGCTCACCCGCGCCAAGCTCGAAGCGCTCGTCGACGATCTGATCCAGAAGACGGTCGAGCCCTGCCGCAAAGCCTTGAAAGACGCCGGGCTCAGCGCCGGCGAGATCAACGAGGTGGTGCTGGTCGGCGGAATGACGCGCATGCCGAAGGTTCAGGAGGTCGTGCGCAACTTCTTCGGCAAGGAGCCGCATAAGGGCGTCAATCCGGATGAAGTCGTAGCGGTCGGCGCGGCGATCCAGGCCGGCGTGCTGCAGGGCGAGGTGAAGGATGTTCTGCTCCTCGACGTCACGCCGCTGTCGCTCGGCATCGAGACGCTCGGCGGTGTCTTCACCCGGCTCATCGACCGCAACACGACCATTCCGACCAAGAAGAGCCAGGTCTTTTCGACGGCGGAAGACAATCAGACGGCGGTCACCATTCGCGTCTTCCAGGGCGAGCGCGAGATGGCGGCGGACAATAAGTTGCTCGGCC
>DATFNQ010000046.1:0-13793 GCA_035266305.1 Methylovirgula sp.
GTCGATGTCGGCGAGAATTGTTCATACCGTGCGCCGCTGAAATCGTACAAATATTCTGCCCGGACCGTGAGGTTATTGGCAATGGTATATTCTGCGCCAGCGCCCGCGACACCAACGTTCGGGAAGATGCCAGTTCGGGTGGCAATGAGCGAGCCCCCGACGCCATTTGCAACATAAGAGGCCTGGCTCGTCGCATAGGTGAGGCCGCCGGTTATATAGAGCAGCAATCGATCGAAATCATAACCGACGCGCCCACGAGCAGTGCCGAAGTTTTCGAACTTCGTGGCGAAGCTCAGCGGACCGGCGCGTCCTCGCGATAATAGCGCTCGTCGTGGCGGGCAATCTCAGTCCCGAGGCGCTCATGCTCGATGCGCGCCTGCGCGAGATCGATCCCATTCAGGCATTTCGGCCTCTTCATGCCGAAGAATTAGCTCAGATCACCGTTCGCGAGAAGATTTTTGGCGGTACTTATCTGATCATTCAGGCGAACGCCTGGCCGCGCGTGATTATGCCGACAAGCGATTTGCGGGAGAAGTGCACCTAAGACTATTCAATATCGCGACGCCGGTGGCGAAAATAGATCCAACTTGTAGTTCAGACCAAGACGTATGATGGAATAATCGGCCCGCGTGGTGAAGCCAACATTCAAGCCAGGAGGCGTAGAAGCTACCTGATCCCATTGGGAAAGGATGCCATCGTACAAATATTCGGCTTTGACCGATAAATTATTGGTCAAAGCATATTCCGCACCAATTCCCATAGCTTGGGAAGTCGGAGGCAGCCTCGCATAGCTTACATTCTGCGAGCCGCTGAAACCTGCCACGTTGTAGTAAGAATTGAAGGAGCCGTAGGTGAGACCGCCGGTTACATATACGAGGAGGCGGTCGAAATTATAGCCGACGCGCAGGCGAGCCGTTCCAAAATTTTCGAACCGCGTGCCAAAGGTCGCGGGCCCGATCGCCGTGCCGACCGTGTTTCTTCCCGTAACATCCGCCCAATCCGAATCCACTTCGACGCCGACGACCGCATGGCCGATGAGCGGAAGATTGGTAATTTCGTAATTATAGCCGATTTGGCCGCCGAGTACGGGACCGGTTGATATGATTCCGGTGAAACTCACGATAGGCAAGGGGGAAGACGGCAGCCAAATGTTCGAAGGAACCCCAAAATGATCGAGGCCCACGCCGCCGTTGACGCCGACATAGAGCCCGGTCCAACTGAAGGCCGGAACGGGCGCCAGCGGCGCGACAGGCGGTTCTTTGAGATTGGGCAGATCCGCCGCTTCGGCCGATCCGGCCACGCAGACCGCGAGGAGTGCCAGCCTCGCTGCGAGGCTTAGCCCGGCCCATTGCCGATTGGCCAATGTGCCCGATGTAAGGCCCTTTCCGCTTCGCGCCTCACTCTTGAACGAAAGAAAAGGGCTCATCTCGAATCCAAAGGCCGCCGCAAGTGCGCCTAAAGAGCCTGTTTCCGCAAGATTCGGCAAGCCCCGCGGGCCGCCTTCCAGAAAATTTTGCCGCGCGTTGCATAACGGCCGCACTGCCGCAGGTCGTGCCGAAGCAGCACATCTCAAGATTGATTGCAACCAACGCGCCTCACAAGCTCTGGTGAGAAGCGCGCTTCGGTTCGCAGATCAAAATGGGAGCGGAAGACCGTCTCATCCAGCCGATGGCCTGGAGGAACGCCAAACGAGACCGCTCCACGCCCCTCAACGGGCTGCCATGAAACCCCCGGCAGCCCGGCCATGAAAATGATCCTCCTTTATGAGCGCGATTTCGTTCCACTGCCGCAAGGCTCGAAAGATCAATTCTCCACAAGTTTGCCGCCGCGATCGGGGGCCACCGCGCCCGTGAGTAGAATATACTATGATACACAATTGCTGCGCGAGCGCGCCAAATCTTCGGTCGCCCGATCGCTCTTTATGACGCACCGGCCTCGGAGCGTGCGCCGCAACGCGAACTTGCGGAACCGAGACAAAATTTTCTACGAAGCGCCGTGATCTGAGCTTCGCTCAAGCAAGGCGGACCGGCCCGTGCGAGGAAGCTCACGCCGATGTTCTGGCCGCTCCGCCATGCGATCTCGGCATCCAGCATTTGCTTTGCCCGCTCGTCGAACAACCGAATTCGACGCGGCAGGTTGAGACCGGCGGCAAGCCGCAGCCGTGCGCCACGGCTGGAGCGGTCGTAAATCTGACAATCGATCAGGAACCTGTTGTGCAGATCGAGGACCATGCCGCACTGCAGGTGCGTGCGCCGGCGCGCTTCAAGCCGCTTGTTCCCCGCGAGACAAGCGGCTTGCGGCTCGGTCAGCGTGTAGGTCGCCCCTCTGCCGGCGGCGAAATCAAATTGCGACCTTAACGGCCTCCAAGACGGGACCAGCGGTGATTTCAGGTACATTCGGAGAGGCCATTGGACGGCTCCAGTCGCCACGGGCGTCACGGAAAAATTTTAGCGCCTTTTCGCGGCGGTGGCCGCGCGTTCGCCGATCATGGTAAATCCGCAAACGGCGAATCGATTCCGCCTTGCCTGAAATCCTAGCCCTTGGCGTTGCCAGCCTTGGCGCCGAGCGCCGCGCTCTGGGCTTCACTGATATGGATCTGCGCCACGAACTTCATCCCGGCGTCCTGACCGCGCTGCCAGGCAACTTGGACGTCGAACAATTGCTTGGCCACGTCGTCGAAAAAGCGGCACCGGCTCGGGAGCGCGGCGTTGACGAGGATCCGCAGCCGGGCGCCATGGCTGGAGCGGTCGTGAACCTGGCAATCGGTCAGGACCCTGTTGCGCGAATCGAGGATCTTGCCGGACTGCAGGCGGGTGCGCCAGCGCGGCTCCGATCGTTTGTTCCTTATGGCAGAAGCCGTCTGCGGCTCGACGGCCATGGGCTAACTCCTTGATCGATGCTCCGGTTTCTCAATTCCATTAGCAGTTGGTAAGGACCAAGCGATTCGCGCCGTCATCACTCCCTTGTGCTCCAGGCTCGGCAACCACCCCCACCGCCTGAGCCTCGGGCTCACCGGATCTAAGTTGGGTCCAACTTGCCAGCGGCATATTAATTCTTGCTTTATCGGCCACTCATTTTGCGCGCTTGCACCACCCCGACGTGCCGTCAGAGGAGAAATTCATGATCGCTTTGACACGCCTCGTTGCCTTGCCTTGCACGGCGTTTGTTCTCGTTGCCGCGCTGCTCGCGCAAGAGGCGCCGGCGCAAACACCGAGCAAGCTCGTGGTCTTTGCCGCCGCCAGCATGGAGACGGCGCTCGACGCCATTGTTCCCGTCTTCGTCCAGCAGAAGGGGAGCACTGCAAGCGTCTCCTACGGCTCCTCGGCGATTCTGGCCAAACAGATCGAGCGCGGCGCGCCGGCAGACGTTTTCATCTCCGCCGATGTGAAATGGATGGACTATCTGGACAAGGCGAAACTCATCGAGCCGGGGACGCGGCGTAATCTTCTCGGCAATCGTCTCGTCCTCATCGAACCGGCCGATCAGCAGGCGGAGCTTAAAATCGCGCCCGGATTCAATCTCGCCGGCGCCGCCAGCGACGGCAAGATCGCGGTCTGCACGGTCGATTCATGCCCGGCCGGCATCTACGCCAAGGAGGCGCTGCAGACTCTCGGCGTCTGGGAGGCCATCGAGCCAAAGCTCGTGCAGGCCGCCAATGTCCGCGACGCTCTGAACCTCGTCGCCCGCGGCGAAGCCAAGTTCGGTATCGTCTATGCAACCGACGCCAAAGCCGAACCGAAAGTGAAAGTGGTCGATGTCTTTCCGGCCGCGAGCCATAGCCCGATCATCTATCCAGTCGCGGTCATTGCCGGTTCAAAGAACCCGGACGCGGCAACCTTCGCAGCTTTCCTCACCTCGCAGGCCGCCGTGAAGATCCTGAAAGCCCAGGGTTTCACCATCCTCTCGAAGTAGCGTGGCAGGCTTGAAGCCTAGGAGCGTCCCCTAATTCGGCCAGCAGTGCCGCCCATACGGGCCGAGATGGAAGCCCCAGGGACATGGCCGCACGCCGCCGCCCCAATAACCGCCCCACTGACCGCCCGGCCGGCAGCCGCCATAGGGTCCGCGATGCCCGTAGGGCCCGCAGCCGCCATAGACCAGCGTGACGTGCGGCGACGCTGCGCCGTCGAGATTGGCGAGCGGCACGGCGCCCGCGCTTCCCCCGGACATCAACGCTGCCACGAATGTCCCGGCAAGAATTGCTCTCAGCATGGAAGCCTCCATCCCTTTGTCTTATCATTGTTCGCTCCAGCAACTGTCGCTGGGATTGCATTGCGCTCGCAGACCCAACCCGGAATCTCGACACGTGCCTGGAGCGGACTTCGATGATAGCGGCTTTCCAAACTGGCCGTAAGTCCAGGTCTTGGCCTGCAGCGCAAATCAGATGGTTGCGTTAAGATTCTGACATTGTGGATACGGCGATTGAAGCGATTGACATGAGGGTTGATGTTCGCGGGCCTGTCATATGCGGCGTAAGGCAGACCCTTGAGATGACGGATGGTTGACATGGTCAAGCACGTTGCCGTGCTGATGGGCGGGTTCTCGGCCGAACGTGAGGTGTCGCTGCTTTCGGGCGAGGCCTGCGCCAAGGCGCTTGCAGCAGTGGGCTTTGATGTCACGCGGGTCGACGTCGATCGCAATATCGCGGATGTCCTTGCCAAGATGCGACCTGATGTCGCCTTCAACGCCTTGCATGGCCCCTACGGCGAGGACGGGATCATCCAGGGCGTTCTGGAAATGCTGCAGATCCCCTACACGCATTCCGGCGTGCTCGCCTCGGCGCTGGCCATGCGGAAGGACCTCGCCAAGGACGTGTTAAAGGCGGCCGACATTCCGGTGGCGACAGGCGTTACGGTTGATCGTTTCAGCGCATCGAGGGCGCATGTTCTTCCGCCTCCCTATGTGGTGAAGCCGCTCGCCGAAGGCTCGTCGTTCGGCGTGCTCATCGTGAAGGAGGGCCAGAGCCATCCGCCCCAGGAGTTAACCCGCGAGGACTGGCCTTATGGCGAGCAAGTGCTCGTCGAACATTATGTCGGCGGGCGCGAACTGACCTGCGCGGTCATCGGCGACAAGGCGTACGACGTGATCGAAATCAAAGCGGCCGACGGCGGCTGGTACGACTACAACGCCAAATACGCCAAAGGGGGATCGATCCACGTCCTTCCCGCGAATCTTAAAGAAAATATTTACCACTTTGTCCAAGAGTTGACCCTCAAGGCGCACAAGGCGCTGGGTTGCCGCGGCGTCAGCCGCGCCGACTTCCGCTATGACGATCGCCCCGCAGGCACGGGCGAACTCGTCATCTTGGAAGTCAATACGCAACCCGGCATGACCGAGACATCCCTCGTGCCCGAAATTGCGGCGCATGCCGGCCTGTCGTTCGGTGAGCTCGTCAAATGGATGGTGGAAGACGCCTCCTGCGACCGGTGAGGGAGGTCTTCGAAGGTTTCCAGCCCTCCTTGCCGGCCTATGTGGGAGCTTCGAACATAGTTCCGTCGAACGCTGCGAGGCACGTCGCCCATCGCGGCCGTCGAACCTGCGCGTTGCGCGGTCCCCTTTCCTGGTTCGCCCGGCTCGCGATGTTCCTCACCGCGCCCGGCGCAGGAGCGATCGTTGCCATTGCCCTCCTCTCTGGCATCGGCCTCTACGGCGCGATGCTCGGGGGGCAATACGCAGCCTTCGCCAAATCGGAAGGAGGAATTCCGGATTTCGTCGCGCGGATGCTCGGATTCGGCATCAAAGGGGTGACAATTTCCGGCGCACGCGAGCTCTCGGAGAAACAGATCCTCGATGTCATGGGCATTGGGCGCACCAATTCGCTGCTTTTCCTCGACGTCGCGAAATTGCGCGACAAATTGCTATCCCTCCCGCTTGTGAAGGACGCGAGCGTCAGCAAGCTCTATCCAAACCGGGTCATGATCGAGATCGAGGAGCGCCAGCCCTTCGCGCTGTGGCAGAAGGATGGCGCGGTAAAAATCATCGCCGCCGACGGCACGCCCATCACTGCCCTGAACGAGGCTCGCTTCATCAACCTGCCGCTTGTGGTCGGGGACGGCGCCAATGCGCGGATCGCCGAGTATCGAGCGCTGCTCGATGCGGCGGGCGATCTGCGCCCCCGGATCAAGGCAGCCATGCTGATCGCGCAGCGGCGGTGGACCTTGAAGATGACGAACGGAGTCGAGGTCGCGCTGCCCGAGACCGGAGCGGGCGCGGCGGTCGCAGAGCTCGCTCGATTGCAAGATGACTTCGGGGTGCTGGACAAGGACATCGTGTCGCTCGATCTGCGCTTTCCGGGACGGCTCATCGCCCGCCTGCCGGATGAAGCCGCCCGTGCCCGCTCCGCCCTCACCGCGCCTAAGCCCAATTCGAAAGGCGGCCAGACATGAGCGCGCGTATGCTGCCGCCGCGCATGCGAGCCCTTTCGGCGCGCAAGAGCGCGCTGCTTTGCGCGCTCGATATCGGCACATCGAAGATCGTCTGCCTCATTGCGCGTCTCAATCCGATGGACTCCTCCGAGAGCTTGCACGGGCGCACGCATCGCTGCCGCGTTCTCGGCATCGGTCATCAGCGCTCGGCCGGAATGAAGAGCGGCACCGTCGTCGATCTCGATCAAGTGGAAGCCGCGATCCGACGCGCTGTGGACGCGGCCGAGCGCATGGCCGGCGTTCAGGTCGAAAGCGTCATCGTCAATGTGACCGGCGGCCGGATCGGCTCGCAGCTCTACAATGCCCAGGTCGGTCTCGGCGGACGCGGCGTCGTCGAAGCCGACGTCCACCGCGTGCTCGAGGCCTGCGCGGCGCGCACCCATGCGCAAGGCAAGGCGGTTCTGCATTCGTTGCCGACCGGGTTTTCGCTCGGCGATACGCGCAATATCCGTGATCCGAAAGGGATGATCGCAGACGCGCTTGGCGCCGACATGCATGTCGTAAGCTGCGATGCGACCGCGGCGCGCAATCTGATGCTCGCCGTCGAGCGTTGCCATCTTGCGGTCGAAGCCATGGTCGCAACGCCTTATGCCGCGGGGCTTTCGGCGCTCGTCGACGACGAAGCCGAGCTCGGCACCACCCTGATCGACATGGGCGGCGGGACGACGTCGATCGGCGTCTTCGCCGGCGGCAGCCTCGTCCATGTCGATGCGCTGGCGCTCGGCGGCAACCACATCACATTGGACATCGCGCGCGGCCTCAACACGCGGCTTGCCGATGCCGAACGTCTGAAGACGCTTTACGGCGCCTGCCTCGCCTCGGTCTCCGACGAGCGCGAGACAATCGCGGTGACGCTTGCCGGGGAGGACGGCGATCACCCGACGCATGTGCCCAAATCGCAGCTGGTGCGCATCATTCGGCCGCGGGTGGAAGAGATCCTCGAACTGGTGCGCGACCGCTTGAAAAGCGCCGGATTGGCGGCGAATTCGGCGTCGCGTTTCATTCTCACCGGTGGCGCCAGCCAGCTCACCGGCATGACCGAAGCGGCCAAGCACATCCTCGCTGGCCAAATTCGAGTCGGGCGGCCGCTCGGCATTCATGGCCTGCCCGAATCGGCCAAAAATCCAAGCTTTTCGGCGGCCGTCGGCCTCCTCGTCTATCCGCAGGCGGCCAGAATTGAATATTTTCGCCCTGGGCGGCGCATGGCGGAAGCGGCAACCGGAACAGGGGGCTATATCGCCCGAGTCGGGCAATGGTTGAGGGAAAGTTTTTAATGATATGAGAAAGACGGAGAAGCGCGGCGGCTGATTCGTCTTTCAAACGCGATCACAACATGTGGGCGACCCTGACCGGCGCTCCAACGTCGAGAGGCCAGACCATGTCGATCAATCTCAAAGCGCCCGAACTGAAGGAATTGAAGCCGCGCATCATGGTGTGCGGGATCGGAGGCGCCGGAGGCAACGCCGTCAACAACATGATCGTCTCCGGTCTGATCGGCGTCGATTTTATCGTGGCCAACACCGATGCGCAGGCGCTCATGTCCTCGCGCGCCGAGCGCCTCATCCAGATGGGCCTGCAGGTGACCGGCGGTCTCGGCGCCGGCTCGCAGCCTGACGTCGGCCGCGCCGCGGCCGAGGAAGTGCTGGAGGAAATCCGCGATCATCTCTCCGGCGCTCACATGGTTTTCGTCACCGCCGGAATGGGCGGCGGCACCGGCACGGGGGCCGCGCCGATCATCGCCCACATCGCGCGCGACCTGGGCATCCTTACGGTCGGCGTGGTGACCAAGCCGTTCCAATTCGAAGGCGTGCGCCGCATGCGCGTCGCCGAGGCCGGAATTCTCGAACTGCAGAAATCGGTCGATACGCTGATCGTCATCCCCAATCAGAACCTGTTCCGCGTCGCTAATGAAAAGACCACCTTCGCCGATGCCTTCGCCATGGCCGACCAGGTGCTCTTTTCCGGGGTCGCCTGCATCACCGATCTGATGGTGAAAGAGGGCTTGATCAATCTCGACTTCGCCGATGTCCGCGCCATCATGCGCGAAATGGGCAAGGCGATGATGGGGACCGGAGAGGCGAGCGGCGAGAAACGGGCCGTGCTCGCTGCGGAGGCGGCCATCGCCAATCCGCTCCTCGACGAGGTCTCGATGAAGGGCGCCCGCGGCCTGTTGATTTCGATCACCGGCGGCAATGATCTGACGCTCTACGAAGTCGATGAGGCGGCAAGCCGCATCCGCCAGGAGGTCGACGAAGACGCCAACATCATTCTCGGCGCGACCTTCGACCAGAATCTCGACGGGACGGTCCGCGTATCGGTCGTCGCGACCGGGATAGACGGCGCGCAGATGCGCGATTTCGACTCCGCCCAGGCGCGGATCAGCGAAGCTGCCGACAGGCTACGCGCTCAGGCGCCGCGCGCCGATTCGCATGCGCAACGCGACCCAATCGGCCAATCCGAGCTTCAGCCGGAGATCGCTGCCCATGCCTATCCCGACCCGGCCGCAATAGCCGCGCCTCCGGCCGGCGCGATTCGCGGCGTGCATCTCCAGCCGGTCGCTCGGCAAGCGCATCATTATGCAGAGCCAAGCGCGGCGGCTCCGCGTGAGACCGAGCCCTACAACCCGGGCCCGTTCATCCCGCCGGCGCCGGAATCGCCCGTCGTGCGGGCGCAGCGCATGCTGCAAATTGAGGATCTGCCCGTCCCGGCGCAGAAACAGATCCGCGCCCACCGAGGCGAACAGCCGGCTGAGTCACATAATGAGACCAAGCGGCGGACCTTGCTCGAAAGGCTCGCCGCCTTTGGCGTCAGCCGCCATGAGGAGCCGAGCACGCCCGCAAGGCGCGAGACAAAGATGCCCTTGCAGGTGCAAGCCCCGCGGACCGCGCAGCCCAATTCGGTTCACGCCGAATACGGCAAGAGGGGCGTGGCACCCTCTGCGGTTCGGCATGGCCAGCAATCCCTCGACGCGCAGGGCCGAATCGTTCCGCGCGGCAAGGAAGAGGATCAACTCGAAATCCCCGCCTTTTTGCGCCGGCAGTCGAGCTGATGCCGGTTTAGCGAAGGAAAGGGCAAGGTTGGCAAGCCCGAGAGCAGGATCGTTTCAGATGGAATCGATCCTGCTCCAGATCCCTTGTTATCGAACGAGATCCGCTGACGAACACGCCCGAGATGCAATCCAAAAGGTGTAACAGAGCGTAAGAAAGCTTGATTTGGTGCCCTTTTGGCGTGGGCGTAGGGTCCGCGTCGTCGATGAGCCGGGGCTTCTCGGCCGCAGCAATGCGCAAGCTCATGTGACGAGCGGGCTGGACGAATGAATTTCGAGCGACAGACGACGCTCAAGAATCGGGTGTTCGCATCCGGCGTCGGTGTCCATTCGAATGCCGCCTCCACCATCATTCTCAATCCGGCCGACGCCGAGACGGGCATCCTATTCCAGCGCGCCGGGTTGGCCGGCGGTTCGCGCGCGGCGGTTGCGGCGCACTGGTCGCGCGTGACCATGACCGAGCTTTGCACGACGATCGGCGATGGCGCGCAGGCGGGCGTGGCGACGGTCGAACACCTGCTTGCCGCCTTTTTGGGCCTCGGCGTCGACAATGTCCTTGTCGAAATAGATGGGCCCGAGGTTCCGATCATGGACGGATCCGCCGCCGAATTCGTCGATATGATCGATGCGGCCGGCATCGAGACGCTTTCGGCGCCACGCCGCTATATCAGGGTCTTGAAGCCGGTGCGGGTCCATTTCGGGGACGCCTTCTGTGAACTGCGCCCGCACGAGTCGGGGCTGCGCCTCGACGTGGACATCGATTTCCCGAGTGCCGCCATCGGGCGCCAAGCGAAAGCGGCCGATCTTTCCTCGAGAACCTTTCGCCGCGACCTCGCCAGGGCTCGCACGTTCGGCTTTCTGGCCGATGTCGAACGGCTCTGGAAAGCCGGCTTTGCGCGCGGCGCTTCGCTCGAAAATACGATTGCCGTGCAAAGCGATCGCATCCTCAATCCCGAAGGTCTGCGCTACCGGGATGAGTTCGTGCGGCACAAAATGCTCGATGCCGTCGGCGACCTCGCGCTTGCCGGAGCGCGGATTCTCGGGCTGTTCCGTTCGCATTGCGGCGGCCACCGGCTGAATATCGGCGTCCTCAAAGCCCTGTTCTGCGATCGCTCCGCTTTCGAGTGTGTCGAAGCGGCACATGGCTTTTCTTCACGGCTGCATGCCGAACATGTTCCGCTTCCCGCCTATGCCGCGCCCTTCGGCCGTGCCACCCTCGGCTAGTCTCCCCCGAGCGCAGCCGCCACAGAAATGCCCCTTATCGAGCCGTAGCATCCGGGCGTCTTGCGCTAAAGCTAGCGCGATCCGCATCAATCGCCGCTTCGTCGGACCAAGGTCGAGTCGCATCGCATGTGTTTTGCCCTGGTTCCAGTCCGAGCTTCATACGACCGTGGCGCGATGCTGCGCAGGTTCACGCGGCTGATAGCGGCGGTCGGCCTGACTTTGCCCGTCGCGGCCTGTTCCTCGTTCGATTCTCTCGATTCGCTCAATCCGATGCACCTGTTCGGCGGCGAAAAATACGAGACGAAGCTCATCCCCGATACGCCCCCTGAAATGCTCTACGACGAGGGCCTCGCGGATATAAACCAGCGCAATTATGATAAGGCAGGCAAGAAATTCGCCGATCTCGAGAAGCAATATACGTTCTCGCAATGGGAGCGCAAAGCGCTGCTCATGGAGACCTTTAGCCAATATCAAAACGGCAGTTTCGACGACGCGATCGGCACGGCGCAACGCTACATCGGCCGCTATGTCTCCGCGCCGGACCTCGACTATGTCTACTATCTCGAGGCCATGTCCTATTACAACCAGATCCCGGATGTCTCCCGCGATCAGGATCGGGCGGAGAAGGCCGCCGCTGTCTTCGCCCAGATCGTCGATAAGTTTCCGAATTCCCAATACGCGGATGACGCGCGCTACAAACTGCAGGTCACCCGCGACCAACTCGCCGGCAAGGAGATGATGGTCGGCAGATACTATCTGAACCAGCGTAATTATACCGCGGCGATCAACCGATTCCGCGAGGTCTTGGCGAAATATCAGACGACCCGCCATGCCGAGGAGGCGCTGCTGCGGCTCACCGAGGCTTACCTTGCGCTCGGCGTCACCAATGAGGCGCAGACCGCAGCCGCGGTGCTCGGGCATAATTTCCCGGACTCACCCTGGTACAAGGATGCCTATGCCAAATTGCAGGAAGGCGGATTGAAGCCTCAGGAGGATCCAACATCCTGGATTTCCAAGGCTTTCCACCTCGGCTAGGCGTCATTTGAGGAGCATGCATTTGCTCTTCTGAGCCACTGACTGCTTGATTCCGGCGTGATTCGGGGTTCTGATCGCGTCTTCTCGGCTCTTTCGTCTTTCCGTTCGGCGTCCGCGCGAAAGGCGCCTCATGCTCGTTCAGCTCGCCATTCGCGACATCGTGCTGATTGATCGGCTCGATCTCGAGTTCGGCCGCGGCCTCACCGTTCTCACCGGTGAGACGGGCGCCGGAAAATCGATCCTGCTCGATGCCTTTTCCCTGAGCCTCGGGGCGCGCGGCGACGGTTCGCTCGTCCGCCAAGGTGAAGCGCAGGGCCAGGTCACCGCGGTTTTCGAGCTTCCCTTCGATCATCCGGCGATTGCTTCGGCGCGCGGGCAGGACATCGAAACCGAGGGCGAACTCATTCTGCGTCGCGTGCAGATGGCGGACGGACGCACCCGCGCCTTCGCCAATGATCAGCCGGTGAGTGCCCAGGCCTTGCGGACGATCGCCCGCCATCTCGTCGAAATCCATGGTCAGCACGACGATCGCGCGCTGATCGATCCCAATGTTCATCGCCAGCTCGTTGACGCCTACGGCGGGCTTGGTCCCGAACGCGATCGCGTCCGCGCCGCCTTTGCGCATGTGCGCGCTGTCGAGGCGGAACTCGCGGCCGAGCAGACGCGCCTCGAAAAAGCGCGTGCCGATGCCGATTATCTGCGCCACGCTCACGCGGAGCTCGTTGCGCTGGCGCCGAAGCCGGGCGAAGAAACCCAGCATGCCGAGCGTCGTGCCACCATGATGCAGGCGGAAAAGGTCAGCGCCGAGCTGCGCGACGCCGCCGACGCCGTCGCCGGCGAGGGTGCGCCGCTTGCGGCCTTGTCTTCCGCCTTGCGGCGTCTCGAGCGAAGGCAGGCGCAGGCGCCGGATCTGCTCGGCGCGGTCGTACAGGCGCTCGATTCAGCGCTTTCTGCCTTCGATGTCGCGAGCCAGGCGGTGGAGCACGCCTTGCGCGCCGCCGATTATGACGCCGGTGAGCTGGAGCGCGTGGAAGAGAGGCTCTTCGCGCTGCGCGGCGCCAGCCGAAAATATGCCGTCCCCGTCGATGCGCTGCCGGTCTTGGCCGAGCAGATTGCCGCCGACCTCGCCGCTCTCGATGCCGGCGAAGCGCGCCTCCAGAGCCTCGGCGAAGCGGCGAAGGCGGCGGCTTGCTCGTATGACAGCGAGGCGCGCAACTTGTCGGCAGCCCGCAAGAGCACGGCGCAGGAGCTTGAAAGCGCGGTCAATGCCGAACTTTTGCCGCTGAAGCTCGAAGGCGCGGAGTTCACCGTCAGGTTTCACCCCGAACCCGCCGCACCCGGTCCGGAAGGAACCGACCAGGTCGAATTCTGGGTGAGAACCAATCCCGGGACCAACCCGGGTCCGCTGACCAGGATCGCCTCGGGGGGCGAGCTCGCGCGCTTCATGCTGGCGCTGAAAGTCGTGCTCGCCGATCGCGGCTCGGCCCCCACCTTGGTCTTCGACGAGATCGACAGCGGAGTTGCTGGCGCGGTCGCCGATGCCATCGGTCAGCGCCTTTCGCGCCTTGCCGGCGAAGTTCAGGTTCTCGCCGTCACCCATGCGCCGCAGGTGGCGGCGCAGGCCGCGGGCCATTTCCGCATCGTCAAGGACGCGGCCGACAAAGGCGCGCGGGTTGCAACCCGCGTCTCCCATCTCGCCAAGGAAGCGCGGCGGGAAGAGATCGCGCGCATGCTCGCCGGCGCGACGATTACCGAAGAGGCGCGCGCCGCCGCGGGCCGGCTGATGCAGAGGACGGACTGATCGGACTGATCGCGAGAGTTATGCGCGGAAGTTGGTGACGGCGTGAAGGGGTAAGGCGGCGTGGGGTGTTCGACGCCTCCCCTTCTCCACCGAAGGAGTGACGTGGCCCAGAATCATATCGTCGAGCTGTCTCAGCCAGGGACGTTTTCCGACCCATTCGCGACGGTTCGGCATCGGACGGTCAGATCGAGGCGATGTCTTTCCAACAAGACCGCTCTCGCCATGATCTACAAGCTCGCGCAAGCCGCCGAGAAGAGTTGGTATC
>DATFNQ010000047.1:0-2605 GCA_035266305.1 Methylovirgula sp.
GCGCTTTGCCTTCATCAGCGGCGGCCGTGCCCGCCCGATCCCGAAACCGCTGCGCATCGCCATGAAAGCCGACCAGGATCTTCTGGCGCCGCGGGCGGATCAAGCTCACGGAAAATAGGCCGGGTGTGGCTTAGCGGGCCGGTCAAACGCCTTGAACCGCACCGAGAATCTCGTGTCGACGGATCGGCCGACTTAATGTAAGAGCTATTTACATGAGCTGGTCGAAGGAAGATCGGGAAGGCCCGCGCGGCTACCACCATGGCAATCTGAAAGAGGCGCTGCTGCGCGCGGCGCTTGAGCTGATCGCGCAGAAGGGACCGGCCGGCTTCACCTTTGCCGAGGCGGCGCGTTGGGCGGGCGTCAGCCCGGCGGCGCCTTACCGCCATTTTCGCGACCGCGATGAACTGCTGGCCAGCATCGCGCTGCGCGGGTTCGAGAAATTCGAGGTGGCACTGGCGCGCGCCTGGGACGACGGCCGTCCGGACGTCTTCGTCGCGCTCGACCGGCTGGGGAAGGCCTATCTGGAATTCGCCCGCGCCGAGCCGGCTTACTATTCGGCGATGTTCGAAGCCGGAATTCCGCTCGCCACCAACCCCGAATTACGCGAGGCCGGCGAACGCGCCTTCATGGTGCTGCGCGGCGCCGCCGAAAAGCTTTGCGCTCAGATCCCGCTGCGCACGCGGCCGCCGGCGTTGATGGTCGCCTTGCATATTTGGGCGATGTCGCATGGCGTCGCCTCTTTATTTGGTCGCGGTGATGCGGCGCGGCGCACCTTGCCGATGTCGCCCGAAGAGCTGCTGGAAGCCCAGGTGCTGGTTTATCTGCGCGGCCTCGGGGTACCGGGCGCCGCCCGACCGGGTTGAGGCCACGCGGTCTTCACGAAATCGAGAAGCTCTTGACAGCCTCAAAAGGCGATGTAAATGTTATTTACATTCACACAGGGAGGCCCTCATGGTCCTCGTTGAAAAGCTCGACGAACTCGGAAAGCCGGGCTGGATTGCGCTCGCGATCCTCGGCTTCATGGCCTGGTGGCCGCTGGGGCTGGCAACTTTGGCCTTTTTCATTGGGAGCGGAAGAATGGGATGCTGGCACCATCATAGCGGTGGCCAGTGGCAAAACCACACGGGCCGTTGGCAATGGAAGATGGAACGCATGCAGGAGAAGATGGACCGCATGCGCGCCAAGATGGAGGGGCGGAGCGGCGGCCCCGGCTGGGGCTCGGCGCCGTCGAGCGGCAACCGCGCCTTTGACGATTATCGCAGCGAGACGCTGCAGCGGCTCGAAGAAGAACAACGCGAGTTCAAGGAATTTCTCGAGCGCCTGCGCTTTGCCAAGGATAGGGCGGAGTTCGATCAGTTCATGAGCGAGCGCCGCGAGCGGCCGCCGAGCGAAGGCCCGCAATCGCAGCCGCAGGCCTGACTGGTTCGCTCGCCATTGTTGCTTTGAAGGGCCGTCCACGGAGAGTGGACGGCCCTTTCCATTTGCCACGGGATTGGTCCCTCGCGACTGTTGGGGGCCTGGCATTAACGGCGCATTAAGGACAACGGGGCTTCGTTAGGCACGAACGACCGGCGGTGCGCCCTAGTTTGGACAAGTTTGGCGATGATTTCGGTTCCGCCGGTGGCGGGTCCGGCTCGGGCTCCTCGCGAAATTTCGGGTCTGGTCGGCGCGCGCAATGCGGCTGCCCTTGCCTTCGTCCCAGGCGCTAGCGCGCCACCCCGGTCATTGGCCCCGGTCGGATCGCCGAAAGGATGCGCCCATGAATCCTGCCGACATCGTGCCGTCGGCCTTGCCGTTGACATCCTCAGATCTCTCGCTGTTCCACCTGTTCTGGCAGGCCCACTGGGTGGTCAAAACGGTGACGGTCGGCCTGTTCATTTGCTCGCTCTGGGTCTGGGCCATCGTCGTCAACAAGACGAGGCTGTTCTCGCGCATCCGCAAGGCCGCCGATCGCTTCGAGCAGGCTTTCTGGTCGGGCCAGTCGCTCGAGGAGCTCTATACCTCGCTTGCCGCCAAACCCGGCCATTCGACCGGGGCGCTGTTCGTCGCCGCCATGCGCGAATGGAAGCGCAGCTTCGAGGGCCATGCCCGCTCTGTCGGCGGGCTGCAGATGCGCATCGAAAAAGTGATGGATGTCGCCATCGCCCGCGAGGTCGAACATATGGAGCGCCGGCTTCTGGTGCTGGCCACGGTCGGTTCGGCCGGCCCCTTTATCGGGCTATTCGGCACGGTTTGGGGCATCATGACCTCTTTCCAGTCCATCGCGGCGTCGAAAAACACCTCGCTGGCGGTGGTCGCGCCCGGCATTGCCGAAGCTTTGTTCGCGACCGCAATCGGCCTTGCTGCCGCCATTCCGGCGACGATTTTCTACAATAAGTTCATCACCGACGTGAACCGGCAGGCGCAGCGCCTGGAAGGCTTTGCCGACGAATTCTCGGCGATTCTGTCGCGGCAGATCGACGAGCGCGGGTGAGGGGGCGGATATGGCGGCGAGCGTGGTCAGTGCGGCGTCCAGCGGCCGGCACAGGCGCCGCCGCCGTGCGGTGATGAGCGAGATCAACGTGACGCCGTTCGTCGACGTCATGCTGGTAGTGCTCATCGTGTT
>DATFNQ010000048.1:0-13475 GCA_035266305.1 Methylovirgula sp.
TCGCTTTGTCCATATCAATTGGTTTTGCTCATTAATCCAGATGAACTCGCTTAGCAATTTTGATTTAGATCAGGTCGCTTAGCAGTTTAAGTAATTATTAGGTTAGTGTCGGTTGAGTGTTGAGGAGAATAGTCCAATGAAAATACGAAATGTCACATTCGCAATGGCGACAATTCTGCTGGTGGCTTCGCTCGTTTCGAATGCCAATGCCCAGACCTCGCGCGGAGGGGCCAATATCAAGTCCCAAGTACAAAACTCCACGCCGATTGAAAAAGCCGCATGCGGGCCGTACTGGGGCCCTTGGTGCGGACCGTGGCATCACCGCGTCTGCGGGTGGGGCGGATGCTGGTGCGCCCGCTGCTGGTAATTATAAGAGGCCGCCTCACTTGGCGGCCTCTTTCTTTTTCGAAGCAGGTCTCCAATGCATGCGCCGGTGCTGAAGTTGACCATTTGGTTGTCGATCCGTCGCCAACTGAGCGGACCCGTCCACGTCAGATGCCTCACCCGCAGTCTGGATCTCTGCTCGCCGACGCGCAAGATAAGGTGTCGGTAGCTAAATCATCCGCTAGAAGGCGACGCGCTGGGACTCTCTGACAGATTTGGCAGATATTGGACACATGCGGCAGCTGAACCTGTAAGCGACTGGATTCCTTGGCGCGCCCAACGGGACTCGAACCCGTGTTTTCGCCGTGAAAGGGCGACGTCCTGGACCGCTAGACGATGGGCGCGTGCGGCAGCAAGGCGGAGACGGCGCGAGGTATAGAGAGCGGCGACGGCCGTGGCAAGGTCGGCATTCCGGCGGGTGCCTTCCCTGTTCACCTGACGACGTTTGAGGCGCCGGTCTTGTCGGTTACCGGGGCACAAGGCTCCGGCAACGCGCGTCGCAGCGATCCCCCAGATCCGCCGAGAGGTTGATTCCGTTGCAGCTTGGCGCGGTTCAAACGGTCGCTAAGGAGCGATAAAGCGCGTTGCTCGCATCCGTGGGCTTGAGACCGCTATTCGCCAGCGCCGCGCGGAGATGCTGATAGGTCTCGCGCACGGCGTTTGGCTCGCCAAGCTGCGCATCACAGCGCATGAGCCCTTGATAGAGCGGCTCCGCCTCCGGATAGGCTTTGATGCCGGCTTGATAGGCCGCGCTGGCCTCGTTCCACTTGCCAGCCTCGCTGTAGATCTTGGCCAAAGCCTCGGTCGCCCGCAGGAAGCGAGCTGCCAATTGCCGCCGGCGAGGTTCGGCGAACGGCAGGTCATCGTCGCCTGTGAGAAACGCTCCCCTATAGAGCGCAAGAGCCTTCACCAACGCGGCTTCAGACTTCGGCGAAGAAACGCCTTCCTCGAATGCCCAGACGTCGAGCCAGCAGCGCTTTCGATCGAGGCTCAAGCGACCTCCTTTCAGGATGATTAGGCTGCCGTCGCCAATAAGCTTGCGCAAGCGATGGACCGCGACATCGAAAGCGCGGTGGCCGGCATCGCCCTCCTCCTCCGGCCAGACGGCATCGATAAGCTGCGTCTCGGCGATGTTCGTGCCGCCAAAAGCTGCAATGGCTTTCAGCAGCGTGAAGAGCCGTCGCGGCGTTTTGCGGGAGAGAACAAGGGGCTCGCCGTCCTTCGTCAGACTGAAGCTGCCGAGAGTCGTTATCTTGAGTGGCCATGGCCATTGTTCGACGCGCAGGTCTGGCGGCGGGAGACTTCCAAGTTGGATGAGCAACCGGGCGTAGGCCGGCGCGATGTCATTGTCGAGCGCGCGTGCGCAGAGCCGGCTGGTGCGCGATGGCATGAGTTGGGTTCGGCGGGCGCCCGTCCGCTCCCCCAAAGTCATGGCCTTTTGCAGCGCCTGACGACCTGCTTCGTCATTCCCGCGCGCAAACAGGAAATCAGCCCGCAGCAGTTCGATCGGAAATGGAAATGAGCCGATCGCGAATCGGGTGACAAAGGCCTCGGTGGCCATCAGCTGCGCATCCGCCGCCGCGTGCTGACCCGCCTCGTTCAAAGCTTCTGTCAACGCAAGATGCGCTGCCGCCTCCTGAAATCGCCAGCCATTTTTCGTCGCGAGTTCCACGGCTTTGCGGCCGCTCTGCACAGCGCCGCTGTTGTCGCCCGCCAGGAGCGCCAAGTGACAAGCCGCCAAATAATAGAGCTGGTCCTTATCACGCGAGAACAGGTGGCTCAGTTCGGCGGTTCGACGCAACCACTTCTTGGCTTTGGCAAGCTCGCCGTATTGGCAGGCCTCCAATGCCGCAAACCCTGTCTTCAAATGGTTCCCGTAATGAATACCGGAAGTCTCGGCAAATTTGAGAGCCTTCTCGGCCGTGTCTTCACATCGGCCCGGCGCCTGCTTGCACAATTGCGCAAAGCTGACGGCGCCGTAAACGAGCCCTTGCACAACCGGCGCGCGATCCATCGCGCCGAGTGGCGGAAGCGCATCCAGCAGATCGCGGGCGGTGGCAAATTCGCCATTAATCAAATCCGCGAATGCGCAATAGGCGCAAACGAACCACAGGACGGGCGGGTCTTCAACCGCTGCCGCCGATGTCAACGCCCGCTGCCGCCAAGAGGCAATCTCGGCATCACCGCCGCAACGGCGCAACCGCAAGGCAATCAGAGCTAAGATGGCGACCTGACACTCGATCTCCGGACTCGGGAACGATGGATAGCGGCGTGCGAGTTCGCGCAGCAGGGCGATGTCCGCGTCGAGCTGGGTAAAATTGGCGAAGGGGTCCTGGACGATCGCGTTGACCCGTCCCGCCCATCCGAGGAAGAGGCCTGTCACATCATTGGACTTATCGAAAAGGTCCAGAGCGCGTCCGAACATCACCCGACTCGCGGCGGGCGCGAAGGGCATACCCGCCGTTGCTGCCCAGTAGCTCAACCATGCGTCGTTTTGTATGCGGTCTGCGGGAAGTCGCTCCAGCCATGCGCGCAACGTCGCGTAGCGACCCTTCTCCGCCAGCGACTGCGCCCAATCCTTGATGATCCGCACGAGGTCATCCCAGGCGGCGACTTCATGCAAAAGAGGAATTGCCGCGTCGGGCTGGCCGGACTTTTCGAGAGCCTGCGCGGCGCGAAGAAGGACCGAGACCCACTCGGTTGCACTAAATGAACGGCGCGCGTTCGTCAGCAGGAATTCGCGAAACAGCGGGTGGAAACGGTAATGCGGCTCGGCTTCGGCGTCACGCACGGTGAAATAGCTGCGCCGGTCAAGTTGGTCGAGCAGCTCGGCGGCGGTCGCGTCGCAAGTCAAGGCCTGGGCGGTTGCAGCCGTCATGCTCGGCATGACAGCCAGCATCATGAGAATTCGTTGAGACCGCTCTTCCATTTGTTGGAAGACTTCGCCGGCGAAATAATCGAAGAGCAGTTCCGGTACTGCCGCAATTTGGCCTTCGACGACAGGCGTCCCCGACTCGGCCGCCTCCATCATGAGGATCAGGCCGGCCGCCCACCCCTGAGTTTGACCGACGAGCTGATCGACGAGAGGCGCGGCGACGGACAGCGAGCGCGCGCGGGCAATGGCGCTTGCTTCGGCGGCGTTCAGCCTCAAAAGATCGGGCGGAATGATATCGACAAGCCCATTGATCCTGAGCCGGGCAAATTCCTTTGGTGGAGGCGCCCGACTGATGATCAGCACATGCGCCGTCTTGGGAACCTCCTTCAGTCCCTCGGCGACGCAAGAATGAACGGACGAGCGGAGGCCCACCTCATGGTAGTCGTCCAAGACAAGGATAGGCCGATCTGGGCTATCGAACAGTTTTTGAAAGAACCGGCGGCTGAAAGCCCCGGTGCCACGTAAATATTCCGAGGTGAGAGCCGGCAGGCGAGGCGTTTGGCAGCCGCGCGCCCGGGCGTCGGCCATGCCGAGAAAGAAGAACAAGGTCGCCGGATCGGCGTCATCCTCATCCAGCCGATACCACAGCGGATCGATGCCTTGGGCGGCGAGGTAGCTGGCGACGAGCGTCGTCTTGCCGGCGCCGGGCGGGCCTTGGACCCAGACGACCGGCCGACTCAGCGCCATATCGAGGCGCTGAAAAAGGCGCGCATTGGGAGCCGCGGCGCCGGCGGTCGGCGGCGTAATCTTGCTCGGGCTCCATGAAGCGTATGGAGAGGGCGCCCGATTCGCGCCAGCGGCGGAGGCTTCGGCCGCCGGTGCCAGTTTGGTTGCTTTTCCTAGCGACTTGCTTTCGGTCATCCCCGCTGCTTCCACGCGCAGAGTGGGAACCTTCTTAAACCAAAGCCAAAGGGTTAAAAAGCGAAGGTTGACGGCCTAAGCCACCCAATCCGTGCGCTATCGGTAAGCCTGTGAAGAACAAAGTCGCCCCGTTGCGAGCCTAGCTCGCGTGAAAAGAGGGAGACTTGCCATGTTCTCAATCGCAAAATATGCGCTGATTTTCGCCGCCGCGCCGCTGCTGATGATGGGCGCCGCCGGAGCCGCGGACAGTTCGGACTACGGCGGCAGCTTTACGGAATCGATCGTCCACAGAGAAGCAAGACCGCTCGACGCGCAAGGCCGCGTGGCCTTGGCCGATGTGCTTCAAGGAAAGAATACCAATACGGGGCGTCAGGACTATATGGATGGCGCACAGATCTTGGCGACCGATGCGCTGGCTCTGGACAAAGGCAATGGTCCGCAAAACGGCATCATCACCTTCATCAAGGATGGGAAGACCGCTTCGTCTGAATACTCCGGTTCCGTTAAGACCGTGATGGTCGACGGCAAGCCGCAGACGAGCGGCGAAGGAACTTGGAAATCGCTGCCGGGCGAAGCGATGATCGGCAGCGGAACCTATCATTGGGCGATGACTTCGGAGACGGATCTCAGCGGCGAATGGGAGGGCCATCTCGAAGGGACGGCTTCTGCGCAGTAAGTGCGCTCTAGGCGTCTGCCCATTTGCCATGTTCGATTTCGTCGATTGCAGGGCCGTAGCCTCTTAGGAGCGGCTGCGGCCTCCGCGCTATTTGGAGGAAGCAATGTCTGACAAAACGTTGACACGCCAGGTTCCTGATTTTTCCGCCTATCCCGATCTCGTGGTTATGTTTCTTGGAATGCGCGTGAGGGCGTACTACGGATTGAAGACGTTGCTCGGCCTCGGCCCGCAGATCGACAAAGCCGGCGCCCAACGCCCGGATGGTCTGCTCCATTATGAGAACAACATCATCTTCAGCCTTTATCCGTTGCATATCGGCATGCGTTGGTATTGGCGGGATTTCGAAAGTCTCGACGCCCGGTCCCGCTCAGAGCCGCATCTCACATGGTTCAAGAAATTCATGAAGGAGTCGGGCGGGACGATGTTTTGGCACGAGACCTTCTTCATGCGCGGCGGCATGGAAGCTTTGTACCATGACTTAGGCAAGCCGATCGGCTTTGCCACCTTCCTGCCTCTCGAAGCGCCGCGCGGCGTCATGGCCACACGGATTAGGCCACGTTCTGCGGCTTAGCGCTCCGCCACCGCGAGATCGATGAGCCGCAGTTGCACCTTTTCGCGGCCGTTCCAGCGATCGAGCGTCAAACTGCCGGCAAGATGCACAGCCGCGCCGCGCGCCGCCGTGAGCGCTTGCCCGAGCGGCTCGCCCGCGGCCCGGAAGACGATGCCTTCGAGCGCCGCGCCGTCGCCCGCCTTGGCGCGCCAGCGCAGATGGCCCTGCCCCACCGGCATGACATCGATGATGCGATGCGCGGGAAAGGCAAAAATCGGCTCGGGATTGCCGGCGCCGTATGGCCCTGCCCGCTCGAGCGCCGCATGGAGCGCCGGGCTCGCGCCGGCAGCCGTCAGCGCCGCATCGACGAGCAGCGCCTCGCCGGCCCGCGCGGCGGCAACTTTCTCCGCGAGGCTTGCGTCGAGAAAGGCACGGAAATCCGTGAGTTTTTCGCGCGCGAGCGTAATCCCGGCGGCCATGGCGTGCCCGCCGCCCTTGACCAGGAGTCCCGCTTCGACGGCCGCGCGGACCACCTTGCCGAGATCGATGCCGGGGATCGAGCGGCCGGAGCCGGTTCCGATCGACCCATCGAAGGCAATGGCGAAGACCGGCCTGCGGAATTTCTCCTTGAGACGCGACGCGACGAGCCCGACGACGCCCGGATGCCATATCTCGCCCGCGACGACGATCGCCGCGCTTTCGCCGTCCCGCTCGGCCGCCAGCAGCGCCTCGGCCAAGGCCGCTTCGAGCACCGCCGTCTCGACGACTTGGCGTTCGCGGTTGAGGCGATCGAGATCCTCGGCGAGGCGGCGGGCTTCCACCGCGTCGCTGAGGCCGAGCAGCTTGGCGCCGAGCGCGGCATTGCCGATCCTCCCGCCGGCATTGATGCGCGGTCCGATGAGGAAACCGAGGTGATAGGGGGTCGGCGGGCCGCCAGCGCCCGCGACATCGAAGAGGGCGGCAAGGCCCGGCCGGCCGCGCGCGCGCATGAGAGCGAGCCCCTTCAACACGAAGGCGCGGTTCAAGCCCGTCAAGGACGCAACATCGGCGACGGTCGCTAGCGCCACGAGGTCGAGCCCCAAGAGAAGATCCGGCTCCGGCCGCGTACCATTCCAGAAGCCGCGCGCGCGGAGCAATCGGTTGGTGGCGACAAGCGTCATGAACACGACGCCCGCGGCGCAGAGCTGGCCGAGACCCGAGAGATCGTCCTGGCGGTTTGGATTGACCACGATCGCCTCGGGCAAAATTTCGGGCGCCTGGTGATGGTCGAGCACGATCGCGTCGAGACCGAGCCGGCCGGCTTCTGCGAGCGGCGCATGGCTCGTCGTGCCACAATCGACGCAAACGAGGAGCTTCGCGCCGGCTTGCGCCAGTTCGTCGATCGCGTTCACATTCGGGCCATAGCCCTCGAAGATGCGATCCGGAATATAAACGATATGGGGCGTCCCGGCCGCGATGAGGAAACCCGCGAGAAGCGCCGCCGAGGCCGCGCCGTCGACGTCGTAATCGCCGAAGATCGCGATCGTCGTGCCGGCTTCGATCGCCGCGGCGAGGCGCTCCGCCGCCGCTTCCATGCCGGCGAGGGCGAAGGGGTCCGGCATCAACCGGCGAAGCGTCGGATCGAGATGAAGTTCGGCCTGTTCCGCCGCAACGCCGCGCCCGGCGAGCACCCGGGCCAAAAGGTCGGAATGACCGTGAAGCTGGGTGATCGCGAGCGCGCTTGCCTGCCCTGCCGCGTCAAGACGGTCGCGCCACGGGCGGCCGAGCGCGGAGCGTTCGACGCCGAGAAAACAGCGGCTTTGGAGCAGCGATTCGTCCACGCCCGATCTTAGCGGAACGGGCACAAGAAATCAGGGGTGCAGGCAGCGCTCATCAACAGGCAGACGCATTGCGTCGCGCGATGTAATGACAAGTGCGTTACAGCATGCTAGAATGTCTCAGGAGGGATTCGCATGCCTGTCAGAACGGCCCGCGCGGCAAAGCGCGAAACGCTCAATGTCCGGGTCAAGCCGGAAGATCGCAACCTCATCGATCGCGCCGCCCATCTGCTCGGCAAGAGCCGCACGGATTTTCTTTTGGAGGCAGGACGACGCGCGGCGGAAGATGCTTTGCTCGACCAGACGCTTTTCAAGGTGAGCGGCAAGACCTACGCGGAATTCGTAGCGCGGCTCGATGCGCCGCCGGCGCCGAATGAGAAACTGCGTCGCACGATGACGAAACCCGCGCCGTGGGAATGAATGGCACTTACACGACCTCAGCCGATCGATCAGAGCCATGATAGTGCAGCTTTCGACTCAGGTGTTCCTGTGCTTGATGACTGGTTGAAACGTCGTGCACAGGCCAATCAGGCAAGCGGCGCATCACGCACTTACGTCGTCTGTGATGATCAGCGCATCGTTGCTTATTACGCTCTCGCGTCCGGCGCCGTGGATATAAAGCAGGCCTCGGGCCGCTTCCGGCGCAACATGCCTGACCCCGTGCCTGTCGTCGTGTTGGGTCGCCTGGCTGTCGAGCGAACTTATCAAAATCGCGGTATCGGACGCGCTTTGGTGGGGGATGCGGCCTCGCGCGTGATTCAAGCTGCCGACCTGATCGGAATTCGCGGCATTCTTGTGCATGCGATTTCGGCCGAAGCCAGCGACTTCTATCGTGCCGTCGGATTTGAAATCTCGCCGATCGCACCGCTCACACTCATGGCGACTTTGGCCGACATTCAAGCGACGCTGCAAAATGCTTCGCGATAAAACTTTCCCGGCCGAAGCAAAGCTTCGAGCCGGGATCCAGGAGCCGCGCGCCCAATCGCGCAATTAAGTGCAATAGTTCTGGATCCCCGATCATGGCCCGCTGCGCGGGCTCGCCCGGGAAAGAGCTACTCCTCAGAGTCCGATCCATGCGCGTCGGCATGATGTTTCGACGCTTCCTCGGCATGGTGCGTTGCGTGCATCGTGTGGCCGTGGGCAACATGCGCATGGTGGCCGGCCTTCTCATGCTCGCCTTCCTCGTGAAGTTTGGCCGCCTCGCGGTGATGTTTGGCCGCATGTTCATGATGCTCGGCGGCTGCTTCGTGATGCTCGGCCTGGGCGTTGCTGGACATGATGTTCTCCCCTTGATGCGGCGAAGCCGCGCCAGAACTTTGCCGCTGCTTCGTGCAGGGGGCATGACACTCCCATGACGGCTGTGCGACCGGTCGGCGATCAATGTCTCTTCGCGATCTTTCTCGATGCCGCGCCGATGGTAGTCTAGATTGTCAACTGGTCTGTATGGGAGCTGCAGGTGCGCGAAATCGGTGCCTTCGAAGCCAAAACCAAGTTGGGGCAATTGCTTGACCGGGTGGAAGCCGGCGAGGAAATCGTCATCACCCGCCGCGGCAAAGCCGTGGCGCGGCTTGTACCACCCCGTCAGGCCGTCGATGCCGAACAGGCCCGTGCCGCCGCGGCGAATATTCGCGCGATGAGCAAGGGCGTCACACTTGGCGGCTTGAAAATCAAGGATCTGATTGCAGAGGGGCGGATGTGACCGTCGCACTCGAACTGGCGCAGCGCCGCAATCTCGCTTCGCTCGATAAAAATTTGCGCGGTGCAGGAGATGAGCTTGGACTCCCGGTGCTTGGTGACAAGCTACCGGAGTAGAGACGTTATTCATTCAATCCGCGTTGAACTTCCCCATCTCGCGGTGCTCGGCGATGATCTTACGCACCGTTCCGGTCACCGAACGATAGATCAGGGTCTCCGTCGTCACATGGTGCTTGCCGAATTTGACGCCGGCGAGCAGCGGCCCGTCGGTGACGCCGGTCAATGAGACGATCACATCGCCCGACGCGAGCTCCTTCACATCGTATTTGCGGTGCGGATCCTTGACGCCCATCTTGGCGGCGCGCGCGACCTTCTCTTCCGTATCGAGGATCAAGCGGCCCTGCATCTGACCGCCGACGCAGCGCAGCGCGCCTGCGGCGAGCACGCCCTCCGGCGCGCCGCCGATGCCAAGATAGAGATCGATGCCGGTATCTTCGGGTCGCGTGGTGAAAATGACGCCGGCTACATCACCGTCGGGAATGATGCGCAGCGGCGCGCCGACGCGCCGGCAATCGTCCATGATGGCCTTGTGGCGCGGCCGATCGAGCACGAGCACCGATATGTCGCTCGGTCTCACCCCCTTGGCTTTCGCCAGGGCGCGGATGTTCTCTTCCGGCGTCATGTCGAGATCCACGGTGCCCGGCGGATAGCCGGGGCCGACCGCAATCTTTTCCATGTAGACGTCGGGCGCGTGGAGCAGCGAGCCGCCCGTTGCCATGGCCATCACCGCGATCGAGCCCGGCATGTCGCGCGCGCAAAGCGTGGTCCCTTCGAGCGGATCGACCGCGATATCGACTTTGGGCCCGAGCGACGTGCCGAGCTTTTCACCGATATAAAGCATCGGCGCCTCGTCGCGCTCACCCTCGCCTATCACGATCGTGCCGTCGATCGGCAGCCGGTTCAGCTCGCGGCGCATGGCATCGACGGCCGCCTGATCCGCCGCCTTTTCATCGCCCCGGCCGCGCAGGCGGGCGGCCGAGACGGCGGCGCGCTCGGTCACCCGTACCAGTTCGAGCGTCAGGATTCGATCAATGATGTCCCGGCTTGTGACGACGAGATCGACCAAGTGGAGTTTCCTTCTCTAGAGCCTATGCAGCATCGTCATTGCGCGCGAAGCGAAGCAATCCAGTTTGCGGCCCACGTTCTGGATTGCTTCGTCGCTTCGCTCCTCGCAATGACGGCCCTCCAACGTCCAATGCTTTTCACGCTCATTCGCGTTCGATGCGGATGAGCTGCGGCGGCTCGGCGATGAAACCGTCGGCGACCACGGCCGCGAGCGCCTCGCGGATCAGTTTCTCATAGGTCGCATGGGTGATGAGAACAACCGGCACCGATTCGGCGGCCTTTTTGCGCTCGCCGGGCCGCCGGCGCTGTACGATGCTCTCCAGCGAAATCGACCGCTCGGCCATGCGGGTGGCGATCGCCGCCGCGGCGCCCGGCCGGTCATAGACGGAGAGCCGGATGTAATAGCCGCCCTCATGCATCTGCATCGGCGCCCGCTGCAATGGCGCGAGTGCCGCGACCGGCAGCCCGAAGGGTGGTGCCCGCAAGCCCTTGGCGATATCGGCAATGTCGGCCACGACGGCGGAGGCCGTCGCATCGCCGCCGGCGCCCGGCCCGACCAAGGTCAGCTCGTGGACGGCATCCGCATCGATCGTCACCGCATTGGCGATGCCCATCACCTGGGCAATAGCGGAAGAGCGCGGCACCATCGTCGGGTGAACGCGCTGCTCAATCCCGGCGGTCGTGCGCTGCGCCACGCCAAGCAGCTTGATGCGATAGCCGAGTTCGCTCGCCGCCTCGATATCGGCGAGGCTGAGGTCCTTGATGCCTTCAATCGCGATCGCCTCGGGATCGAGCCGCGTGCCGAACGCGAGCGCGGTCAGGATCGCAAGCTTGTGCGCCGTGTCCTCGCCGCCGATGTCGAAGTTCGGATCGGCCTCGGCATACCCCAGCCTTTGCGCCTCGACGAGACATTCGGCGAAGGTGAGGTGCTCCATCTCCATCCGCGACAGGATGTAATTGCATGTGCCGTTCAGAATCCCATAGACGCGGGTGATCGCATTGCCGGCGAGACCCTCGCGCAAGGTTTTCACGATCGGAATGCCGCCCGCCACGGAAGCCTCAAACCCGAGCGCGACGCCCTTCGCCTCGGCGAGCTCGGCAAGCCGCATCCCGTGTTTGGCGAGCAGCGCCTTGTTGGCGGTCACGACGGATTTGCTTGCGGCGAGCGCCGCCTCGACGGATGCCAGCGCCGCGCCATCCGCGCCGCCGATCAATTCGACGAAGAGATCGATGTCGGGCGAGCCGGCGAGCGCCACCGGATCGTCGAACCAGGCGAAACGCGATAGATCGACGCCACGCTCCTTGCGCGCCTCTTTCGCCGAGACCGCGACAACCGTGATTTTGCGCCCGCAGCGCGCCGCCAAGGCCGCGGCCTGCCGATCGAGAAGCTCAAGGACCGCGAGGCCCACCGTGCCGAGGCCGGCGACGCCAACGCGCAAAGGAAGCTGCATGTGAAGCCCACGGAGCGGCGGCCACGCCGCCCGGCTGATGGCGCCTTTTGCCTCATTTCAGGGAGGCGATCAATAAAGCCGGCGGCCGGGCCTGAAAGCGCTAGCGTGTCGCGACCAGCCAAGCTGGATCGAACCAGCGGTCCGCTTCGCCGTCATAAGGCAGCCGATTGACATCCCAAAGTTTTATGAAGCGGGCATAGGACGCATAGACCGGCGGGCCGCCGCCGATGAAGACCACGCGGCCCGGAAAGCGCGCCAGCACCTCCTCGGGCGCTTCGGAGGCGTGAATTTCGACGATGTCGCGCTCGGCGAAGGCAAATTTCGGGACGGAGATGAAGGTGCGGTGGCCCATGATCAGCACATGGCCGCGCGTCAGCTCGAAGAACCGCTCCACGTCGGCGACGAATTCGGGGTCCTTGCGGCCTTCCCAGGGCAGCCGGCCGTTGAGGCCGAACTGGCCTCTTTGGCCGATGGCAACGACTGCCCGCACATCCGGCATTATTGGAGTTCCTCCGACACGTTCGTTCTGGTGATTAGAACGATTAAAGCGCTCAAGTCCAGCCAGCCGGATTAGGGCGCTTTGCACCGCTTCCACCAGCGATCGCACATAGCCGACTACGCGACCTGCGCGAATTGATTCACGTCAAGGTGTCAAAGCGGTGAGTCTGGCTCTATGAGCAAATGGGGCGGTACGCTCGCCCGTGGATAGGAATAGAGCAAATGACCGCCGCAGCAGATGCCGCCAAGGAACTCGATGAAAAGAAAAGGGTTATTGCGCATCTCACACAGACCCTCGAGCATACGAGGGAGTGTCTGGAAATTGCGCGTGCCTCTCTTGAGAGCATTGTCGCCAATGAAAGCACCCTGAGCGAAAGCCAAGCGGCCTCTCGCGAGATAGCTCTCAATGCGCTCAAGCGAATCTGACTCCAACCGGAATGCTTCCTCCGCGCGGAAATCGTCGAACGTTTACCTTCACGATGAATTGGCGGACGTGCCCGGCACGGTCCGCTTCGCAAAAGGAGAGCCATTTTGCTTCATACGCCATTTGGTCAGCCGTCCGACGCATCGACAGTTTCGGACCGAAGCGCATAGTTGATGGAGCGATGCGACAGCCGGCGGTCGCATAAATTGAAGCCTCAGCGCTCAGGCTTCTTGGGGCCCGCTCGTTAACGTATCAATGCCGATGTTTGGTTTCCGGGAGCGATCGGCAGACCGAACTGAACACTAATCTGCCTCAGTGCTGGCCAACAGGGCCAGCACCTCGACGATGTCATCCGGCTCGAATCAGATTTCGGCTGATTCGTAAGCGGTGACTTCCATCCCGACACAGATCTCGCAGATATAGGGGGTTGTCCAAGCCATGATGTTCTCCTGTGAGGTTTCCCTCGGATTTTCCGAAGTGTTCGCATCTTAGCCAAAGATCGCGCCGAGTGGTCAGGCATTGGAAAGAATAATGCAAGATCTCTGTAAGAAATGGCGCCCGCAACGATATTGTGCGGGCGGCCTTTGCAGAATAAAGTCCGAAATATATTTCAGGAATACCAGGCCGATGGATGACATCCTTGTATTCCGCCGCGTCCATATTGTTGCGGAGCGCGTCGGCCGGCTGCGGCTCAAATCTTGGCCTCGAACCCGAAATTGGAAGCGGAGCTGTTCAGCCTTGCCGTTTTGGTCTTCGTCGGCGCGTCCAAAGCTTATCGCGAATGTGAGTTTCAAAAACGGAATTGAGGCAAGTCTACCTCATGTCAAAGCTGCCGCCTGATCCAAGCGCCCGCGTCAGCAAATTTTGCGCATAGCTAGCAAGTACTCGATCTTGTCCCACCCGGCGCCCCAGCCATCTGGACGCTTCTAACAACCTCGCCAATTCGCGGCCTTTCTGATTGCATCGTGATGGATGGATTGGGGATGATTCGATGCGAAGGCAGCCGGGATTTTTCGATGTTGATGATCGATTGAAGCGGTTGAGTGATTTCGGCGACCA